>NZ_DASRVN010000482.1:0-36732 GCF_035655035.1 Kribbella sp. | reverse complement strand
GGGTACGCCGGGTACGCCGGGCAAGGCCGGCGCGCGCGGGCAGCAGACGGGTGGGCGGGTGGGGGTGCCGGATCGGCCGACCGACGGGGCGCCCACGCGGTACACCGACCTGCGGCCGACCGTCCCGGTGAGTGTCGTCGTACGCGCAGGTGACTCGCTCTGGAGCATCGCCGCCCGCGAACTCGGCCCGTCCGCAACCACCGAAGCAGTCGAAGCCCGCTGGCACGACTGGTACGCCGCGAACCGTCACGTGATCGGGAACGACCCCGACCTCATCCTCCCCGGGCAGGTCCTCCGTACCCCGCCCGCACCCCACGGCGATCGCCTCCCGCCTCATCAACAGGAGCAGTGACATGAGCCAGCACAGCCTCCAGCCGGACGACCTCCAGCCCAAAGCTCCCCTCACCGCCGTACCCACAGGCACCGAGGACCCCGCTGGTACGACGCAAGCCCCCACCGCGCCCGTCCCTCACCCCGCTCCGCCCGTCACCACCCCAGCACCACAAGCCCCGGAGGCTCCCATGCCCAGCAACCCCCTCCCCAACCTCCCCGAGCCGATCCCCACCTCCACCGCCCCCGACCTCACCCTGGTCCCCAACCCCACAACACCCGACCTCACCACCTCAGGTGCAGTCACCAGCGCGCTCGACCCCGCAGCAACTGATCCGACCACCCCCGAGCCAGGCGAGCCGCCAGCCAGCAAGACACCCGGCCTACGCCTCGCCACACCCGAACCAAAGGCCAGCGAGTCAGCTGGTGCGGTCAACAGCCCGGCTAGTACCTCGGCCGCTGCAGACAACCCGACGACCCGTACCGCGGCTCCTGCCGCAAACAGCCCAGCGGATGACACCACAGTTGCTGACGCAGACAACTCGGCTCGTACGACGTCTAGCGCCAACAGCTCGCCTAATACTTCAGCTGCTGTAGACACCCGGGCCGGTACTGCAGGCGGTGTAAACGGCCCGGCTGGCACTGCGGCTAGCGCGGTGCGGATGTCGCTGGTTCGTGCCGCGGGCAACTCCACGAGCTCGAGCGTTGACTCTGCGGGCGTGGCAGTTGGTACTGCGGGCAACCCCGCGGGCTCTGCCGTCGGTACTGCGGACAACTCCAAGGGCTCAGCCGTTGGTACTGCTGGCAACTCCGCGGGCTCGACCGTCGGTACTGCGGGCAACCCCGCGGGCTCGACCGTCGGTACTGCGGGCAACCCCGCGGGCTCAGCCGTCGGTACTGCCGGCAACTCCACGAGCTCGACCGTTGACTCTGTGGGCGCGGCAGTTGGTACTGCGGGCAGGCCCGCGCGTTCGACCGTCGGTAGCGCGGGGAGCTCCGCGGGCTCGGCTGGTGCTGCGGGTGGGTCGGCGAGTGGTGAGTCGGAGACCGGGATGTTTGAGGCGGTGGCTCGGCCTCGGTTGCGGTCGGTGCGGCGGGACGGCGAGCACTTCGTGCCTGCGACGACGCGGTACGCCGGGGAGCTGACCGAAGGCGCCCTGGCGGCCCGGCTGCAGGCCATCACGCGTCTCGGCGTCTCCGCCATCCCGTCTGCGTCGGCGAACATCCCGTCCGCCCCGGCGAGCACCCCGTCCGCCTCGGCGAGCATCCCGTCTGCGTCGGCGAGCGCGGTGCCTGAGCGGACTGACGGAGCCCAGGCACCGCTCACATCCCTTCCCACTCCCGACTCCCCTCCCAACACCACCTCAGCCAGCACGCCGGCCGCCGTGGGGCGGGAGGAAGCCAGCACGCCCGCCGCCGTGGGGCGGGAGGAAGCCAGCACGCCGGTCGCTGTGGGGCGGGACGAACTGCCTGGGTTGCCTGATGTTCGGTTGTGGGGTGGGCGGTTGGCTCAGGCGGTTTCTGAGGTGCTGGTGGGGGATCGGCCGCTTTCGCAGTTGGTGCGGTTCACCAGTGATCGGGTGTTCCTGGAGCTGAATCGGCGGGTTCGGTTGCTGGGGCTGAACACGACGGCGGGCACCCGAGGCGCCAAGGAGAAGAGCACAGTACGGTCGGTGCGGGTGTTCGAGCCGGAGCCGGGAATCGCCGAGATCGCGGCCCACGTGCGGCACGGCGAGCGCTCGCGGGCCGTCGCGCTTCGGCTGGAGGTACGCCGGAACCGCTGGGTCTGCACCGCGCTCGAACTCGGCTGACGAACTTGAGCACCTGCTGGATCCGCCGCGGCGCAGTAAGGCGGGTTCGTTGGTCTCTGACGACGCTCAGCACATCGGCCGCAAATGGATTCCAACTCTTTGGGCCTGTGAAGCGTCTCAGATTGCGCAATTCGATTGTGCTGCTGTCGTCACCTGGTCGGGGGCGCGGCGGCGTACGGTGACCGGATCGGCCTCGGGGAAACGGGTATGTCTGTGAGCACAACTGTCACACCGCTGGATGAAGGTACGCCGAAGTCGTGGCGGATCGAGGTGCAGGAGCTGACTGCTGCCGAGCGGGCGCGGGTGATGCCGGCCGTACGGCGGAAGCGGTGGAGCGAGCGGATCCGTCTGTTGTACCCGCTGGCGGTGCGCTACCACCGGGCGGTGAAGCGCGTCGAGTGGATGCGGTCGAGTACGCCGTACGCCGGGACGCGCGAGGGCACCGACCTGCCGGTGCGGATCAAGCGCCACAAGTCGCTGCTGCTGCGTCAGCTCGGGGAGACCGAGATGTGGATGCAGCACAACAAGGTCACGAACCTGAAGCTCGCGTGCGCCCAGGTGGACGGGCTGCTGATCCGTCCGGGTGAGACGTTCTCGTTCAACAAGGTGGTCGGTAACGCGACCCGCCGCAAGGGGTACCAGAAGGGCATGCGGCTCTCGAACGGGCAGGCCAAGCCCGGTGTCGGCGGCGGCATCTGCCAGCTCGCGAACCTGCTGCACTGGATGGTCCTGCACTCTCCGTTGACCGTGACGCAGCGGTCGACGCACAGCTTCGACCCGTTCCCGGACAACGGCCGGGTGCTGCCGTGGGGTGTCGGTTGCAGCATCGTCTACAACTACGTGGACCTGCAGTTCCGCAACGACACCGACCAGACGTTCCAGCTGCGCGTCGGCGTCGGCGAGCGGTACCTGGAGGGCGAGATCCTCGCCGACGTACCGGCCGAGTCGTCGTACCGGGTGTTCGCTAAGGACGAGCGGTTCCTGCGGGCCGGCGGGGACTACTTCCGGCGGAACGAGATCTGGCGGACCGTGATCGACCGCCGCACCGGTACGGCGCTGCGCGACGAGCTGGTCCGGGAGAACGTTGCCCTGGTCAAGTACCTCCCGGTCGACGTACCGGTCGTGGACGTGGTCCTCCCGCGCTGATCAGCTCAGCAACGAGCACCCGTACTTCTCGAACAGCGCGGCCGCGTCACCCGAGAAACCACCGTGCAGCTCCGCGAGCATCGCGCGGGTCGTGGCCGACATCACCAGCACGTACCGGGCGGGCTCCTCGCTCGGGTTGCCGAACGTGTGCGGCACGCCCCGCGGCCCGACGATCCCGGACCCGGCCGGTACGTCGTAGTACTCGCCGTCGATGTTCAGCCGGAGCGTCCCGGACAGCACGTACCAGGCCTCGTCGTCGGTGTGGTGGACATGCAGCGGCGCCTGCCACGCGACCTGGTCCGACGTACGGCCCGCGGCCTCCCACTCCGCGAGTACCAACCCGGAGCCCTCCGGCGCGACGGTCCGCCCGAGCAGTGGGATCCCCGACAAATCATCACGGCGTGGCATGAGTCCTCCTCCGGGACGCGCGCCGCCGAACTGTCGGCGGCCCGTAGCAGACTGGACCTGTGACGATAGCTGTCGAGCCGTACCGGGAGCGTCCTGCGCGCGTCGCCGGTGCCGAGCTCTGGACGCGGACCGCGGAGGGCGGCGAGTTCCGGATCCTGCCCGACGGCTGCATGGACCTGCTGCTGATGGACGACGAGCTGTACGTCGCCGGCCCGGACGACCGGGCGTGGGTCGGCAGTGCACCGCGCGGGACGCGGTACGCCGGGATCCGGTTCGCGCCGGGTGCCGCGCCGGGGTTCTTCGGGGTGCCGGCCCGTGAGCTGCTCAACGAGCTGGTCCCACTCGCCGATCTCTGGTCGCCGAACCGCACGCGCCGCCTGCTCGACCGCATCCTGCCGGCGCCCGATCAGCCGACCGCGCTCGACCTGGAAGTGGCCCGGCTGGCCGAAGAACCGACGGATGCCCTGACGGCGCAGGTCCTGCACAGTGTCCGCAGCGGCCTGCTCCGCGGTACCGCCGGCGTCTCCCGCCTGGCCGGCACGATCGGTCTGAGCGAACGGCAACTGCACCGCCGCTGCCTGGACGCGTTCGGCTACGGCCCGAAGCTGCTCGACCGCGTGCTGTGGATGAACGTCGCCCTCGACCACGCCCGCACCGGCCTCCCCCTCGCCGACGTCGCGATGATCACCGGCTACGCCGACCAGGCCCACCTGACTCGCGATGTGAAAGCCCTGACCGGATTGCCACCCAAGATCCTCATCGGCTGACACACTGCTCGGCATGACCGAGGTGGGGACCGAGGCGTTGCGGCACAATCCGCTCAACGCGGTGACGGCGAACGTCGAGCGGGTGACGTATGCCGACGGGCGCACCTCCGTACGGAAGGAACTCAAGCGGCCGGCCAGCGAGACCGGTCCGTGGGCCGCGTCGTCCGATCCGCGGCACTGGAACTACTGGCGCCGCGAGCTCGAGGTGTACCGCGACGACGAGCTCCGCGCCCGGCTCGCCGACGCCGGGCTCGTGCTCCCGGCGGCCGAGGTCGTCGAACGGCCCGACGGTGCCGAGATCCTGATGGAGGACATCGCCGGTACGCCGGGCACCCACTTCAGCCTCGCGGAACACGCCGTACTGGCAAGGGCCTGCGGCCGTTGGCAGGCGCTGCCCGCGACCGAGCGACCGTGGACGTCAACCGGTTTCCTGCGCGACTACTCGACGACCCGCGTCGTCCCGTGGCACCTGATGACCGACGACGACGCCTGGCAGCAGCCGCTCGTCCGCGACAGCTGGCCGCCTGAACTCCGCCAGGCCTGGACAGCTCTGCTGGTACATCGCGACGCCCTCCTGAATCTGGTCGCCGCACTCCCCCGGGCCCGCTGCCACCTGGACTTCTGGGTCTCGAACGTGATCGAGCGGCCGACCGGCGAGCTGGCGCTGTTCGACTGGTCGTTCCTCGGCGACGGCGCGCTCGGCGAGGACATCGGCAACTACATCCCGGACGCGGTGTTCGACCTGTTCTGGCCCGCCGAACGGATGCCGGATCTCGCCGAGACCTGCATCGCGAACTACCTCGACGGCCTCCACGAGGCGGGCTGGCGCGGCGACCCGGACCAGGTCCGTCTCGCGGTGATGGCGTCCGGCGTGAAGTACGCGTGGCTGCTCCCCCACCTGCTCGGACGCGCGTCCGACGCGACGCACAGCGCCTACCACCAGCAGGCCGACAGCCGGCACCTGTTCCAGCAGCGCGGTCAAGCGCTGCTGGCCGTCGCGAACTGGTGCGCCGACGCGCTCAGCCGAGCACCACGGTGAATCCGCCGGGCTCGACGATTGCCTTGCCTTGGGCAACCAATTTGCCGGACGCGTCGTAGTTCCACGCGTGCTCGCCAAGAACCCTGACCGGGCGAGTGTCGACACTGACCAGCAAGGTGGCGCGGCCGATGCGGAGGCTGCTGATCAACGGAATCAGGAGCAGGGCGTCTAGCTGGCCTGTGCCGGTAGCGGTCATCCGAGTCGCGGTAGCGGGCAACGGTTTCGCAAGGGTCAACGGCAGGAGCGCGCCCGGTGCCGCGGAGATGCCTTGCGGACCGCCGCGGTAGTTGAGAGTCCCCAGCACCTTGCCGCCGGAACTCCAGACAGTCCGGTCCGGATGCTCGGTGACGTTGACGACCGGCAGGACGAGACGCGGCTGGGTCGCGGCCGGCAGTGTCCAGGTCGCAGTTCCGTCCAGGGCCAGGTAGGACCCGTTGCTCCATTGGGATTCGCCGGTCCAGGCCGCGGGCGGGGTGACCACCTGTCCGCCGGTACCCGACTCTGCCTCGACGAGGCGCAGACCGTCGTACGCCGGGGTGCCCGACAGGCGCGGGATGTCCGGGTTCGCGTCCAGGGCGAGCATCGACAGCTGGCCGTGGATGGTGGACTCGGCGCCGGAGTTCCGGTTGATCACGCCGTCGCCGGAGATGCCGTCGTACGTGCGGCCGGTCGCGGCGTCGTACGTCGGTGCGCCGGCGTGGTTCGCGCCGAAGTACCAGGCGGCGACGAAGGCGGCGAGGTGCTGCTGCCCGAGCGCGAGAACAGCTTGCAGTCGGGCGTCGACGCCGTACGCGATCTGGGACCGGTCGACCGGCGCGGGCAGCCAGCCGTTGTCGGGGCCGCCCGCGGTGAGCAGCAGCGGGGTGAACCCGGCAGTGTCGCCGATCGCCGGCTGCAGGAGGTCACGGTTGCCGAGGGCGGACGCGGCAGCCGCGAGGGCGGACGGCATCTGTGCGCCCCACGCGTGCCAGTCGGAGATCGACTCGCCCCACGGCAGCAACGCGCGGAACGGCCATTCCCGGGTCGATCCGGCACCCATCTTCGCGATGCCCTCTGCGAACCGGGCAAGCACACGGCGCGCGGGCGGCGAACCGCCTGCGCGGACGTACGCCGCCAGCCCCAGCACGGCCTCCGACGTCGCGTCGGCGCCGTTGACGATCAGCCAGGCCGGCAGGCGGCGGCCGTCGACCACGTTGTAGTCGCCGTACCGCACCAGGACCTGGCGCTCGAGCGCCGCGATCGCCAGCTCGAGCCGCTCCCGGAGGAAACCCGCGAAAACGCTGTCCACGGGGCGGAACGCGGCGTACCCCTCCCCGAGTGCCCAGACCGTCCGAGCCAGCCAGTACGACGGGCCGGAGTCGGACGGGTCCGGCAGCTCGACCGGCTCGGCGCTCGGGTTCAGCGTGCCGTCGGGCTGCATCCACAGGACCACGTTGCCGTTGGGCGACTGGAGGTAGGTCAACGACCGCAGGAGTCCACGGGCCGCGTCGAGTGACGTCGTACGGCGGAACAACTTCCAGTGCCGTACGTACACGACGGCAGCACGCGCGATGTCGTCGGCGTTGTACGCGCCCTGTCCGTAGGTGTTCGTCGCGGCGTCGTACGTTCCGCCGCCCACCCGCCGGTACGAGCCGTCCGCCTGGTGCTCCGCGTACGTCCACAGCACGCCGAGCGGTCCGGAGCCGTACGTGGAATGACCCGGCGCCGCGGGCGGGGTGACGGGGGTGCGCAGGAAGTCGAGATGGGCCAGGTTCGACAGGCGTCCGGCGGCGGTGGCCGGCAGCGAGATGGTCGATGCCGCGACAGCCGCGGCAGCTCCGCCGAGGACGGCGCGGCGGGACGGTTTCATGGTGTCCGGTCCAATCTGGCGACGCCGATGGCGGCGTCGGCCATGCCGTAGAAGACGTAGCGGGTGCCGTCGATCTCCTCGATCGCGGTCGGGAAAACGACGTTTCCGACAGTTCCGACCTTTTCCGCTTCGGTTTCCGGGACCATCAGCGGCTCGGCGGTCCGGGCGACGACACGGGTGACGTCGGCCGGGTCGAGGATCAGCGCGCCGGCGGCGTACCGGACCTTCTGGGTGGTCGGGTCGAACCCCTGCGGCTGCTCGCCGGTGACGCCGTGGTGGATCACCAGCCAGCCCTCGGGGACCCGCAGCGGCGCGGGACCGGCGCCGATCTTCAGCTCCTCGAACGGGTACTCCGGCATCGCGACCAGCCGGTGGTCGCGCAGGTGGACGAGGTTGCGCAGATCGTCCTCGACGGCCGCGACCGGTACGAACGACACCCAGATCCCCGGCCGGTCGTCGGTGATCCCGGCCGGCAGGTGCACCCCCTCACCCTCCCGGAACCAGCCGAGGTCCCACATCGGCCGATGCAGCATCGCGTACGACGGCTCGCCGTCCGGGCCCGGCACCGGCTCGGGAAAGAAAACGGTGTCCTTGTTCGGAAACAGGTTCAGGTCCGTGTCCAGCCCGGGCTGGTACTCGAAGTGCAGCGGTCCGAGCCGCCGCCACTCCCGCAGGTCCGACGACACGGCGAGCGCGGGCTTCGGACCGAGCGGGCCGTAGGCGACGTACGTCATCACGTGCAGCCCGAGCGACGGTACGTAGGTCACCCGCGGATCCTCGACACCCGCGTTATTGGTGCCGCGCTCCCAGCCTTCGTCCGGTGCGAGCACGACCCCTTCCCGGCGGACGCCGGCCGGTACGCCGTCGGCCAGGACGACGGCGGCCAGCCCGACCCGTGACACGTTGCCGGAAGCAACGAGCCGGGGCAGCAGGTACAGCTGCCCGTCGGGGGTGTGCCCGGTGGCCGGATTCAGCACTCCCTCCGCCTCGAGCTCGTTGCCCGGCTCCGCCGTCATCAGTACGCCGACACGGGTGAGGGTGTAGGGAAAAGTCACAGGAAGCCCTTCTGGAATTAGCCTTTGACGCCGGAGGACAGGTTCGTGGAGATGAACCGGCGCTGGAAGATCAGGAACAGCCCGACCGCGGGCGCGGCCAGTACGCACGCACCGGCGAGGACGGCGCCGAACGGATTGGCCGCCCGCGCCGAGACGGTGGTCAGGTAGTTGGACAACGAGACCGCAAGCGGTTGCAGGTCCTGCTGCTTGGTGATCAGGAACGGCCAGAGGAACTCGTTCCACGGCCCGATGAAGGTCAGCAGTACGGCGGTCAGCAGTGCCGGACGGACGAGCGGTACGGCGACCCGCCACAGGATGCTCAGCTCCGACGCGCCGTCGATCCGGGCCGCGTCGAACAGCTCGGCCGGCAACTGCAGGAAGTACTGGCGGAAAACGAACACCGCGGTGGAGTTGATCAGGAACGGCAGGATCATCCCGAGGTAGGAGTCCGCCAGGCCGTAACTGCGCACGATCAGCACGTACAGCGGGATCGTCAGCAGCTGGAACGGCACGACCTGGATCAGCAGCATCAGGTTGAACACCAGGCCTCGCCCGCGGAACTGCAATCGGGCCAGCGCATAGCCCGCGAGGACGCCGAACACCAGCGTCCCGAGGATCACGCCCCCGGTGAAGATCCCGGAGTTGATCAGCGAGCGGCCGAGGTCGATCGCCTTGTCGATCTCCGCGTAGTTGTGGAAAGTCAGGTTTCCGGGTTTCGGAAACGCTCCGGAAACGGACGGATCCGGTTCGGTCTGCAGCGAGCCGATCAGCATGTAGTAGAACGGGAACAGGAACACGAAGGCGCCGATCAGCAGCGCGACGAACTTCAGCTTCACGACTCCTCCCTCCCGACGAACCGGCGTTCGAGCAGCGCCAGCAGCAACACGCCGATCACCAGCAGCACCCCGATCGCCGACCCCACGTCGGGATGACCCTGCTCGATGCCTCGCTGGTACATGATCAGGACCGGGGACGCGGACGCTCCGTCCGGACCGCCGCCTCCGGTCAGCAGGTAGGGCTCGGTGAACAGGTTCGCTCCGGTCACCGTGGCCAGCAGCACGACCAGCGTCGTCGCCGGCCGCACACCCGGAACAGTCACGTTGAGGAACGACTTCCACCGCCCGGCGCCGTCCATGGATGCCGCCTCGTACAGGTCTTTCGAGACGTTCTGCAGCGCGGCCAGGTAGAGCAGGATGAAGAAGCCGAGCTGTTTCCAGGTCACGTACACGGCGACCGTCGGCATGGCCAGCGACGAGTTCACCAACCAGGACGGGTCAGGAGCGAGTGGGCCGAGCACCGAGTTGACGAGGCCGTTGGAGTTGAAGAGGAACAGCCAGACGCCCACGACCGCGACGGACGCCGTCACGTACGGCACGTAGTACGAGACGCGGAAGAACGTGCGCCAGCGGATCGCGGCGTTCAGCGCGTTGGCGAGGCCCAGCGACAGCACGACCGTCAGCGGGACGTTGATCACCAGGAAGATCAGCACGTTCCCGAACGCCCGCCGTACGGCGGGATCCGAGAGCACCGTCACATAGTTGGCGAACCCCACGAACGGCCGGTCCACCACCGCCCCGGGCGCCGCGAAGAAGTAGTCGTGGAACGACATGTACACGGCGAACCCGAGCGGATACGCGAACACCGCGGCCAGGAACACGACGTACGGCGCGACGAACACCGTCCCGACCGGGTGCGCCCCGAGGACCCGGCCGATCAGCCCACGTCTCATGATTGCTTGACGAGTTGATCGACCTTCTGCGCGGCGCTGTCCAGGGACGAGCCGACGTCTTGCTGGCCGAAGATCACGGACTTGGAGTAGGCGTCCCGGAAGGTCTGCCAGATCGTGATCGAGTTCGGTACGTTGGGCACCTCGACGGTCCGCGACGCCTGGTCGGCGAACAGCTTGTAGTCGGGGTTCTTGGCGAAGTAGTCGGCGTACGTCGACGCGACGTCCTTGCGCAGCGGCATCTGTCCGGTCGCGGCCAGGAACTTGCCGTCCTGGTCCTTGCTGGTGGCGAACTTCAGCACGTCGGCGGCCGTCCCGCGGTTCTTGCACGCGGAGTACATCGCGACGTTCTTCGCGTCGCTGAAGGTGTGGATCTCCGACGCCGGCTTGCCGGACGAGGTCGGCACCGGCACGACGCCCCAGTCGACCTTGCCCTTGTACGTCGCGATCGCCCACGGACCGACCACGGCCATCGCCGCGGTCCCGTCGACGAAGGCGTCACCGGTATACTTCTCCTGCGAGGCCAGCTTGTCCTGGTACATCGTCCGCCAGAAGCCGGCCACCTTCTTGCCCTCGTCGGAGGCGAACGTCGCCTTGCCGTCGGCCACCAGTTGCTTGCCGCCGGTCTCGGCGGCGTGCAGCGGGTAGAAGTCGAACCAGGACTGGAAGAACTCGTTGCTCGGCGCCGGGTAGATCGCGAACTTGGCCGCCTTCGACGCGACGATCTTCCGCGACGCGGCCAGGAAATCGTCGTACGTCTTCAGCGTAGGATTCGTGATGCCGGCCTTCGCGAAGATCTTCTTGTTGTAGAAGATCATCACCGGGTTCGACTTCCACGGCAGCTGGTAGTACTTGCCGTCCGGCGACTTGTACTGCTGCGCGACGTCACCGGACCGCGCTTCGATGTACGAGGCGTCCAGCGGGACCAGGCCGCCCTGCTTCTGGAACTGCGAGACCGACGCCGGCGAGGTGTTGAAGATCAGGCACGGCGCGTTGCCGGCCGTGATCGCGGCGCCGATCACCTCCTCGGACGACTTCCCGGTCGGGATCTCCTGGGCGGTGATCTTCTGGTCCGCGTGCTGCGCGTTCCAGGCCGCGACCATCTGCTTGCCCCAGGCCACTTCCTCGGCGTTGTTCGAGTACCAGATCTTGATCGGCCCGCGGGCCTTGGCCGCGGCGCCGGCGTCACCAGCGCCGCCACCACTGCCACACGCGGCCAGCGAGCCGGCCAGGACGAAGGCCAGCAATCCAGCTTGCAACTTCATGAGTCCTCCTAGACAGGGGGTGCAGAGGTGGAGCGCCGTACGACGAGCTCCGCGGGCGGCAGCTCGATGTCGGGTACGTCGGTCTCGCCGTCGACGACCCGGTTCAGCGTCCCGGCGGCCGCGACGCCGAACCGGAACGGGTCCGCGCGGACCGTGGTCAGGCCCGGGTGCACGTACTCGGCGAGTTCGCTGTCGTCGAAGCCGGCGATGCTCAGGTCGTCCGGCACGGTCAGGCCCGCGGCCTGAGCCGCGCCCAGGCCGGCGATCGCCATCCGGTCGTTGGCGTAGACGATCGCGGTCGGCGGCTCCGGCAGCGCGAGCAGCCGCCGGGTCGCCTCGATCCCGCCGGCCGCGGTGAAGTCGCCGGTCTCGACCGCGACCGGCGACAACCCCGCCGCGGCCAGGGTCGCGACGAGCGCCGTGGACCGGGCGGTCGCGTGCACGAACGACGCCGGGCCGGCGACGTGCGCGATCCGGGTGTGCCCGAGGCCGAGCAGGTGCTCGACGACCGCGACGGTGCCCGGCCGGTCGTCGAGGACGACGGCGGGGAACGGCGACTCGCCGTCGGGGCTGTTCAGCGTCACGGCCGGGAGGCCGAGCTCGACCAGCAGGTCGATCCGCGGGTCGTCGTGCCGGAGGTCGGACAGGAACACCCCGTCGACCCGGGCGTCCTGCGCGAGCCGCCGGTACCCGTCCGCCTCCGCGCCGTCGGCGACCACCTGCAGCACCAAGGCCTGCCCGCGCGTGGACAGGACGCTCTCGACCCCGGCGATGAACGCCGGGAAGAACGGGTCCGACGACAGCACGGCCGGGTCCCGGGTGATCACCAGGCCGAGCGCGAACGCCTTCGAGACCGACAGCGACCGCGCCCGGTTGCTCGGCCGCCAGCCGAGCTCGTCGGCGGCCGCGAGGATCTTGTCCACGGTCGCCTGGGCCAGCCCGGGCCGGCCGTTGAGGGCGAAAGAGACCGACCCCTTGGACACGCCCGCTCGCCGGGCAACATCCGCGATCGTCGGTCGTTTCGTCACGCTGGCGCTCCTTTAAACCGGTTTAAACAGCATTCAAACCGGTTTAAAAGACCTCTGTCAAGAGTTCAGCGTACTGCGCACTAACGCAATCTGCGGGCTGTTGCGCGCATTCGTTTGCAACCAATCGCTTGACGGGTGCCCGCGCGACTGGCTTAACTGGGCGGCAGTGACGCACCCAGCCGGTAGCAGACCGATGGTCTGGAGTCCGGTTTTCCGGCGCCAGGGTTGGTGAGTAACCCGAGGCGGGGTCGCGTCCCCGGGACCGATGGAGCAATCGTGTCCAGACTCACCCGCCGCCTGCCGACCGCGGCCATATTGTCGGCAGCCCTCGCAGTCACCGCCCTCACTCTCACCAGGACCTCCGCCGACGCCGCCGTCACGCTGCCGCCGGCGCACGCGAAGTTCGACTACCAGATCGGCGGCGCGTACACCCCGCCCGCCGGCGTCCAGGTGGTCACCCGGGACCGGACCGCCGCTCCGGCGGCCGGCCTCTACAACATCTGCTACGTCAACGCTTTCCAGGTCCAGCCCGGCGAACAGAACCAGTGGGCCTCGGACCTGCTGCTGCGTGATGCCAACGGCAACCTGGTCATCGACCAGGACTGGGGCGAGCCGCTGCTCGACCTCCGTACCGCCGCCAAACGGACCCGCATCGCCGCCAAGGTGAACGGCTGGATCGACGGCTGTGCCGCGAAGGGCTACCAGGCGATCGAGCCGGACAACTACGACAGCTACACCCGTTCGAAGAAGTTGCTCACCGCAACCCAGGCCAAGGCGTACCTGACGCTGCTGGCCACCCACGCGCACAGCAAGAACCTGGCCATCGGTCAGAAGAACACCGTCGAGCTGGCCGGTGACCGGCAGGCCGTCGGCCTGGACTTCGCGGTCGCCGAGGAATGCGGCCAGTACGACGAGTGCGCCGGCTACGTCGATGCTTTCGGCAACAACGTGATCGTGATCGAGTACACCGCCAACGGCCTCCGGAAAGCGTGTTCGCAGTTCGGCGGGACGTTGTCGATCGTGCAGCGCGATGTGGACGTGTCGGTCCCGGGCGACTCCGGGTACGTCCGCAAGACCTGCTGAAACTCCTCTTTCCGCTCCCTTTCTGGAGACCGACATGTCTCAGCATGCTCGAAACCTGTCCCGCCGCGCCGTCCTCCGGGCCGCGGCCGCCGCCACCGCAGCAGTCACCGCCGAAACTCTCGCGGCCTGCGGCAAGAACGACAACCAGGGCGCCGACGCCAACGGTGTCGTCACCCTCGATCTGTGGCACGGCCAGGTGGATCTGGGCAAGGCGGTGATCGACTCGCTGATCGCCGCGTTCAACCAGAGCCATCCGAAGATCAAGGTGGTCGGCGGCGGTGGCGGGGTGACCGCGGACAGCATGCTGCAGAAGGTCACCGCGGGTCTGGCGGCGGGGTCCTACCCGGACATCGCGTACATCTTCGGGTCGGACCTCGCCAGCCTGACCAAGTCCCCGAAGGTCGCCGACCTGACCGGCCAGCTGAAGATCGACGACTACTGGCCGGCCGCGAAGGACGCGGTCAGCGTGAAGGGCAAGGTCCGGGCCGCGCCCGCGCTGCTCGACTCGCTCTGCGTTGTCTACAACAAGAAACTGTTCGCCGCGGCCGGCGTACCCGCTCCCAAGCCCGGCTGGACCTGGGACGACTTCACCGCACTGTCGAAACAGCTGACGAACCCGGCGAAGGGTGTCTTCGGCACCGGCTGGCCGGGCGTCGGCGACGAGGACACGGTGTGGCGGATCTGGCCGATGATCTGGGACCTCGGCGGCGACGTGGTCAGCGGCGACGGCAAGAAAGTCGGCTTCGACACCGTCGGCGCGCAGGCGCTCGGGACGCTGGACAAACTACGCACCGACAAGTCCCTGTACGTCGACCCGAAGCCTGGCAGCGAGCAGTTGTACCAGGTGTTCCTCGGCGGGCGGATGGGAATGGTTGCCACCGGCCCCTGGCAGCTCCCGCAGCTGAAGGACGCCGGCCTCGACTACGGCGTCGTACCGCTGCCGACGTACTCCGGGAAGCCGGTGACGATCTCCGGGCCGGACACCTGGACCGTGTTCGACAACGGCAAGGCGAAGGTGAAGGCGGCCACCGAGTTCGTCAGCTGGCTGGCCGACCCGGCGCAGGACATCCAGTGGGACATCAAGGGCGGCAGCCTGCCGATCACCAAGGCGACCGCGGACCTGCCGGCCTGGAAGAAACACTCCGCCGAGACGAACGGACTCGACGTCTTCGTGAAGGCCCTCGACACCGCGAAGGTGCGGCCGACGATCACGACGTACCCGAAGATCTCCGAGCAGGTCGGGCAGGCGATCGCCGCCGTACTGCTGGGCAAGCAGAGTCCGGAGGACGCGCTGAAGCAGGCCGTTGACCAGTGCAACCAGTTGCTGGCGGTGCCGAGCTGATGGCGAGCCATGGCGGCGTGGTCGGGACTTTCACCGTTGACCCGCGAAGCCGGGCGGCCAAGCGGCGTCGGCGGGGTGAGGGCGCGACCGGCTGGGCTTTCGTGAGTCCGTCGGTACTGCTGATCCTCGGGCTCAGCGTCGTACCCGTGCTGTGGTCGTTGCTCCTGTCGTTCCAGACCAACGACCTGGTGTCGCCGAGCGAGTGGGTCGGGCTGGCCAACTACAAGGCGCTGCTGAAGGATCCGTCGTTCGGGTCGGCGGTCTCGCACACGCTCGTCTACACGGTGCTCTACGTGCCGCTGAGCGTGATCGCGGGGCTGGCGATCGCGATCGCGCTGGACCGGAAGATCGCGTTGATCGGGCTGTACCGGACGCTGGTGTTCGTACCGTTCGTGGTGTCGGCGGCGGCGCAGGGCGTGCTGTTCTCGTTCGTACTGGATCCGGAGTTCGGCGTGGCGAACTCCCTGCTGCACAAGGTCGGGCTGCCCGCGCAGGGATTCTTCAGCGATCCGGGGCAAGCGTTGTATCTGCTCGTCGCGATCTCGTTGTGGAGCGGGACCGGGTTCTGCGTGATCGTCTATCTGGCCGGTCTGCAAGGGGTTTCGAGCGATCTGGTCGAGGCCGCCCGCATCGACGGCGCGGGCCGTTGGGGCGTACTGCGGCACGTGACACTGCCCGCGCTGACACCGGTGTCGATCTTCCTGCTGCTGTTCCAGACGATCAACGCGCTGCAGGTGTTCGACCTGGTGTTCGTCACCACGAAGGGCGGGCCGCTCGGGTCGACGACGGTGATCGTGTACTTCATCTGGGAGAAGGCGTTCAAGACGTTCACGGCCGGGTACAGCGCCGCGGCCGCCTACACACTCGCGGTCGCGCTCCTGGTGGTCGGCGTCGCCCTGCAGGTCTACCGGAGGCGGGTGGCAGCCCGATGAAACGCATCAGTGGTTGGCATTTCGTCCTCGCGCCATTGGCTCTGCTGTTCGCGTTGCCACTGGTCTGGCTGCTGGTCAGTTCCGTGATGAGCAACGCCGAAATCAACCGCTTTCCACCGGCCTTGTGGCCGCACAGCATCAGGTTGGACGGCTACCGGTACGTGCTCGGAAACGCACTGTTTCCGCGCTGGTTCCTGAACTCCTTCATCGTTTCCGCGGTTGCCGTGACCGCGAACCTGGTGCTCGGATCGCTCGGCGGGTACGCGTTCGCGCGGATCCGGTTCGCCGGGTCGAAGCTCGTTCTCGGGCTGATGCTGGCCACGATGGTGATCCCGTTCCAGCTGACGATGATCCCGACGTTCCTGGTGATGAAGCAGCTCGGCCTGATCGACACCCTCGGCGCGCTGATCGTCCCGTCGCTGGTGACACCGCTTTCCGTGTTCCTGTTCCGGCAGTTCTTCGTCTCGCTGCCCCGCGAACTCGAGGAAGCCGCCTGGCTCGACGGCTGCGGGCGGCTGCGGATCCTGGTGTCGATCGTGCTGCCGCTCGCGCGGCCCGCGCTGAGCACGGTCGCCGTACTGACGTTCCTCGCCACCTGGAACGACCTGACCTGGCCGTTGATCGCGATCAACAGCGACTCCACGTACACCCTCCAGCTGGGACTGACGACGTTCCAGGGGCAGCACCACACCCAGTGGTCGGCCGTGATGGCCGGCAACGTCATCACGGTGCTGCCCGTCCTGCTGGGGTTCCTCCTGGCCCAGAAAGCGTTCATCCGCTCGCTGGCCTCCACCGGACTCAAAGGCTGACAACATGTTCGATCTGCTCGTGATCGGCGACGCGAACCCCGACGTGGTCGTCGGCCCCGTCGACCAGCCGATCCTCTTCGGCCAGCGGGAACGTCTCGTTCCGCACGGCTCCCTCGTCCTCGGCGGCTCCGCCTCGATCATGGCCTGCGGGGCGGCTCGGCTCGGCCTGCGCGTCGCCTTCGCCGGCCGGGTCGGTGACGATCCGGCGGGCGACTTCGTCCGTACGTCGCTGGCCGACCGCGGCGTGGACGTCGACGCGCTGGTGGTCGATCCGGCGCTGCCGACCCCGCTGACCACGATCCTCACCTCGGGCGACGATCGTGCGATTCTGACGTCACCGGGATGTTTGCCCAGTACTACCGCCGAGGACGTGCCGCGCACGCTGATCAGCTCGGTGCGGCATGTGCATGCCGGGTCGTTCTACCTGATGCCGAAGTTGGCGGCGGGGTTGGCGGGGATCTTCAAGGAGGCCAAGGCCGCGAAGGCGACCACCTCGCTGGATCCGAACGACGATCCGGCCGGGAAGTGGGACCGGATGGTCCTCGACCCGGTGCTGCGGGTCACGGACTACTTCCTGCCGAACGCGGCCGAGGCGCTGGCGCTCACCGGGCACCCCTCGGTCGAGGAGGCGGCCGGCATCCTCGCGCGCCGCGGTCCGCTCGTCGTGGTCAAGAACGGCGCCGACGGAGCCCTTGCACACAACGGTTCCAAGGTCATCACCGCGCCGGCCGTGAAGGTCGACACCGTCGACGCGGTGGGTGCGGGCGACAGCTTCGACGCCGGCTGGGTGGCCGCCGTACTGAACGGATCCAAACCGGACCGTGCGCTGGCGATCGCGGCCGCGTGCGGTTCGCTGTCCACCCGCGGCGCCGGCGGCACCGTGGCACAACCGTCCTGGGACGAGGCCCTCGGGAGTGTGACGGTATGACGGCGATCGCGTTCATCGGCGCCGGCAGCGTGGTGTTCACCCAGGGGTTGCTGGCCGATCTGTTCGGCCTGGACCTCGGGCCGCTGGAGATCCGGCTGCACGACATCGACCCGGAGCGGCTGGACACGGCGGCAGCGGCCGCGGCGTACATCGCTCGGGAGCACGGCGTGACTCCGGCCATCACGACGCATCTCGAACGCCGGGCAGCGCTCGACGGGGCCGACTTCGTGATCAACATCGTGCAGGTCGGGATGAACGCGGCCACGCAGGTCGACTTCGAGATCCCGGCGCGGTACGGACTCCGGCAGACGATCGGCGACACGCTCGGCGTCGGCGGCGTGTTCCGGGCGTTGCGGACCTTCCCGGTCCTGCGCGGCCTCGCGAAGGACATCAACGAGGTCTGCCCCGATGCCTGGCTGCTCAACTACACCAATCCGATGGTGATGAACGTCTGGTACCTGAAGGAGCTCGGCGTCCGGAACGTCGCCGGCCTCTGCCACTCGGTGTACTGGACGATGCAGGGCCTGTCCGAACTGGTCGGCGTACCGTACGACGACGTCACCTACCTCGCCGCCGGCGTCAACCACCAGTCGTGGGTACTGCGCTTCGAACGCGACCGCGAGAACCTGTACGACCGGCTCGACGAGGCGATCGCGGCGGATCCGGAACTGCTCCGGCGGGTCCGCGTCGACATGTACCGGCGGCTCGGCTTCTACCCGACCGAGACGAGCGAACACTCCTCGGAGTACGTGCCCTGGTACCTGGGCCACACCTCCGAGGTCGAACGCCTCCGGCTACCGGTCGGCGCGTACCTGGACATCGTCGCGGAGAACCTGGCGACGTACGAACAGACCCGCAACGCGCTGAAGTCCGGCGACCGCGTCGAGGTCGACCCCACGATGGAGTACGCGCCGCAAATCATCCACAGCATCGTGACCGGCACCCCTCGCACCGTCTACGGCAACGTCCCGAACACGGGCCTCATCCCCAACCTGCAGGCCGGGGCCATCGTCGAGGTGCCGTGCCTGGTAGATGCCTCGGGCATCCGACCCACAGCAGTCGGCGAGCTCCCCGCGCAGTGCGCCGCCCTCAACCGCTCGTACCTGAACGTCTCCGAACTGACCGTCCAAGCAGCCCTCACCGAGGACCCGCGGGCGATCCGCCAGGCAGTCATGCTCGACCCGGCAACCGCCGGAACCCTTCCGGTGGAACAGATCTGGCAACTCTGCAACGACCTGGTCCTTGCCCACCACAACTACTTGGACCCGCCGCTGAGGGCCGCCCTCAAGTAGTCGCCGTACGTCGCGAAACCGGTCAGTACCTCGGCTGCGGTCGGTTGACCGGTGAGAGCGCCGACGCCCTGGCCCGCGTAGATCGAGGCGCGGGCCGGGTCGGCGGCGCGGGAGCCGTCGACGTATTCGGCGTGCGCGGCGTCGTCGGACTTCAGGTCCTGCTCGCGGCCCTGCCAGGTGTCGAAGTACGCGTTCCGTAGCGCCCGTCCGCCGAACTCGTCCGGCCAGCCGGCCCGGGACGCCGCGTCGAAGACCGTGCCGTAGACCGTCTCGGTCTCGTCGGCTTCGAGGAGACGCTGCCGGGCGGGGTCCTTCGTCTGGGCCTCGACGCAGGTGAGGAACGCCGTACCGATCCAGCCGCCGACGGCGCCGGCCGCGAGTACGGCGGCCAGGCCGCGCGGGCCGGAGATGCCGCCGCCGGCCAGTACCGGGAGGTCGGTGAGGTCGAGGATCGCCTGCAGCAGCGGAAGCGTGGCGACGGCGTTCCGCCCGTGGCCGCCCGCCTCGGCGCCGCGGGCAACGATCACGTCGACGCCGGCCGCGATCGCCTCGCGGGCATCGGCGACGGTCCCGGCCTGGGTCGCGACGACGATCCCGGCCTGCTGGAGCGTCCCGACGTACGGCGCATAGTCACCGAAGCTCAGCGAGACCAGTGCCGGGCGCAGTTCGAGGACTGCCTCCAGATGCTCCGGGTGGTCGGCCACCGACCAGGCCATCAACCCGATCCCGTACGGCTTCCCGCCCGCCGCGGCGATCGCGCCCTCGGCCCGGATCCACTCCGCCGAAACCGCCGACCCCGCCCCCAGCATCCCCAACCCGCCCGCAGCCGAGACCGCAGCGGTCAGCGCCCCACCACTCACGCCCGCCATCGGCGCCTGCACCACAGGCACCCCCAACCCAAACTGCTCCGTCAGCCACATACCCCCACCGCACCACACCACCCAGCCCCACCGCCATGCCCTGCACCACATGCCGGTGGCGGGTTGTGTGAACGCTGGCAGGCCGCAACAGGCCAACGGTGAAACAACCCGCCAGCCGCGGAGCACAAACGGCCGGCCCGCAGGTGCGGGCCGGCCGTTCAGCAGGTGAGGCTCAGAACTTGTAGACGTCCGACTGGGGATCGCCGTGGCAGCGCTTGTACTTCTTGCCGGAGCCGCAGGGGCAGGCGGCGTTGCGCGGGGTACCGGCGTACTCCAGGGCGCCGTCCTCTACGGCGTCCTGGTGCTGCGCGACCTCGTCGTCGCCGTCGATGGTCGGGGCGGAGTACGTCAGCCGCTGCTGCCGGGGCTCGTTCGTCAGGCCCTTCGCGCGCAGCCGCGGCGCCTGCCGCGGGGTGTCCTGCGGCCGCTCCTCGTCGTCGCCCTGGTGGGCGAACTCGGCGACCGGCGCGTTCGGCTTCAGGATGTCCTCGATCCGGCGGCCCTCGAGGCTGTCCTCGTCGGCCAGGGCGGCCTCGTTCGCCAGCTCCATCTCGGCGCGCATCGCCTCCACGTCCACCTCGACGTTGAAGATGAAGCCGACCGACTCCTCCTTGATCGACTCCATCATCGAGGCGAACATGTCGTAGCCCTCGCGCTGGTACTCGACCAGCGGGTCGCGCTGCGCCATCGCGCGCAGGCCGATGCCCTCGCGCAGGTAGTCCATCTCGTAGAGGTGCTCGCGCCACTTGCGGTCCAGCACGCTCAGCACGACGCGCCGCTCCAGCTCGCGCATCGCCTCCTCGCCGAGCAGCTCTTCGCGCTGTTCGTACGCCGCGTGCGCCTCGTCCAGGAAGCGCTCGATCAGGAAGTCCTGGGTCAGGCCGGCCTTCTCGCCGCCGGCCTCCTCGATCAGGTCTTCCTCGGTGAGCTCGGACTTGTACAGCGTCTTCATCGCGGTGAACAGCGCGTCCAGGTCCCAGTCCTCGGCGAACCCGTCCGCGGTCGCGCCCTGCACGTACCCGGTGACGGTCTCCTCGAGCATGTCCTGCACCTGGTCGCGCAGGTCGGCGCCCTCCAGCACCCGGCGGCGCTCGTCGTACACGACGTGGCGCTGCCGGTTCATCACGTCGTCGTACTTGAGGATGTTCTTCCGGGTCTCGAAGTTCTGCGCCTCGACCTGGCCCTGCGCGGAGGCGATCGCCTTGGTGACGACCTTGTTCTCCAGCGGCTGGCTGTCGTCGTTGTTCCGCGACATCGCCCAGTCGACCATCTCGCGCTTGAACAGCCGCATCAGGTCGTCCTCCAGCGACAGGTAGAACCGGGACTTGCCCGGGTCGCCCTGGCGGCCGGCACGGCCGCGCAGCTGGTTGTCGATCCGGCGGGACTCGTGCCGCTCGGTGCCCAGCACATACAGGCCGCCGAGCTCGCGGACCTCGGTCTGCTCCTCCTTGACCTGCTTCTCGAACTGCTCGAGCAGCGCCGGGTACTCCGACTCGTACTGCTCGATGTCCTCGGCCGGGTCGATGCCGCGCGCCCGCAGCTCCTTGTCGGCGAGGAACTCCGGGTTGCCGCCGAGGATGATGTCGGTACCACGACCGGCCATGTTGGTGGCCACCGTGACCGCGCCCTTGCGCCCGGCCTCGGCGACGATCGCGGCCTCACGCGCGTGCTGCTTAGCGTTCAGCACCTCGTGCTTGACGTTCTCCTTGAGCAGCAGCCGGGACAGCCGCTCGGACTTCTCCACCGACGTGGTGCCGACCAGGATCGGCTGCCCGGTCTTGTGCACCTCGACGATGTCCTTGACCACCGCGGCGAACTTGGCGTCCTCGGTGCGGTAGATCAGGTCCCGCTCCTCGACCCGGATCATCGGCTTGTTGGTCGGGATCGGCACCACACCGAGCTTGTAGACCTTGGAGAACTCGTTCGCCTCGGTCATCGCCGTACCGGTCATGCCGGCCAGCTTGTCGTAGAGGCGGAAGTAGTTCTGCAGCGTGATCGTCGCGAGGGTCTGGTACTCCTCCTTGATCTCGACGCCTTCCTTGGCCTCGATCGCCTGGTGCAGGCCCTCGTTGTAGCGGCGGCCGTGCAGCGTCCGGCCGGTGTGCTCGTCGACGATCAGCACCTCGCCGCCGTCGACCACCACGTAGTCCTTGTCCCGGTGGAACAGGTCCTTGGCCTTCAGCGCGTTGTTCAGGTAGCTGATCAGCGGGGTGTTGGCCGACTCGTACAGGTTGTCGATGCCGAGCCGGTCCTCGACCTTCTCGATCCCGCGCTCGAGGATCGCGACCGTGCGCTTCTTCTCGTCCACGTCGTAGTCGGCGACCCGGCGCTTGGTCTCGTCGATCTCCAGGTCGGTGACCCGCGGGTTCTTCTTCTTCAGCTCGGCCTCGTCGGCCAGCGTCCAGGGCTTCAGCGTGTTCGCGATCCGGGCCATCTCGACGTACCAGCGCTGCGAGTCCTCGGCCGGGCCGGAGATGATCAGCGGGGTCCGGGCCTCGTCGACCAGGATCGAGTCCACCTCGTCCACGATCGCGTAGTTGTGCTCGCGCTGGACGCAGTCCTCGATGCTGCCCGCCATGTTGTCGCGCAGGTAGTCGAAGCCGAACTCGTTGTTGGTGCCGTAGGTGATGTCCTTCGCGTAGGCGATCCGGCGCTCGGCCGGGGACATCTCCGGCAGGATCACGCCGTAGTCGAGGCCGAGGAAGTGGTACACCCGGCCCATCCACTCGGCCTGGTACTTGGCCAGGTAGTCGTTCACCGTCACCACGTGCACGCCCTTGCCGGACAGCGCGTTCAGGTACGTCGGCAGCGTCCCGACCAGGGTCTTGCCCTCACCGGTCTTCATCTCGGCGATGTTGCCGAGGTGCAGCGCCGCGCCACCCATGATCTGGACGTCGTAGTGCCGCTGGTGCAGCGTCCGCTTGGCCGCCTCCCGGACCACCGCGAAGGCCTCCGGGAGCAACTGGTCGAGGGACTCCCCGTTCTTGTGCCGCTCCTTGAACTCCGCGGTCTGATCGCGCAGCTCTTCGTCGGACATATTGACGAAGTCGTCCTCGATGGAGTTGACCATCTTCGCGATGCCCTGCAGCTGACGGAGGATCTTGCCCTCGCCGATCCGCAGGACCTTGTCGACAACCTTCATGGTGGGGAGTTCACTCCTTGCTGCTGAAGCCTGGGTACGGCCGAACGCCGACAGGGCACGACCGACCCCCGCGGGAGGGCGTGCGTCCCCCATCGTACGGGGCCCGGTGTTCCAAGCCACGCCCGCAGCGTGCCTTGGAGGGTGTCGGGGGACCCTGCGCCGTAGCGAGCAGGTGCTCGGCGGAGTGCCTCGGTGTGCTGGAGGGAAGGGTTCGATGCGGAGCATCGTGCCCTTCCCTCCAGTGCACCGAGGTGCCCGCCGAGTGCCGCGCAGTAGGCGCAGGGTCCCCCGACACCCTCCCTGCCCCACCTGACCCACGCTCGGGGCGGGCGGAAAGTTCCCAGCATCCTCTCAGGAACCGCGCAGGGCGTCACTCAGCGCGGGCGAGAGGTCACCGCCGCCGGCCACCCGGACCTGGTCGAGGCCGAGCCAGCCGGCCAGCTGGACCAGCTCGGCGGCCAGCTCCTCCGCGGTCTCCACCGGTGCTTTCGGCTCGGCGTGCGCCGACTGGACGAGCAGTACGCCGCCGGGGCGGTCCGCCTTCAGGTCGACGCGGGCCACCAGCCGGTCCCCGAGCAGGAACGGGAGCACGTAGTACCCGTGCACGCGCTTCTCGGCCGGGACGTAGATCTCGATCCGGTACCGGAAGTCGAACAGGACCTCGGTCCGGGTGCGCTCGAACACCAGCGAGTCGAACGGGCTGACCAGGGCGCGGGTGTTCACCCGGCGCGGCAGCCGGGCGTCCTTGTGCAGGTACGCCGGGCGCTTCCAGCCGTCGATCCGGACCGGCAGCAGCTCGCCGTCGTCGACCAGCTCGGCGATCGCCTGCAGGGTCGGCTCCGGCGCGGTCCGGAAGTAGTCCCGCAGGCACTGCGCGGTCGCCACCCCGTGTGCCCGGGCCGCGATCGACACCAGCCCGCGGTGCGCCTCGTCGTGCGACGGCGTCGGCGTGTCGAGCACCGCCCGGGGCAGCACCCGCTCGGGTACGTCGTACATGCGCTCGAACTGCTGGTTGCGCCGGGCCACGGTGATCTCGCCGGCGAAGAACAGGAACTCGAGGGCGCGCTTCACGTCCGACCAGTTCCAGCCCCAGTTGTCCTTGGTGCGCTCGACGTCGTCGTCGATCTCGCGGGCGGTCAGCGGCCCATGGCTGCGGACGTCGGCGAGCACCTGCTTGACCAGGTCCGGGCGCTGCTGCGCGATCGACCGCGGCCCGCCCCAGGCCTCGGTGGTCGCGCGGGCCATCCGCCAGCGCATCAGCGGGTGCGTCTCGACCGGGATCAGCGACGCCTCGTGCGCCCAGTACTCGACCAGGCGGCGCGGGGCCTTGCCGGCGGCGCGGTCCAGCAGGTCGCGCGGGTACGGCCCGAGGCGGGAGTAGAGCGGCAGGTACTGCGTGCGGCTCAGCACGTTCACCGAGTCGATCTGGATCAGCCCGATCCGGCCGAGCACCCGGGACAGCGCCCGCGCGTCCGGAATCCCCTTCGGCCGCGGATCCATGAACCCCTGCGCCGCCAGCGCGACCCGCCGCGCCTGCGCCGTGGACAGTACCTGTGTCGTCATGGCGCGCATTGTGCCTGGTGGCACCGACATAACTTGCGAGTTACCGAAAGTGGGAGGTGCGCTACGGATGGTGTTCGGGGGACCCTGCCAGCAGGCACGTCCGCCCGTGCGGCCCCTATCACCCTGGAGTGAGGCATGACAGGAAAGAAGTCTGTGGTCCGCGCTGCCCTCGCGGCCGGTGTCCTGACCGCGGCGTCCCTCGGCGCGGTGGCCGTGGCCGGCACCGCGTCGGCCGCGCAGACCCCCGGTGGACCCGTCAACCGGATCGTCGGCGGCACCGTCGCCCACACCGCCGACGCCCCGTGGGCCATCCAGCTGTCGAACAGCGGCTCACCCGCCGCGTCAGGCGAATGGTGCGGCTCCACGCTGGTCAAGGCGAACAAGATCGTCACCGCCGCCCACTGCGCACAGGAGGCGGTCTCCACCTACACCGCCGTCCAGGGCCGGGACGTGCTGACCGACAAGTCGACCGGCAAGGAATCGAAGATCGCCAGCATCTGGGTGGACCCGGAGTACGGCAAGTCCCCCGCGCACGACGTCGCGGTACTGACGCTCGCGACGCCGTTCGACGGCGTACCGACGCTGGCGCTGGAGACCGACAAGGCGGCGGACAAGGCCGGCGCCGCGTCGGTCGTGTACGGCTGGGGCTCGACGGAGGGCACCGGCCCGGAGGACACCTTCCAGAAGGTCGACGTGCCGGTGCTGGGTGACGACTACTGCGCCAAGCAGTACGCGAGCCAGGGGTACACCCCCGACGGCGAGATCTGCGCCGGGTACGAGCAGGGCGGCAAGGACTCCTGCCAGGGCGACTCCGGCGGCCCGCTGGTCCTCAACGGCCGCCTGTTCGGCGTCGTTTCCTGGGGCGTCGGCTGCGCGGACGCCGGCAACCCGGGTGTCTACGCCCAGGTGGCGACGTACGCCGCCGAGCTGCAGCAGCAGATCGACAGCTGAGTCCACACGAAAGGGCCGGGCGATCCGCCCGGCCCTTTCCGGTGTGCTCCTCCGAAGGCTCAGACGGACAGCCGGATCACGCCGTAGTCGTAACCGCGACGGCGGTAGACCACGCTCGGCTGGTTCTCGTCGGCGTCGACGAACAGGTAGAAGTCGTGCCCGACCAGTTCGAGCTCGTAGAGAGCCTGGTCCAGGGTCATCGGCTTGGCGGAGTGGGTCTTCTCGCGCATCACCAGCGGACCGTCGCCGGTGACCGTGAGGGATCCGTACTTGTGCGTCGCCACCTCGTCGTCGGCGACTGGTTCCTCCACTACAGGTGCGTTGCCGTTGAGCGGCTGTTTCGCGTTCACGTGCCGCAGGCCTTCCGGCGTCCTCCCACCGTGCACCCGGCGCCGGTCGGCCGCCTTGCGGACCTGGGTCCGCAGCCGGTCCAGACAGACGTCGAAGGCCGCCGACTTGGTCTCGCCGCACGCCTCTGCGCGGACCACCGGCCCCTTGGTGTACATGGTGAGCTCGACACGCATCGCCCGATCGTGCTGTCGCGGGTTCTTCTCCTGACTGACTTCCACCTCGCAACGCAGTACCCGGTGATCGACTTTCTCGATCCGCTCGAGTTTTTCCTCGACGTACTGCCGGAAGCGGTCACTGACCTCGCAGTGATGACCCTTGACAACGACGTCCACGGAAACCTCCATCGATCGGCGACTTCTTTTTACGTGTCCGGACCCCCGTACTGGTGGTGACGGGTCCCGAAACGACGACACCCGCTGTCGAACCCGTCGGACCCCGTGGCGAGGAATCCGGCTGATCCGGTCCTCCACCACTGCACTGCCCGACAAGCCCTAGCGGGTGTCATAGGCCAACGCTAGTCGGCTTCGGCGAAAACCGGTAGAGAAGTTCTCATGAACCAGACGTCCGGTGTCTTGCAGTGGCGGCCAGGACGGCGCAGCCGAGCACCCTGACACCCACGGTTTCCAAGGCCCGGGCGGCTTCGGTGAGCGTGGAACCGGTGGTGATCACGTCGTCGACCAGCAGGACCGGTTGATCGATCAGCGTTTCAGCCCAGGGCGAACGCGCCGCGAAAGCCCCGTCCAGATTGGCGGTACGGCGTTCCGCGGACAGCCCGGCCTGGTCGTCGGGGCGCCTGACGATCCGCAACGCCGCCGCCGCGCGGGCGTCGATCCCCTGCCTGCACAGGGATCTGACGGCAGCCTTCGTAATCCGCCGGAGCGGGTCGTGGCCGCGCTGCCGGACCGTTGCCCGGGGCGACGGAACCGGGCACAGCCAGACCGCCCGCCGGTCCCCGAGCGCGGTCCGGACGGCGTCCGCGAGCAGCCGCCCGAGCGGCCGGGCGAGCGCGTACCGGGCGTGTTCCTTGTGCGCGAGGATCAGCTGCCGGAGCTGATCGGCGTACGGCGCGGCCGCGGTCGGCGGCGGCAGCCCGGCGGGTCGTGGGTCCGGCCAAGCACGGAACGGAGTCAGACCCGTCAGTAGCCGACGGCAACCACCACAGAGCGTGACGCCGGGCCGGTCGCAGCCCGCGCAGCGCCCGCCCAGCAGCAGATCGGCGAACGCGTCCCGCACCGGCATCCCCCCACGATCCGGGACCGGCCGCGGTACCTCAAGTCCGCCGTACGGCGCCTGTGGACAACTACCCGGGGTACGTCGGGACGATCGGTGGGTGGTCGCCGTCGGCGTCCATCCCGACCCAGAGCAGGTCCTTGGTCAGCCAGTGGATCTTGCCGGTGTCGTCCTGGATCACCGGCAGGGTGTCCTTGTTCACGTTCGACACGACGTGCTCGGGCGCGAAGTTCGGCGACGACCCGGGCAGCGGCTGCAGGCTCGAGCCGTCCACGTTGACCGACCAGATCTGGCGCCCCGACGTACCGGTGGCACCGATCACGATGAAGCCCGCCTTGCTCCAGGCGGCGTCGGAGATGCTGGTGAGCGGCAGCTGCAGCGGCCGGAAGGCCCCGAGCACCAGCTGCTTGCCGCCGTTGGTGCTCTGCACGGTCGCGGTCTCGACGTAGTTCTGGCCGGTCTTGGCGCTCTGCATCACCAGCAGCGCCCGGACGCCGTCCGGAGCCATCCGCAGCGCGAGCGGGGTGTCACCCTTGAAGTCGGTCTGGACGGGGTCCAGCAAGCCGTTGTCACCGCGGACGCGGAGCCGCGGGTGGTCGGTGTCCGCCCGGTCCAGGACCCAGAGGTTGTTCTCCTTGTCGAAGCTCGGCGGCAGCGTCTTCCCGTCGACCTTGAACGTGGACTTTTTCTTGTCGTCCTTGCCGGCCGGGTCCAGAGCGCCGTACACGATGTCGTGCCCGTCGGTGGTGACGATCGCCCCGGCGGTCCCGGTGAGCGTGACGGCGAAGGACTGCGCGTGGTACTGCCACAGCGGGCTGTTGCTGAGCGGCTGGGCCGAGACGTCCGTGGAGCCGTCCTGACCGGCGATCCGGTGCGGCAGGTCCTTCTGCAGGCCGTACAGCTTGGTCATCGCCGGGCCCGGCAGCTGCGGGTCCAGCCCGCTGAACGTGGGGAACGGCAGTACCTCGGGATAGTCCGGGAGCAGCGGTGCGCCGCCGACGGTGATCTTGGCCCGCAGGTTGAGCTGGTTGAGCGTCCAGACGATCTGCGCCGCCAGCAGCTGCCGGTCCTGCTCGCGGAGCGAGCTGGCCGTGTCGTTCAGCGCCACGTTGGCGACACCCAGATCGACCGGGACCGACACCTGCACTTCGGTACCGGGCGGCGCCGCGGAGACCACACCGTTGCCGAGCCGGCTGGTCGGGCCCTTCAGCAGCTCCTGGATGATCTGGGTCGCGGCCTGGCCGGACGGGAGGTTCTGCGGAAGGTAGACCGGGTCCGGGACCAGCATGTCCTTGGTCTGGTTCAAGAAGTACAGGTCGCGGGCGGCGAGCTTCAGGTCGACCTGGTTGCTGCCCAGGTAGGCGCCCGGCGGGACCGAGTCGACGCGCAGCTGGTCGTTGACCTTCTTCAGCTTGAAGAAGAAGTCGGCCTTCGCGCCCGGGGGCGCCGGGATCCACTCGCCGCGGTCGTTGATGGTGGCGATCTTCTTCGCGGTCAGCTGGATCCCGTTGGGCTTACGGGTGAGCGAGTCGGGCTGCTGGTCGTACACCACGGTCTGCGACTCGGGCTTCCAGCTCCCGCCCGCGGCCGGGGTCATGTACTGGCGCGCGACGTCGTACGCCTGGGAGTCCGACATGGCCTCCAGGAAGCCGCTGACGATCGACATGTCGCCGACGTTCGCCCGCGGCGGCTTGGCCTCGACGCCGACACCGCCCAGGTCGGGGGCCGATCCGGCGCGCTCGCCCTGGCGGATCGTGCCCTTGGTCGGCACCGTCGCACAGCCGGCGAGCAGGGCAACCGAGAGCAGTACGACGACCAGCCGGCGCCTCACCGGTCGTCACCGCCCTTCAGTTTCTGGTACGGCGCGCCCACGTCGACGAGCTCGGTGATCACCCGGGCCGCGTCGGGCGGGCGCGGCGGCAGCGGCGACCCGGTCAGGGCGACGTCGGGCCGGCGCGGCAGGGTCAGCCGGAAGTAGGCGCCCTCCCCCGGCGAGCCCCACGCGTCCAGGCGGCCGCCGTGCAGCCGGGCGTCCTCGAGCGCGATCGACAGGCCGAGACCGGTACCGCCGGTGGTCCGGGCACGCGCCGGGTCCGCCCGCCAGAACCGGCTGAACACCATCTCCGCCTCCTCGGCGCGGAACCCCACCCCGTGGTCGCGGACGGCCACCGCGGCGGCGTCGTCGTCGTACGCCGTGCTGATCTTGATCGGCAGGCCCTCGCTGTGCTCGATCGCGTTGCCGATCAGGTTCCGCAGGATCCGCTCGATCCGGCGGGAGTCGACCTTGGCCCGGCACGGCGTCTTCATGTCCAGCTCGACCGGGCAGCCCTTGCGCTCCAGCAGGGTCTCGTGGTTCTCCAGGACGCGGTTGACGATGTCGCGCAGGTCCACGTCCTCCAGGTCCAGGGCAGCCGCGCCGGCGTCGAACCTGCTGATCTCCAGCAGGTCCGCGAGCAGCTCCTCGAACCGGTTGAGCTCGTTCTGCAGCAGCTCCACCGAGCGGCGGCTGATCGGGTCGAACTGGTCGCGGCTCTCGTGCAGCAGGTCGGCAGCCATCCGGACCGTGGTCAGCGGCGTGCGCAGCTCGTGCGACACGTCCGACACGAACCGGCGCTGCAGCCGGGACAGCTCCTCCAGCCGGCGGATCTGCCGCTGCAGGTTGGAGGCCATCTTGTTGAAGGAGACCGCCAGCCGGGCCAGGTCGTCGGTACCGCGGACCTGCATCCGCTCCTCGAGCTTGCCGGCCGCCAGGCGCTCAGCGATCCGCCGGGCCATCCGCACCGGCGTGACGACCTGCCGGGTGACCAGCCAGGCGATAGCGCCGAGCAGAACGATCAGCAGCAGCCCCGCGGTCACCAGAGCGCGCTGAACGACGTCCAGGGTCTCCTGCTGCGCTGTGAGCGGGAACAGGAAGTAGATGGAGTACTTGTCACCGGTGGAATCGATCCGGATCTGAGAGCCGATCACCAGGCCCGGGACGCTCGGGCTGTCCCGGTAGTTGATCCGGGTGTAGGTGTCCCACAGCTTGTCGCCGTCGCTGACCACGGACGACGCCAAGGCCGGCGGGATCGAGTCACTGTCGACCAGTCCGGTGTAGCGGATCGCGTTGGACGCGGCCTGGTCGGTCGGGACCAGCAGTACGTCGTACAGGCCCGGGCGGTTGGAGCCGAGGACCAGCTCGGACAGCTGCTGGTTGACGGTGTTCCGGTTCGCGGCGTCGATCGAGGCGGACAGCTGCTGCAGCTGCGCGCGGACCTCGGCCTGCGCGCTGTCCCGGCGGGACTCCAGGACGCCGTCGGTGACCTGGCTCATCATCACCCAGCCGACCAGGATCAGTACCAGCGTCGACATCAGCAGGGTGCCGGTGACGATCCGGGCCTGGATCGAGCGCCGCCAGATGTCCGGCCAGTGCCTGGGGTGGGTACGCCAGAGCGGCTGCGGCTGGGCAGACCAGTCCGCCGCGGTGGACGTGAGCTCCAGCTCCGTCCCGCGGGACTCGGCCACCTCCTGCTCGGGCGGGGCCGGCGGCGGCTGCTCCGCGGCACCGACGGTGACGGTCTCCGGAGCGCCGGCCGGCGACTCTTGGTCGCGTCCGTACTCGATCAGTCCGCACCAGCCTTGTATCCGACACCGCGGACCGTGACCACGATCTCCGGGTGCTCAGGGTCCTTCTCGATCTTGGAGCGCAGCCGCTGGACGTGCACGTTCACCAGCCGGGTGTCGGCGGCGTGCCGGTACCCCCAGACCTGCTCCAGCAGCACCTCGCGGGTGAACACCTGCCAGGGCTTCGACGCCAGGCAGACCAGCAGGTCGAACTCCAGCGGCGTGAGCTGGATCGTCTCGCCGGCCCGCTTCACCGAGTGGCCGGCGACGTCGATGGTCAGGTCGCCGATCGCCAGCGACTCCGGGCCGGGCTCGTCCATCCGGCGCAGCCGGGCCCGGATCCGGGCCACCAGCTCCTTCGGCTTGAACGGCTTCACCACGTAGTCGTCGGCACCCGACTCGAGCCCGAGGACCACGTCCACGGTGTCGCTCTTGGCGGTCAGCATCACGATCGGCACGCCGGACTCGGCCCGGATCGCGCGGCAGACGTCGATCCCGTCCATCCCGGGCAGCATCAGGTCCAGGAGCAGCAGGTCCGGCTTGAACTCGCGGAACGCCGGTACCGCCTTGTCACCGGTCGCGCACAGATAGGTGTCGTAGCCCTCGTTGCGCAGCACGATGCTGAGCATCTCCGACAACGCAGTGTCGTCGTCGACGATGAGGATCCGGCCCCGCATCGTCCGGTTACCGTCTGCCACGCCCATAGCTCCTTGCCGTCCGCTTGCCGACCGATCGGATGCGCGCGGCGGGTGCCAGGCCGTACGCACTACGGATAGTGTCCCATTCCCGCGGTAGTGCACACGCCGGATCGCCGTGTGACCCCCGAGTTGGGCTGTGATCATCCGGGATCATGGTGCACTGCCGGGGTCCACCACAACTCGTCACCCGGGGAGGAGGGGTCCGCGAATGGCTGATCAGAACCTGAAACTGCACGACGACGTGGCGTCCGAGCCGCTCCGGCCGTGGCTGCCCGCGGACCTGCTGGACAACGCCGCCCGGACCATCTCCGACAACAAGACGATCATGCTGGGCCTGCCGGTCCTGGCCGGCATCGCCCTGCTCGCGCTGCAGGCGGCGCTGACCGAGATCGCCGTACCGGGTGGCCTGTCCGGGTTCTTCAGCGCAAACGATCCGTTCGGGCAGGCCGGTTCGGCGCTGCTGCTGACGTACGGCGTACAGGTCGTGCTGTTCTCCGTGGTGTCGAGCATGCTGGCCGGAATCATCGCCCTGGCCGCAGTACGCAGCCAGCTGGCGCACCGGGCCGGGCCGCGTGAGCTCTTGCGGCTGGTGCGACCTGCGCTGCCGGCACTCGCTGCTGTGGGTCTGATGCAGTCCCTGTCGTTCGTACTGCTCATCGGCGGCTGGGGCCTCGCCGTGCTCGGTATCGGCGCCGGTGCGGACGCAGCGATCTCCTCGGACGTCGCGGGCGCCGTAGCGCTGGTCATGATGCTGGTCGGCGGTGTGCTGGTGCTGATCTTCGGTATCCGGCTCGTGCTCGCCGGGACCGTCGTACTGATGGAGGGGCGGCACTCACCGGACATCGGGCTCTACATCCCGGAGCGGGTGGGCGTGTGGGGTGCGCTGCGGCGGTCGTGGCGGCTGGTGCGGGGAAAGTTCTGGCGGGTGTTCGGGATCCTGTTGTTCGGCGGTGTGGTGGTCAACATCATCAGCTACGCGCTGCAGTTCGGTGTCACGACGCTGACGCTCACGGTCGGCAACTGGGCCGGGCCGGACGGCAGCACCGGCGCCACCGTGGCGACCGTCTTGCTCGGTGTCGCGGTCGGCGTGGCGTCGCTGATGACGGTGATCGCGAGCCTGGCGTTCATGTCCGCCGTCCAGGCCCTGATCTACCTGGACCTGCGGGTCCGGCGCGAAGGTCTCGACCTGTGGATGCGTCCGGCACTGCGATCTGGGGGCCCGGTGTGAATCTCCTCCCGCTGGAGCCGCCCGTCGACGTCGACCGGGACCAGGCCGCCCAGGAGGCGGCCAAGGAGCTGTCCAAGTCGGCGTACCGGGACTCGGGTTCGCTGATCGGCAAGGCGCTCGACAAGGTCGTCAACTGGATCAGGGACTTGCTGGACAGCCTCACCGGCACCTCACCGAACGGCCACGCCGGTCTGGCCGTGCTGATCTGCCTGCTGTTGCTGGTCGTCGGCGTCGTGCTCTGGCGGGCCGGCGTACTGCGGACCAGCAAGAAGTCGGCGTCCCAGGCCGTCTTCGACACGGCCCGCCCGCACAGCGCGGCGGAGTACCGTGCGCTGGCGGAACGGGAGGCCGCGTCCGGTGACTTCGCGTTGGCGATCCGCAGCCGGTTCCGGGCGTGTGTTGCCGAGCTGACCGAGCGCACCCTGCTGGACGAGCGGCCCGGACGTACGGCGTACGAGGTGGTCGCCGACGCGTCCAAGGCAGCCCCGGCACTGCGGGAGATCCTTCAGCCGGCCGCACAGGTGTTCACAGAGGTTGTCTACGGCAACCGTCCGGGCACACCTGAGCGGTACGCCGCTGTAGTAACGGCCGACAACGCCGCACGGGTCGCCCGGGTGGCTGTATGAGTACCTCGGAGGCACGGGGCGTCGTTGAGAGCTGGCGCGCGCTGCGGACGCCCTTGCTGGTGACAGGTGTCGTCGTACTGGCCGCGATCGTCGTACTGATCGCTACGTCGTCGCAGACCTCAGGAACGTTCAGCCCGGACTCCACGAAGGCAGACGGAGCACGTGCGCTGGCAGCGTTGCTGAAGAACCACAACGTCGACGTCCACGGCACTGAGTCGCTGGACGACGCCACGCAGCCAGGTGATGGCAAGACCCTGCTCGTCGCGCCTTCGGGTTCGCTGGACTCGCCCGGCTGGCAGCGGATCGCTCGGGCGGAGTGGAGCCACGTCATCCTGATCCGGCCCAGCGGCGCGGCCTTGCGAGCACTCGCTCCGGGGGTGCAGCTGAGTGGCGACTCGGTGTCGTCGGGTAGCCGTCAGCCCGGGTGCAACCTGCCGGCCGCGGTCAAGGCCGGTACGGCGACTGTCAGCGGGCCGACGTACATCGCTCCGGGAGCCGCGACCAGCTGCTACGGCGACGGCATCTACAACACCGTGGTCCGGCTGCAGCTCGGGGACCGGATCATCGACGTGGTGGGTACGGCGACGTCGTTCACCAACGACCAGCTGGCCAAGGACGGCAACGCGGCACTGGCGCTCAACCTGATGGGCACGCACAAGGACCTGACCTGGTACCTGCCGCAGTTCGAGTCCACTGGTGTCAACACCGGCCAGGACGGTCCTCCACTGATTCCGCCGTACGTCCGCTACATCGGCTGGGCGCTGGCGTTCGCCGTACTGATAACAGCGATCTGGCGCGGGCGGCGGCTCGGTCCTGTCGTGGCTGAGCGGCTGCCGGTGATCGTGCACGCTGCTGAGACCACGGAGGGCAGGGCGCGGCTCTACCGGCGTTCACGAGCCCGTGATCGCGCTGCAGCGGCGCTACGTGAGTCAGCGCTCGGCCAGCTGCACAAGGCGCACGGCATCCCCCGGCGGGCCGATCCGTCCGCTGTTGTCGCTACGGTCGCCGCACGGACCGGCCGGAACCCGGCAATGCTGTACGAACTGCTCTACGGACTGCCCCCACTCACTGACGCCGCTCTGATGTCTCTGTCCCATGAACTCGACGTACTGACGCAGGAGGTACGACACCCGTGACGACTACCGAGGTCACCGCGGACCAGGCCCGGGAGGCGCTGGTCGCACTCCGGACCGAGATCGGCAAGGCGGTGGTCGGACAGGACACCGCCGTGACCGCACTGGTGCTCGCACTGCTCTGCCGCGGCCACGTGCTGCTGGAAGGCGTTCCCGGTACGGCGAAGACGCTGATGGTGCGCGCACTGTCGACAGCGATGCGGCTGGAGACCAAGCGCGTGCAGTTCACGCCGGACCTGATGCCGGGTGACGTCACCGGGTCGCTCGTGTACGACGCGAAGACCTCGGAGTTCGAGTTCCGCCGGGGGCCTGTGTTCACGAACATCCTGCTGGCGGACGAGATCAACCGGACGCCACCGAAGACCCAGGCCGCGCTGCTGGAGGCGATGGAGGAGCGACAGGTCACCGTTGACGGTGAACCGCGCAAGCTGCCGGTGCCGTTCGTCGTGGCCGCCACCCAGAACCCCGTGGAGTACGAAGGCACCTACCCGCTGCCGGAGGCGCAGCTGGACCGCTTCCTGCTCAAGGTGACGCTGGACATCCCGCCGCGCGACGCGGAGATCGCCGTACTCGCTCGGCACGCGCAGGGCTTCGATCCGCGCGATCTTGAAGCCGCGGGCCTGCGACCGGTGGCAGGGCCGGAGGACTTGGCAGCAGGGCAGCACGCCGTACGCCAGGTTGCGGTCCGGCAGGACGTACTGGCCTACGTCGTCGACCTGTGTCGCGCTACGCGTCAGTCGCCGTCACTGCAGCTCGGGGTGTCGCCGCGTGGAGCTACTGCGCTGCTGGCGGTCTCCCGTGCCTGGGCCTGGCTGTCAGGGCGCGACTACGTGATCCCGGACGACGTGAAGGCGATGGCACGTCCTTGCCTGCGGCACCGGGTCCAGGTACGCCCCGAGGCGGAGCTGGAAGGTGTCAGCGCGGACGCAGTACTGGAGAGCGTGCTCGCTACGGTGCCGGTTCCACGCTGATGGTTCTTACGGGCCGGGCCGGCGTCTTGGCAGCAGCTGGAGTGGTTTTTGTCGCCCTGGTGATGCCGTCATGGGCTGGGGTCGGCGTGGTCGTTGCAGCGGTGCTGGTGGTGTGTCTGGTGGACATACTGCTCGCAGGGTCGCCGCGGCGGTTGCAGTTCAGCCGTGACGGTGACAACGCCGTACGGCTCGGTGAGCAGGCTGTCGTGACCATGCTGGTCACCAACCCGGGCCGTCGGGTGCGAGGGGTACTGCGGGACGCCTGGCCGCCGTCTGCCGGCGTACTGGATCCGCCACACAAGCTGGACCTGCCGTCGGGTGAGCGGCGCCGGGTGACGACCCACCTGGTGCCAACGCGTCGCGGCGACCGGCAGGCGAGCCGGGTGACGGTACGAGCCATCGGCCCGCTGGGGTTCGCGGGACGGCAGGGGTCACACCAGGTGCCGTGGACCGTGCGGGCGTTGCCGCCGTTCAAGAGCCGCAAGCACCTGCCGTCGCGGCTGGCGCGGTTGCGCGAGCTGGACGGCCGTACGGCGCTGCTGGTGCGCGGGCAGGGGACGGAGTTCGACTCGCTCCGGGACTACGTACCGGGTGACGACGTCCGGAGCATCGACTGGCGGGCCACGGCCCGGCGCGGGAACGTCGTACTGCGGACCTGGCGGCCGGAGCGGGACCGGCAGGTCGCGATCGTGATCGACTCCGGGCGGCTGTCCGCGGGCCGGGTCGGCGATGCTCCCCGGCTCGACCACGCGATGGACGCCGCGCTGCTGCTGGCCGCGCTCGCGACCCGCGCGGGCGACCGGGTCTCCTTGCTGGCCTGCGATTCCGCGGTCCGGGCGGACGTACGACGGCCCGCGCCACAGGACGTGCTGCCGTCGTTCGTGAACGCGCTGGCGAACGTCGAGGCCGAGCTCGTGCAGACCGACTTCCGGATCGTCGTCTCGCAGGTCCTCGAACGCCTCGGTCAGCGGTCGCTGGTCGTCCTGCTGACCGGGCTGGACCCGGCCGCGATCGAGGAGTCGCTGCTGCCGGTCATCGGCCCGCTGCTGCGACGGCACGTCGTACTGCTCGCGTCGGTCGCCGACCCACGCCTGACCGAACTGGAGTCAGCCCGTGCGGACCTGGTCGAGGTGTACGGCGCAGCGTCGGCCGCCCGCACCCGCCTGGACCGCGAACGCCTGACCGCGACCCTCACCCGCGCCGGTGTCACGGTGCTGGACGAGCCACCGGAGAAGATCGCCCCGGCACTCGCCGACACCTACCTGGCCCTCAAGAAGGCCGGTCGGCTGTAAGAGCTGCTTCGAAGACGTCCCGGTGGGCCGTGACGAAGGCGTGTTCGCGGTGGGACCAGGCGATGCGTTCGGCGGCGGCTGCGCAGGGTCTGTCGAGCCAGAACTGCACGTTGGCGAGTTGGCGCTGCAGGACCGCGTCTATGAGTTCAGTGGTGTCGTCCAGGCCGTAGGCGTTCGCCAAGACGGCAACTTGGTGGGCTTGACGGCCGGGGTC
>NZ_DASRVN010000481.1:0-4368 GCF_035655035.1 Kribbella sp. | reverse complement strand
GTGATCCGCAAGGTGCAGCTCCACTTCAAGCTCGAGGTCACCGGCATCTTCAACCCCGCAGTAGCCAATGAAATGAAACGCTACGGCTACAAGATCGTAGCCTGACCCAACGACAAGGCCCCACCGGTAGCAGCCGGTGGGGCCTTGGTGGTCCACTACCGCCCGGGCATCCCCGGTGCAGCTGTGGAGGTGGAGAGCGGAACCGACGCCGATGCAGGGGTCAAGACGTCAGCTCCGCTTGTCTATGGAGTTGTCACTCGCGAGTCGGCCGCCCAAACATGCGCCTGGTGAAACGCGAGATGTTGCTGCAAAGCATCCGGGCTACCACCGGGGTTCCCGAGGCCGAGGTGGCTCATCGTCGGTACGACGACCGCCCGGACGTCCGAGCGTTTCACCTCGTCGAGCAGTGCGTGGAAGGCTGCGGACTCGGCCGCGTCGCGCTCGGTGTAGACGGTACCGAGGGTGAACCCCTCGGCGCTGGCGAACGCGACGAGCGAATCCGTCGCCGCGGCCAGCTCCTCCGCGCAGCTCAGCGCGTCGGCCCGTACGTACCCGAGCAGCGTCGGCCGGGTGGTCATCGCTCGGCGTCCACCGCCACCGGCTCGCTCGTCACCCGGAGGGAGGCGAAGCGGCGCCGCATGGCTTCCTCGTACTGTGCTGCCTGCTCCGCACTCGCGGTGTGGTCCGCAACCGGGTGCGCGCCGAACCAGACCCGCACCCGACGGTGCGTTGCGGGGGCTTCGAGCGTCTCGGTCATCGCGGTTCCTTCGGCAGTCTCGGTCTCACCCCGGACGGCTTTGTCCGGCGTTGAGATAAAGAACACCAAACCTGGTGGCCCTTCGGAACACTTCGGTAGGGACCTTTACAGAGCCTTGACGCAGAGTAGGGAAACCTTCGAACCTGCAGGTCAACGCCGTCTCCGGAGCGTCACGAACCCCTCGGGAAACGCTGTCAAGAATGTTTGCAGCTATTTGCCAATAACGATTCGGCGACGCACCGGCTATTCGACCGGCGCAAAAATCTATGACGTCCTGCTAACCCTTTGCACGCACTCGCTCACGCACCGGAATTCCTAGCCGGTTATCGCCGCCTCGTGAAGGCCGCCGGGTGGGCCGGTACGACGATCAAGGTGAGCCCCGCCGCGCCGACGGCCAGGGCTGCCAGCAGGTTGAGCGTGTTCGGGAGACCTATCGCGAGAGTGATCGCCGGGGCCGCCAGACCGCCGAGCAGGAGCGCCAGCGAGTCCGCCGCGAAGAAGATCGCGCCGACGCTCGCCATCACCTCCGGCCGGGCCGCTCGCTGGATCGTGGTGCCCGCTGTGATCAGCAGGATGCTGCCGGGGAAGCCGATCAGTACCGCGGCCGCGACGGCGATCGGGACGTTCGGGGCGTTGAAGAGCGCGAAGTACGCCGCGGCGCTGGCGAGCTGGGTGATCGTGAGGAGTTCGCGCGTACCCAGGAGCCGGGCGGCGCGGGTGCTGAGCGCGGCGCCGACGAGGTACCCGGCGCCGAGGCCGGAGATCAGGTAGCCGACGACGTACCCGGGAGCCTGCAGTTGGTCGACGACGAACGGGACCAGCAGGGCGGTGAGGCCGGCGTTCGCGCTCAGGAAGACGGTCTGGCCGATCAGGACGCCGCGGAGCGCTCGGTGCTCGACGGCGGCGCGGAGCCCTTCGAGCGGACGTGGCGGTACGCCGGTGGTCGCGTGTCGACGGGTACGGACCGTGGCGATCGTGGCCGCCGACAACAGGTAGCTGACGATGTCGACGGCCAGGACGAATTCGATCCCGGGGCCGGCCAGGAGCAGGGCGCCGAGCGGCGGCGCGACGAGCCGGAGCACGCTGCCGGTGACGGCGTTCAGCGCATTGGCCGCGGCCAGTTCATCGCCCGTGCCGACGACTGCCGGTAGGAGTGCGCGGGCGGCCGGCCGGAACACGGTGGTCGCGGTGTTCTCGAGCAGGATCGCGAGGTAGATCAGCCAGAGGTGGTCGCGGTCGGCGAAGAGGATCAGCGCGACGGTTGCCGCGCTGACCAGGTCGGCGATCCACATTGCCCGGGCGAGGTCCCAGCGGTCCAGCAGTACGCCGGCCCACGGGCCGATGAGCAGCGCGGGCAGTGCCTCGAGGGCCAGCGTCAGTCCGGTGGCGACCGTGGAGCCGGTGAGCGTGAAGACGTACACCGGGATCGCGACCACCAGTAGCCACGATCCGATGCCGGACACTGCTCCGCTGAGCCAGAGCCGTCGGAAGTCTCGGTTCCTCACGGCTGGTGAATCTATCTTGAGGGGATAGACATCGGCAAGACTGTTTTGTGAGAATAGGGCGCATGGAGCTTGGCGACGTACTGCGGGATCGCCGGAAGGCCGCCGGCCGGACCATCGCGTCGGTGGCCGTCGACGCCGGCCTGTCGGTCCCGTACATCGCGAACCTGGAAAACGGCCGCGGCAATCCCACCCTCGCCGCGCTGGACCGCCTGGCCACGGCCCTCGGCGCCCACCTGGAAGTACGCATCGACGACGAGGAGCCACCATCACCCTCATCCGTCGCCACAGACCTCCTCGCCGCCTCCGAACGGGCCGACAAGGTCCTCGCCACCTTGGCCACCGGCCGCTCCCGCGCCACCGTCCGCCGCGACCTGATCACCACCCTCGACGCCCTCCAGTCCGTCCTGGGCCGCCCACCCACCGGCACGGACCTGAACCGCCTCCTGGACCTCCTCCAACTCGCCGACTGACCCCGCCGACGGGAACTCGGCTGACGGCACCGGGGCGGTCGCGTAGGGTCCGCGGCATGGAGATCGGGACGCGGATCGCGCGGGCGCAGGTGGACGGGCTGGCGCGGTCGCGGCGGCAGATCGTGGCGGGTCCTTTGGCGGGGATGCTGCACGACCGGGACGACTGGTACCTGTCGGGGATGGTCGCCGCGGAGCCGGGGGAGCCGTTCGGTGCGGATGACCTCCCGTGGGCGCTCGAGACGATCCGCCAGGCGTTCGCCGCCGAGGACCGGTGGCTGAGCGCGGAGCTGGTCGACGAGGCGAACCCGGGCCTGGCCGAGGCGCTCGAGGCGAACGGGATGACGATCGTGTCCCGGCTCCCGCTGCTCGTCGCCGAGCCGGCCGACCTGATCGTCCCGGAGCTGCCAGACGGCGTCACCGTACGGGTCGTCGCGTCCGAGGAAGACCAGAAGATCGCGGACGCGGTGTCCTCGGAGGCGTACGAGATGCCCGGGTCCGGGTTCGCGTTCAAGCCCGATCCGGCCGACGGTGGCGCGGTGCTGGTGTACGTCGACGACGTACCGGTGGCGACGGCCGCGTGGACCGCGGTCGCGGATGCGGTGACCGAGGTCGCGGGCGTCGGCACGATCCACAGCCACCGTCGGCGCGGCTACGGCGGCATCGCGACGGCGTACGCGACCACGAAGGCCTTCGAGCTCGGCGGCGCGACGCTCGCCTGGCTCACCCCGGGCGACGACGGCGCGGACCGTGTGTACCGCCGCCTCGGCTATGCGCCCAAGGCAACCGCCGTCCACCTCGGCGACCCGGGCGGGCACCTCGCCGACCTCCGCTGACCCGCCCGATGCAACACCGCGGCCTCCCCGGCTCGTATCGAGGGGGACAGCGGAGAGTGGGAGGGCAACGGTGGATCGGGATCAGGAGTACGTCGAGTTCGTCTCAACGGCGAGTGGGGCGTTACGTCGTACCGCGTTCCTGGTCTGCGGGGACTGGCACCGCGCGGACGACGTCGTACAGGAATCGCTGGTCAAGCTGTACCGGTCCTGGGCGAAGGTCGATCGGCAGGGCAACCCCCTGGCGTACGCCCGGCGGATCGTCGTCAACACGGCCCTGGACAGCGGCCGGCGCTCCTGGCGCCGGGAAGTGCCGACCGCTGACCTGTCGACCGGCCAGGTCCGGCCGGGTGACCACGCCGACGAGCAGGCCGCCCGCGACGAGCTGCTGACCGTGCTCGGCACGCTCGCGCCGCGGCAACGCGCCTGCGTCGTGCTCCGGTACTACGAGGACCTGTCGGTCGAGCAGACCGCCGCGATCCTCGGGTGCTCGGAAGGCACCGTGCGCAGCCAGTCCGCCCGCGGCCTCGAAACTCTCCGGAACGCCATCGATCGGAACCGGCAGATCGGCCGGGTCCGGTGAAGGAGAACGAGATGGACGACATCGGCGCCGAACTCCGGCGGTTGGCGAACACCGACCCGCTGGGCCCGATCGACGGGCACGACCTCTTGGAACGCGGCAAGCGCAGTCGCCGCCGGCGGCGGTTGCTGTCGGCCGGCGGCGGCATCGCGGGCGTCGCGGCGGTCGCCGTCGCGGCAAGCCTGCTGCCGCACCCCGGTACGACGACCTCCAACCAGCCGGCGGT
>NZ_DASRVN010000480.1:0-13427 GCF_035655035.1 Kribbella sp. | reverse complement strand
CCGTCCCGCCCGCGGGAGATCGCCAGCGCGAGCACCGGTCCGGCCGCCCACACCGACGTCAGCACGGACGCACCCGCACGGATGTCCGGCAACGGCTGCGCCCAGAGCGTCGCGTACATGCAGCCGACCGTGACGATCAGGTCCGCGAACGCGAGCCGCGTGTTCCGGCGCCCCCAGCGGATGCTGTAGCCGTACGACGAGACCGCCGTCCACACGCCCATCACGGCGAGCTGCAGCACCGCGCCGTACGGCCGGACGATGCCGTCCCACAGGGTCCACACACCCAAGCACGCGAACACCCAGGTGAGCACCCGGAACACGACCAGCGCACGCCACAACGGCTGCAGCGGGTCGACTTCCGGGCGCTCCACGCGGAACAGTCTGCCAAGCCGAGGACCCTGCACGCCTGAGCCCTTCTACTCAGAGCTCAGGCTGTGCGGGCTAGACGGTCGCGTACGGCGTCAGGTCGCCGGCCAGGGCCGGGTGAACGCGGCCGGTGATGCGGGTGCCGTCGGCGGTGTGTTCGAGCTGCTCGACCGAGCCTTCGGAGTGGATCCGGGAGACCAGGTCGCCGCGGTCGTACGGGAGCAGGACCTCGACCGCGACGTGCGGCTGCGGCAGGGCTCCCTCGATGAGTTCGCGGAGCTTGTCGATACCTTCGCCGGTCCGGGCCGAGACGACGATCGCGTTCGGCTCGCGGTGCAGGATCGGCGCCAGCGCGAGCGGGTCGGCGGCGTCGGCCTTGTTGATCACCACGATCTCCGGTACGTCGGTCGCGTCGATCTCGGCGAGTACCTCGCGGACCGCCTGGATCTGCGCGATCGGGTCCGGGTGCGAACCGTCCACGACGTGCAGCAGCAGGTCCGCGTCGGCGACCTCCTCCAGCGTCGAGCGGAACGCCTCGACGATGTCGTGCGGCAGGTGCCGGACGAACCCGACGGTGTCGGTCAGCGTGAACACGCGGCCGTCCGAGGTCGTCGTACGACGGGTCGTCGGGTCCAAGGTCGCGAACAGCGCGTCCTCGACCAGCACGCCGGCCCCGGTGATCCGGTTCAGCAGCGAGGACTTGCCGGCGTTGGTGTAGCCCGCGATCGCGACCGAGGGCACCAGGTTCCGGCGGCGCTCCTGGCGCATCGTCGAGCGGGTGCTCTTCATGTCCTTGAGCGCCCGGCGGAGCTTGGCGATCTTGGTGTTGATCCGGCGCCGGTCGGTCTCGATCTTGGTCTCACCGGGACCACGGCCACCAATACCGCCACCGGCCGCGCCGACGCGGCCACCGGCCTGGCGGGACAGGTTGCCGCCCCAGCCACGCAGGCGCTGCTTCATGTACTGCAGCTGCGCCAGCTCGACCTGGGCCTTGCCTTCCTTGCTCTTCGCGTGCTGGGCGAAGATGTCCAGGATCAGGGCGGTCCGGTCGACCACCTTGACCTTGAGCTTGTCCTCCAGGTTGCGCAGCTGCGCGGGCGCCAGCTCGCCGTCCGCGATCACCGTGTCCGCGCCCAGTGCCGCGACCAGGTGGCGCAGGTCGGCCACCTTGCCGGAGCCGATGAAGGTCGCCGGGTCCGGCTTCTTCCGGCGCTGGATCACGCCGTCCAGGACCTCGGAGCCGGCGGTCTCGGCGAGCAGCTTCAGCTCGGCCAGCGAGTTGTCCGCGTCCTCGGCGCTGCCCTCGGTCCAGACGCCGACCAGCAGCACCCGCTCGAGCAGCAGCTTGCGGTACTCGACCTCGCTGATGTCGGTCAGCTCGGTCGACATGCCGACCACACGGCGGAGCGCTTGGCGCTCCTCGAGATCAAGTCCCTCAGTGGTCAGCTCGGAATCGTGACCCTGCAACGAATCGCCGGAGTCCTCGCCCTCAAGGAGGTCAAGTTCGACGTCGGAGGTCTCGTCGTATGCCTGTGAATGGGTCGTCATATGCCTTCCATGGTGGCACGGGCCACCAAGGACCGGCGACCCGTTTAAGGCAACCAGGCTAGATCGAACTCGCCCCGCGCGTGTAGTACCGCGGGACCGGTCAGTTCCAGGTGGTTGTCCGCGCGCCACGTCACGCTCACTTCACCACCCGGTACGCCGACCCGGTACGTCACCGGCCGCCCGTCGCGGGCCTGGCGTACCGCGGCCACCGTGACGGCGCAGGTCCCCGTACCGCAGGAGCGCGTCTCGCCCGCGCCGCGCTCGTACACCCGCATCTGTACGTCGCGCGGGCCCCGCCGGACGACGAACTCGACGTTCACGCCCTGCGGGAACGCGGTTGCCGGCGTCCACGTCGGCTGGTCGCAGAGGTTCCCCGGCTCGTCCAGGCTGTCGACGAACGCGACCGCGTGCGGATTGCCCATGTCCACGTGCAGCGCCGGCCACTGGTGGCCGTTGGCCTCGACCACGACTCCGGCCGCGGCGGGGAGCTTCGGTTCGCCCATGTCGACGGTGAGCGTGCCGTCGTCGTTCCGCGCGACCTCCTTGACGCCGGCGCGGGTACCGACCCGGACCCGTTTGCCGTCGATCAGGCCCGCCTCGGCGAGGTACTTCACGAACACCCGGACGCCGTTCCCGCACATCTCCGCGATCGAGCCGTCCGCGTTCCGGTAGTCCATGAACCAGTCGCCGCCGTCCTCGACGTACGACTGCTTGCCGCCCTGGATCACCCGCAGTACGCCGTCCGCGCCGAGCCCCGCGTGCCGGTCGCAGAGGAACCGGACCACGGCGTCGTCCAGCTCGCCGTGCACGGAACCGTCCGGGTCGGGCAGGATCACGAAGTCGTTCTCCGTGCCATGTCCCTTCAGCCAGGGAAACGTACTCATGCGCACAGCGTACGGTGTTCGGTTGTGGAGCAGATCGCGTACTTCTGGGAGCGGGACGATGCCGCCTCCGTCGCCGAGCGCCTGGGCGGGCAGGTACGCCGCGGGCGCTTCCACGGCGAGGACGACGACGAGGACCACCCGTGGGGCGTCGTACTGACGGACGTGGACCGCGGCGAGCTGGACGAGGTGCTGGCCGAGTACGACGGCTGGCTGGAGTCGCCTGAGCCGGATGCGTCGGCGGCTGCCCAACCTCTGCCGACAGAACCCAAACGCTTCAAGCGATGACTTGACCTGAGCGGCGCCCGGTCGGCTTGCCGGCGGTCAGGGCCGGTCGGCCCGCGACCAGCACGTGTTCCACGCCGATCGACAGCTGCCAGGGATCGTCGTACGTCGACTTGTCCGCGATCCTGGCCGGGTCGAGCACCACGAGGTCGGCGATCGCGCCGCGCCGGATCACGCCGCGGTCGGTGAGGCCGAGGCGGGACGCCGGGAGTGAGGTCATCCGGCGGATCGCCTCCGCGGGCGTGAACAGTCCGCGGTCGCGGCCGTAATGGCCGAGGACCCGGGGGAATGTGCCGAAGTTGCGGGGATGCGGGTGCCCCGGGCCGGTCGCGTCCATGATCCAGCCGTCGCTCGCGATCGCTGTGCGCGGGTGCTCCAGGACGGCCGTCACGTCTTCCTCGCGCATCGCGTGATTGATGACGCTCACGGCGGCCTGGTGGCACTCGAGAATGCGCAGCACAATCTCGGCGGCGTCCACGCCGTCACGCCGGGCGATCTCGGTCAGACTCATCCCACGACAGTCGTCGTACCGCCCAGGTGGGAGTGATGCGATCACGACGGTGTCCGGCGAGAGCAGTACGTCGGTCCGCAGCGCCTCGGCGATCCGCGCCCGCTCAGCCGGGTCGGCAAGCCGGTCGAGGAGGGCGCCGCCGGCGAGGGACCAGGCCGGGAGTCGGGTGGTGAGGGTGGTGTTGGTCGCGGTGTACGGGTAGGCGTCCCAGCCCAGGTCCACGTCGTCGACCTGGTCGAGGTGTTCCAGGGCGGTGGTGATCAGGCCGTGGTTGGACGGGCCAACGGCTTTCAGGTGGGAGAGTTCCAGGCGGGCGCCGCCGGAGCGGGCCGCGGTGATTGCCTCGTCCAAGGCGGTCAGCAGGCCGGCGCCTTCGTTGCGGATGTGGGTCGAGTACAGCAGGCCGCATTCGGCGGCGGTGGTGACGAGGGCGGCGACCTCCTCGGGCGACGCGTATGTGCCGGGAGCGTAGATCAGGCCGGTGGAGAAACCGACCGCGCCTTGGTCCGCCGCCGCCCGCAGCAGGTCTTGCATCAGCAGGAGTTCATCAGGTGACGGCGCCCGCTGCGCGGTGCCCATCGCCGCGATCCGCAGCGTGCAATGGCCGACCTGCAGCGCCAGGTTCACCGCCGGTTCCAACGTTGCAGCGAAGCCGGACAGGTCCGTCCAGGACCACTTCTGCGCGCCCAGGAACGCCGTACCGGCGCGCAACGGCTCGAGGTCGGTGACCGGGAACGGCGACCACCCGCAGTTCCCGGCGACCAGCGTGGTGACGCCTTGCGCGAGCTGCGACTCCGCGCCCGGACTTGTGCCGAGACTGAAATCCGCGTGTGAGTGCAGATCGGCGAACCCCGGTGCCACAATGTTGCCCGTGGCATCGATTACCTCTGCTTCGGAGACCGGTTCGGCCGGTGGCAGCACCGCGCTGATGCGGCCGCCCTCGACCAGTACCGTCCCGGGCGTGGGTTCGCTGCCGGTGCCGTCGGCGATCAGGCCGCCGGTCAGTGCGAGGCGCATCGAGTCACTCCTGTCCTGGGCGGAGAGTCAGTTCGCCGACCGTGTTCGCGGCGACGAGTTCGGTATCGAGCTGGTGCCCGAGGCCGGGCCCGCCGGGTACCTGGACGACACCGCCGACGGCGGTCACGGCGGGCTCGACGATGTCCCGGGCGTAGTACTTCTCCGAGGCGGACACGTCCGATGGGAGGGTGAAGCCGGGGAGGCTGGATAGCGCGACGTTCGCGAGCCGGCCGACGCCGAACTCGTGCATGCCGCCGCACCAGACCGGCACCCCGGCATCCCAGGCCCGATCATGCGCCGCGCGCGCCGCGGTCAGCCCGCCCATCCGCGACACCTTGATGTTGAGGATTCGCAGCGCTTCCAGCCGCAGCGCGGTCTCCAGGTCGGCGAGCGTCTCGATGCTCTCGTCGAGGCAGACCGGCGTACTGATCCGGCGCTGCAGCTCGGCGTGCGTCAGCAGGTCCCGGGGCGCGAACGGCTGCTCGATCATGGTCAGGTCGAACCGCTCCAGCTGCTGCAGGCGGGCGAGGTCGCCGGCGGTGTAGATCCCGTTCGCATCCACGTGCAGATCGAGGTCCGGATACGCCGTACGCACGGCTCGCACCGGTTCTACATCCCAGTCGTGGGTGATCTTGAGCTTCACCCTCGGGTACCCGGATTCGACCTGGTGCTGCACCTGTACGAGCAGGTCGTCGATCGTTGGTTCGATGCCGAGCGAGACTCCTGCGACAACCTCCTTGCGCGTTCCACCCAGGATGGTCGCAAGAGGCAGTTGCTGGACTTCTGCCCAGAGGACCCAGGCGGCGGTGTCCACGCCGGCCTTGGCGAACTGGTTGCCGCGGATCTTGGACCAGGTGCTTGCCAGGTCGGCGGGGTCGGCCCACGGACGGTCGAGGATCGCGGGCAGCAGGTACTTCGAGGCGATGTGCCAGCAGGTCTCAACGGTTTCCGGGGCGTAGTACGGATCGGACGGGGACGCGATCTCGCCCCACCCGATCGCTCCCGAGGCGTCCTCCAGCTCGACCAGGATGTGGTCCAGGAACGCCTTACGGTGCGAGCTCGTCCGGAACTCGTGCACCAGTGGCATCCGCACCCGGTGCAGCCGGGCCGCGACCACCTTCAGCTCAGTTGACATACAGCCCCAGCTCCGTGTTCAGCCGATCGCGCTCGACCAGCCGCCGCCGGGCGCCCTTCGCGCTGGCGGTGGTGAGCGTCGCGAGGACGTGCAGCACGGAGGCGACGACGGTCGGCGAGTCGACGTACGACGCGCTCCCGGTGGCGACGTAGATGCTCTGGTCGGCGATCTTCGCGAGCGGTGCGTCCTCGAAGTCCGTGATCGCGACGAGCTCCCCACCGGCCTCGGCGAACCGGTGCGCGATCTCCACCGTGTCGCGCCGGTACCGGCGGAACGAGAACGCGACCATCAGGTCGTTCGACCGGACGTCGGCCAGTACGTCGACGCCGCGTACGACGGTGCCGTCGACCAGCGTCACCTGCGACAGCCCGGCGCCGAGGTCGAACGCCAGCAGCGACGCGTACGAGAACGACTTCGCGGACCCGACGATGAACCGCCGGCGGGCCGCGACGATCCGGGCGGCCGCCTGCGCGATCGCACCGTCGGTGAGGATCTGGTCCAGCGCCGCGTCGATCGAGGCGCGTTCCTGCTCGACCACGCGGCGCTGCAGCAGCGTCGACGAGCGTCGTTGCAGGCGGGCGTCGTACCGCTCCTGAGGGCTGGTCAGCTCGCGGTTGTCACGCATCGTCGGCCGGCCCGAAGTAGTAGACGCCGGTACCGTCCGGACGCCGCCGGCACGAAATGGCGACCAGTCCCTTGCCCAGCAGCTCCTCGAACGAGCCGCGCAGATCGGTCGTTGGCACCACCAACTCAGCCACCGGGGTCGGCGCCGACGGGTGCTCGCGCGTCAGGTCCCACTCGACCACGACGCGGTCGGTGCCAGGCCCGTACATGTCCGGCGCGAACCAGCGCCCGCGGGCGCCGAGCACGTCGAGGTTGAAGTGCGCGTTGCGGATCTGCGCCGGGTCGTACGTCCAGCGCATCCGCGACATTCCGTGGCTGAGGGCAACTTCCTTCTGGGCGTGCTTGAGCATCCGGCCGAGGCCGCGCCCCTGCTGCCCGGCGGCGACCACCGCGGACTGCGAGTAGTGGTAGAACCCGCGCCGGTCGGTGGCGCAGAAGCCGTACGCGAACGCGACCAGCTCATCGCTCTCGTCGAGGATCCCGACCACCGAGCCGCCGTTGCTCGCCAGCGCCCCGAGCAGCCGCGGGTTGAGCCCGTAGGCCGGGTCGAGATACCCGAACACCTCCCGGTAGAGCGCCGACGCCTCGGCGAACCTCGACGCCGTGGTGAGCGAGACCGCGCGAAAGCTCACCTCAGAGATACGATTCATATCCCGAACCATATCCGCACTCGGCGAACTCTGATAGCGGTGGGCCGGATGATGATACGTTGACTATCCATGATGATCGAGCGACTTCGGGAGTACGTCGGCGTGGAGACGCCGACCGGTGACGCCGCCGCGCTGAACGCGTTCGCCGACCGGCTGGCGGCACGGTACGCCGAACTCGGCGCGACCGTCCGCCGCGAGCAGCACCCGACCGGCGACCACCTGGTCGCGGACTTCCCGGGCCGCGACAGCGAGGCACCCCTGCTGTTCCTGGCGCATCACGACACCGTCTGGCCGATCGGCCAGCTCGACGACGCGATGCCGTGGCGCGCGGCGGACGGGATCATCCACGGGCCGGGCGTCTTCGACATGAAGGGCGGCCTGGTCGTCCTGGAGACCGCTCTCGAACAGGTCGCGGGCCGCGAGCACCGGCCGCTGCGAATCGTGGTGGTCGCGGACGAGGAGATCGGGTCGCCGTCGGCGCGCGCGCTGGTGACCGCGTCGGCCAAGGGTGCCTATGCCGCTTTCGGGTTCGAGCCGCCGCATCCGAACGGGGACCTGAAGACGTCGCGCTGGGGCAGTACCCGGGTTCGCCTCGAGGTCACCGGCCGCGAGGCGCACGCGGCGCTGGATCCGGACAGCGGCGTGTCCGCGATCGACGAGCTGGTCGACCAGTTGATCGCCGTACGACGCGTCGTCGCCGCGCACGAGAACGTGCTGTGCAACGTCGGCACGATCAGCGGTGGCGGCCGAACGAACGTCGTACCGGGGTCCGCCGCGGCCGACTTCGGGTTCCGGTTCATGGATCCACAGACCGAACGGTCGGTCCTGGAGGCGATCACCGGACTCCAGCCGGTGCGCGAGGCCCGGCTGGAGATGCGGGTGATGTCGAACCGCCCGGCCTGGCAGCCCTCACCGGAAACCGACGAGCTGCTGGCGAAGGTGGTCACCGCCGGACGCACAGTCGGTCAGGAGATCGGCGGCGCCCCCGCTTCGGGCGCCGCCGACACGAACCTGACCGGATGGTTGGGCATCCCAACGCTCGACGGCCTGGGCCCGGTCGGCAAGGGCGCCCACGCCGTCCACGAGCAGGTGGTGGCGGCGACCCTGGCCGAACGAGCAGCCCTGGTCGCCGCCGTCATCACCGCTCTCTGACCACGCCCGCCGCTCCCCCACCCCGCCGGGTGGGTTCGGCGGCCGCGAGGATCGCGCCACCGGGCAGGAACTCGAGCGCCGCGACCGCACCGATCTCGGCGGCCGAGCTCCCCGGCGCACCGGCCGGCGTGAACGTGTGCCCGTACGGTGCCAGCGCGGCGCCGTACCGATCGATGAACGACTGCTCCGCCGTCACCGACGGCGTGTTGCGCTGCGACGCGCGCGGGGCGGCGATCGCCTGCGGCAGCGTCATCCCGCGGTCCAGCCGGTTCGTCAGCGTCTGCAGGACGGTCGTGATGATCGTCGAACCGCCCGGCGAGCCGAGCGCGATGTACGGCCGGCCGCCGCGCAGCACGATCGTCGGCGACATCGACGACCGCGGCCGCTTCCCGGCCTCGACGATGTTCGGGTCCTTCGGGTCCGGCACCGCGGAGAAGTCGGTCAGCTCGTTGTTCAGCAGGAAGCCCCGGCCCGGCACGGTGATCCCGCTGCCGCCGGTCTGCTCGATGGTCAGCGTGTACGAGACCACGTTGCCCCACTTGTCCGCGGTCACCAGATGCGTCGTCGAAAGTCCTTCGGTGTCACGGCGCTGCTCGACCGGACTGCCCTTGCCGCAGTGCGAGTACTTCCCGTCGGGCGATCCGGCCGGCACCGGTTTGGTGGCCGCCTTCTGCGGGTCGATCTGGCAGGCCCGCTCGGCGCCGAAGCCCTTCGACAACAGCTCCTTCTGCGGTACGTCGACGTACGCCGGATCCCCGATGTACGCACCACGGTCGGCGAACGCCAGCGCGGACGCCTCGAGGTAGGTGTGCAACGCCTGGGTCGTGGACAGCTCCCGCAGATGCAGCGGTTGCAGGATGTTGAGCGCCTCGCCCATCGTGATGCCACCCGAGGACGACGGGGCCATGCCGTACACGTCGAGGCCGTCGTACCGGACCTTGGTCGGCGCGCGGTCGATCGCGCCGTACGCCGCGAGGTCGCTCGCCCGCAGGTACCCGGGGAAGAACGGCAGCGTGGCGCCGGGCGCCTTCGGCGGGTTCTGGGCGACCGCCGCCATCTCACCGGCGAGCGGACCGCGGTAGAACACCGACGGGCCTTGCTGGCCGATCAGCTTGTACGTCGCGGCGAGCTCGGGGTTCTTGAACAGCGAACCGACCTGCGGCGCGTCGCCGTTCGGCAGGAACAGCTTGGCGGTCGGCACGACCTGCGCGAAGCGGTCCTTGTTCTCCAGGGTCTGCAGGCGGAACGTCGGGTCCACCACGAAGCCGTGGTCGGCCAGGTCCGCGGCCGGCGTCAGCGCCTTGCCGAGCGACAACGAGCCCCACTGCTTCAGCGCGCTGTCCCAGGTGGCGAGCGTTCCGGGTACGCCGATCGAGACACCGGACGTCACCAGCTGCGCGAACGGGTACGGCTGGTTCGTCGCCTTGTTCATGAACGCGTCGGACGGCATCGTCGCCGGCGCGGTCTCCCGGCCGTCGATCGTGAACACCTTGTGGCGCTTGGCGTTGTAGTACACGAAGTACCCACCGCCGCCGATGCCGGCCGAGTACGGCTCGGTGACACCGAGCGCGGCGGCGGTCGCAACGGCCGCGTCGACGGCGTTACCACCACGACGCAGTACGTCGAGACCGATGTTCGTCGCATTCGGATCCACCGACGACACCGCCCCGCCGTACCCGACCGCGACCGGTTCCCTGGTCGGGGCCTGGGCCTGGGCGCTGGTGGTCGCGGTGAAGGCGGTGAGAACGAGGGTTCCTGCGGACAGAGACGCAATCAGCTTCTTCACGAACTCTTCCTACCGCACCGTGCAGGAGTCGAGGAAGCGTTGGACCGCGTCATCCGGCCATTCGGCCGTGCCGGAGGGGAACGAGACCAGCAGCCAGCGGCCCGGGAGCTGCACCTGCGCGGTCAGGCGGCCGTCGAGTGTGCCGATGTGGAAGGTCTTGCCGCCCGCGGCCGTGACCCGTGGGTGCATCAGGCTGCGCGCTTGCGGGGCGGCCTGCAGGATCACCTTCGCCGCGGTGTCGGCGGTCCGCATCTCCGCCTTGGACAGGACGACGTGGTTCGCGGCGATCGGCGACTCGGCCGTCCAGCCCTTCGGGGCGAGGGTGCAGTCGATCGTGCTCCAGGGCTGACGGTTCGCGACCAGGTCGACGACCGGGGCGCCGAACGCCGAGATCGTCTGGTTGGACCGCGGGGTCGCGGGTGGCAGCGTCGACGGACCGGCCGCCGAGGCGGCGGTCTCCTGCCCGACGGAGGTGCCGGCGACCTCACTGCCGCCCCGCCACCAGTTCACCTGGTTGCCGATCGCGAGCACCAGAGCCGACGCGGCGGCGACGCACAGCACCCCGGTGGCCCGGCGGCGGCGCTTGATCCGGCGCAGCGCAAGCCGGCCGCGGGTGACGTCCGCGTCGATGTCCGCGTCCGGCAGCCCGTCGGCCGCGCGGTCCGCGAACCCCTCCAGCAGTTTCTTGACCTCGTCCATCGGCGGTCTCAGCTACTCCCCGTCTCTTCCGTCATCAGTTCCTTGAGGCGTTTCAGCGCCTTCGCTGTCTGGCTCTTCACGGTGCCTTCGGTGCATTCCAGGATCCGGGCGCAGGTCGCGACGTCGAGATCCTGGAAGTACCGCAGTACCAGGACTGCCCGTTGCCGTGGTGCCAGGTCCAGCAGCGCGTCCCGGACCGCCAGCGTGTCCGCCTGGTCCGGTACGTCGCTCAGTCGTGGCTCGAGCGTCTCCGCGGTCACCACCTCCGGGTGGCGGCCGGCCCGGCGGCGTTCGTCCAGGAAGGCGTTGACCAGGATCCGGTGGGCGTACGGGCCGGCGCCTTCGTGCTTGATCCGGTGCCAGTGCACGTAGACCCGCGTGCAGGCGGTTTGGACCAGATCCTCGGCGGTGTGCACATCCCCGGCGGTGAGCAGCAACGCCGTACGCATCAGCCGGGTGCGGTCCGCGATCAGGTACTCGCGGAACTCGGCCTCACGGTCACCCCCTCGCATCGACGATCCCGGTGTTCACCTCGACTACGCCGGCGGCGGGCGCGCGGTTGCCTCGGGCTATCACTTCCAGCGCCAGCTCCGGCAGATTCGGGGCGTCGTACGGCAGCCACGTGATCCGTTGGTCCTTACGGAACCACGAGTCCTGCCGGCGCGCGAACCGGCGGGTGGCCTGCGCGGTCCGCTCCCGGGCCTGGGCCTCGTCGATCTCACCGTTCAGCAACGCGATCACCTGCGAGTATCCGAGTGCGCGGTTGGCGGTCTTCCCCTCAATCAAACCCTTGTCCAGCAGTCCTCGCACCTCGGCCACGAATCCGGCGTCGAACATCCGGTCCACCCGGCGGTCGATCCGCTCGTCCAGGACCGGCCGCGGTACGTCGAGCCCGAGCTGGATCGCACCCTCGTACACGTAGCGGTGCTCGGGCAGCGTCGCGACGTACGGACCGCCGGTGATCTCGACGACCTCGAGGGCCCGGACGATCCGGCGGCCGTTGCTGGGCAGGATCTGCTCGGCCGCTCGCGGATCCTTCTGCTGTAGCTGCGCATGCAAGGCCCCGGAGCCGTGCGCCTCGAGCTCGGCCTCCAGGCGGGCGCGGACGGCCGGGTCGGTGCCGGGGAACACGAAGTCGTCGAGGATCGCCCGCACGTACAGCGCGGAACCGCCCGCCAGCACCGGGACCTTCGTCCTGCTGAGACAGTCGTCGATGGCCGCGCGGGCGAGCTCCTGGAACTCGGCGACGGTCGCGGTCTCGGTGACGTCCAGGATGTCCAGCAGGTGATGCGGTACGCCGTGCCGCTCGGGGTCGGTGATCTTCGCCGTACCGACGTCCATCCCGCGGTACACCTGCATGGCGTCGGCGTTCACCACCTCGCCGCCGAGGCGCTGGGACAGGGCAACGGCGAGGTCGGACTTGCCGGCCGCGGTGGGGCCGACGACCGCGACGACGAGTGGTGCAGGCATCGCTCCAGTCTGGCAGTGCCGGATTCAGACTTCGCCAAGAGGTGCAGACCGGTCTTGTGGATGACCCGGAATGTTCGGTAGTAACCATGGAGTTCGTGACATTTCTACGGGAGGACATCAAGTGACGAATTCGTTCGATGAAGAGTCGGCGAAGGACCAGCCCGAGGACGCCGAGGACCTGACCGCCGCCAAGAAGAGCGGTGGCGACATCGAGTCCCGCAAGAGCGGTGGGGACATCGAGTTCGCGGCCGACGCCGAGCCCGGCACCGGGACCGACTCCGGGGGTGACATCGAGTCCGGTGGGGACATCGAGTCCGGCGGTGGGACCACGGACAGTGGCGGGGACATAGAGTAGCTTTCCGTAAGCACTCAACTACGCAGGGATGGGAGGTCCGCGATGGGCATCTTCGACAAGTTCAAGGACACCGCCGAGAACCTGAAGGAGAAGGCAGCCGATCTGGTCGACGGTCACGGCGACAAGGTCGGCGAAGGCCTGGACAAGGCCGGCGAGTTCGCCGACGAGAAGAGCGGCGGCAAGTACGGCGACCAGATCGACACCGGGGTCGAGAAGGCCAAGGACGGTCTGGACAGCCTGGACGGCCAGAACGACGACATCCCGGACAAACCGTCTGCCTGACGTACCCGCGAGGGGCCGCAAGCGTGCTGCTTGCGGCCCTTCGCTCGTTCTAGGGTCGAGGTATGGCCATCGTCGCGCTGGTGATCGTGCTGCTGCTTGTGGTCGGGTTCGTCGCCGACCGGGTGCTGAGCGGACCGGATCGGCGGCTGTTGCGCCAGTTCCGTGCGGTACTGCGTACGTCGGACCTGTTCGACGGGATCGTGATGGCGTGCCTGCCGGTGACCGTCGGTACGGCGGAACACCCGCCGCGGGTGTCCGACTGCCCCGGCTGCCGCGCCGACGAAGTACGCCGTACGCTCGCCGACCACCCGCACGTGGTGGCGGTCGTGACGTCCGGGTCGCTGTCGTTCTGGACGCGGCCCCCGTGGTGGTCCCGCAGCGCTCCGACGCGGGTTTCGGCGTACGCGTTCGGTCGGCTGCGCGGTCTGAGGCAGGTGGAGGGCGCCTACTCGCTGCTCGGTCAACTGCGGCGCTCGCCGGTCGACCCGGACCGGATGCCGTTGAAGGCGGCGAGCAAACACAAGTTCCTGCTGTTGTTCGACGACTACTCCGGCCTGTACCTGCAGGCCCGGGTGAAGTGGGACGCGACGCTCTTCCACGAGGCGTACTCCGTTGTCTCGGGCAACGTTCCGATGCAGGCGCTGTCGCTCGCGCTGACCGCCCGCA
>NZ_DASRVN010000479.1:0-7198 GCF_035655035.1 Kribbella sp. | reverse complement strand
GGTGGAGGTGGCGGTGGAGGTGGCGGACGTGGCCGGGGGAGTGGATGTGTGGTGTCGGGAGAGGGATCGGGTGTGGTGGAGATAGGTGGGGAGGAGGGTGGCTACCTGGGTGAGGGGGAGTTTGGCGAAGTCCATGGCGGGTGGGGCCCAGGCGGCGTCGCCCCAGTCGATGAGGGCACGGAGGGTGTTGTCGGGGCCGGCGAGAAGGTTGTGGGCGGCAACGTCTCCGTGAATGAGGACCTTCGAGCCGCCGGAGTCGATGCGTTCGGCCAGGCGGGTGAACCAGCCGGTCAGCCAGGTCGCGGTGCCGGGATCGATGTAGCCACGGTCGGCGAGGTCGTCGATCGTCTTCCACGGATCGCCCCAGCCGTCCTCCGGAACCTCGAGAAGGTCGGCTGACCGAACGTCCGGCAGGGCGCTCGGCTGGTGCCTCGGCGCGTTGGTCGGCGGGCTGACCGGCGGGTTGGCCGGGGGTGGGGTGGGGCGTTCGAGCTGGTGGAGGCGGGCGAGTTGTTCGGCCAGGCCGGTGGGAGTGCCGGTGGGCTCGGTGCCGTGGATGCGTTGCATCACGGCGTACGGAGCGTTCAGGAGCCGGCGGTCGGCGTTGTACTCGACGATGGCCGGGGTCAGGACGCCGACGGAGCGGGCGGCCGGCACGACCTGGGTCTCCTTGCGCAGGTCGTCCTCGTACCCGGCCCGGCTGACCCGCAGGAACAGGTCCTCCCCGAGTACGAAGGCCCGGTTCGCCACGCCGCCGGCGACCTCCCGCACCTCCCCGGGCCTGACGCCGTGCCGCCGGGCCACCTCGGCCACCCGATCCAGGAAGTCGTCGCTCAATCCACAGCTCCGTCGTTCGCGCGGACCGCCGTCCCGGACACGAGAGGTGGGTACGGCGGCATTCACCGAGTTTGATGTACTGCGGGCGTGCGTGTCGATGTGAATCCGGAGACCGCCGGACGCCGGGAGTTCTATGCACTGCTGAACTCCGTGGTCGTCCCGCGGCCGATTGCGTGGGTTTCGAGCCGGTCGGCCGACGGAGTGCTGAACCTGGCGCCGCACTCCTTCTTCACGGTCGCGTCCGTGCAGCCGCCGATGGTCCAGTTCACCTCGGTCGGCCGCAAGGACAGCCTGAACAACGTCGAGGCGACCGGCGAGTTCGTGGTGAACTTCGCCGCCGAACCGCTCTACGAGCAGGTGAACGCGTCCGGGACGAACTTCCCGCCGGAGGTGTCGGAGTTCGAGGCCATCGGGGTCACCACGGAGCCGTCCCGGACGGTCGCCGTACCGCGGGTCGCGGAGTCGCCGGTCGCGCTCGAGTGCACGCTGCACACCACGCTGCCGATCGGCGACTGCACGCTGGTCATCGGTCAGGTCCGGCACCTCGCGATCGACGCCGCAGTACTGGACGGCAACCATCCGGACGTCCATCGGCTCCGGCCGCTCGCCCGGCTCGGCAAGGACGAGTGGAGCACTCTCGGTGAGGTCCGTGAGATCTCCCGCATCCGCTACGCCGACTGGCCTGGTCATTTCGCACCTCCCGGTCGTTGAGAATCGTCGTCGTCACAGCGCTGCTCGCGGATCGCGAGCTGTCGCACGAGTGCCCCGAACTCGGCCGACGGCCGCAGGGATGTCTCGTCGGTCAGCGGGACGGTGGCGCGGTGCCAGACCAGCTCGGGAGTCACCAGGTAGACCTCCGGTGACAGCGGCCCCGGGTCGCGGGCGTAACCGCGGGCCGCGAGATTCACCATCAGGCCCAGAGCCGGGATGACGCCGAGGTCCTCGATCACGTGCAGGATCAGGGTGTCGCGGGCAGGCAGGGCGGCGAGCACGCCGAACGGTGCATCCGGCACCTGAAGGCTGTCGCGCAGCACGGTGTCGAGGACGAGCACGCGGGACGCGGCATACCCCGAGCCGTTGACGAAGGCGAGCCGGATGTCGTGTTCCTCGACGAGGGTCACGTCGTCCTCCAGGCGGCGGAGGTTGGCGAGGCCGAACCGGTCGGCCTCCGGCCAGCTGAGGCCGAAGTCGGAGGGCTGCAGGAACATCGTGATCAGGCCGTCCTTCTCCATGGACGGCACCGAGATCAGTCCGGGCAGGACGTCGGGCCGGTCTACGGTCCACTCGGCCGGCAACGAGTCGCGGGCCACGATCCGCTGGATCAGGTCGCGCTCGGGATCGGCGGGCACCGCTGAACCCGCCCGGTACTGCTCCAGGACGACCTCGACGTGTTCCGCGACGAGCTCCGGCCAGCGGTCCTCCTCGAACCGCCCGACGGTGCGGGCGAGGTTGCTGAGCCCGAGCACAGGGTCGTCCGTGGACCGGTCGACCGGCACCAGTGCCGAGCCGCCGCGATAGGTGAGGGAGAGACCGAGGTCGGCGGCAGCGGTCAGCGCGAGTTGCACCATCCGGTCGGCCTGCCGCCGGGTCAGTGGTGGCAGCATCGGGTCGGGGAGGCCCGGATGGTCGAGGCAGTAGTTGTTGCCGTGGGCATGTTCTGTGGTGTCGACAGGCATCGCGGGCCTCCAGATCGGCGGAGCTGCGGGGGAAGTCGGCAGAGAAGGTACGAGGATCGGGCCTGCCCGGAACCGCTGATCCGAACCTGTGGACAACCGGCGGATACGCTGCGCCAGTCCACGCCGGAAGTTCGAAGGAGCACCTGTATGTCCAGCAGTCCGTCGTCGCGGCCGACCTCGGAGACGCGGCTGTCGCTGTCGCACATCACCGCGCAGAACGAGACGAACCTGCTCGGCACCGTGCACGGCGGGGTGATCATGACGCTGGTCGACTCGGTCGCGGGCGTGGTCGCCGCGCGGCACTCCGGCGGGCCGGCGGTCACGGCGTCGATGGACGAGATGGTGTTCCTGGTCCCGGTCCGGGTCGGCGACGTCGTGCACTTCAGCGCCCAGGTGAACTGGACCGGGCGCAGTTCGATGGAGGTCGGCGTCCGGATCGCCGCCGACCGCTGGGACGCGGTCGGCCCGCAGGTACACGTCGCGTCGGCGTACCTGGTGTTCGTGGCGGTCGACGAGAACGGGCAGCCGCGCGAGGTGCCGCAGGTGCAGCCGGTGACCGACGAGGACCGGCGCCGGCTCCGGGAGGCGGAGATCCGCCGCAGTCACCGGCTCGCGCGGCGGGCCGCGATCATCGCCTCCCGCGAGAACGACCACTGACGATCAGGCGGAAGTTCCCCGGCGACGAGCTAGCGCGGCCAGGCCGCCAGTAGGTCGGCAGCTGCGCGGGCGGCGACCTCCGGTGCGGAGGTCATCGCCGCGACTCGGTAGCTGACCAGGGCTCCTTCGTGGAGGAGTAGGAGGCGGTCGGCCAGCTCGCCCGGATCGGTGAAACCGGCGGCACGGGCCTGGGCCTCGAACTCCGCACGAAGCCACTGCTTCTGGCCGACGATCACCGGCATCGCGGGATGGTCCGGCGCGGCCAGCTCGACGCTCGCGTTGATGAATCCGCAGCCGTTCCGCGACCCGGCCAGCCAGTCCGTCAACGCCGCGAACAGCGCCAGAATCATCGCCTCGGGCGTCGCCGGTTTCCGCTCCGCCAACTGGTCGTCCAGGAAGCGGTGCCAGGTCCGGTCACGTTCCTCGAGGTACGCCGCGATCAGCCGGTCCTTCGAGCCGAACCGGTCGTACAGCGTCTTCTTGGTCACGTCCGCGGCCGCGGCGATCGCGTCGACACCGACGGTCCGGATGCCCTGCTCGTAGAAGAGGGTCGAGGCGGCCGCCAGGATCCGCTCGCCGGCAGGCGTCAGTCGCGGCGCCGCGGGCACCCGGCGATCCACGAGCAGTCTCAGCTGTTGGTCGAGCATACTGACAGTATACCGACCGGTGTGGTTACCGTCTCCCCATGAAGGTTCTGAGCTTGGCCGCGGGCGCCGGTTTCGTGGTGTTCTGGAGCTGCGGCTTCATCGGCGCGCGCTGGGGAACGGAGTACACGAACGCCTTCGATCTGCTCGCCTGGAGGTTCCTGGTCGCGGGCGCGATCGCCGTCGTCGTACTGGCCGTCCGGCGACCGCGGATCTCCCGGCGCGATCTGGCGACCCAGGTGTGGATGGCGTTCCTGACCCAGTTCGTCTACCTCGGCCTGATCTTCACCGGGATCGACCACGGCATCACCGCAGGCGTCACCGCGCTGATCGGCTCGCTGCAGCCGATCCTGATCGCAACCGTCGCCGGGCCGCTGCTCGGCGAACAGGTCAGCCGTCGCCAGTGGCTCGGCCTGGTCCTCGGTCTGGTGGGCGTCGGCCTCGTTGTCGCCGACGACCTCAGCGCGGGCCATGGTTCGCCACTGCTGTTCCTGGTACCGATCGGTGGCCTTCTCGGGCTGGTCGCCGGCACCGGCCTCGACCGTCGGAGACTGCCGAACACGAGCTCCCTCGACGCCCTCGCCATCCAGAGCCTCACGTCGGCCGTGCTCTTCACTGCGTTGGCCGCAGCGACCCACCGGCTCACGGTGCCGAGCCAGCCCGGCTTCTACGGCGCCGTCCTCTGGCTGGTCCTGCTGGCGACCGGAGGCGGTTGGGGTCTGTACCTCGTGAACCTCAAGCTCTCCGGCGCGACGCGGATCAGTTCGCTGCTCTATCTGGTCCCGCCGACCACCATGCTGTTCGCGTTCCTGATCTTCCACGAGACGATCGGCGTCCTCGCGGTCGTCGGCATGTTGATCTGTGCCGCCGCCGTGCTGCGGATCCGGATCGGCGAACAAGTACGCTGCGGGGATGGCGGAACCCCGGTGGCTGAATCAGACGGAAGCGCAGGCGTGGCGGGCGTACATCGCGGCCCAGCGGGTAGTGAGCAGCCGGATCGAGCAGCAACTGCAACGCGACGCCGGCATTCCGCACACGTACTACGAGATCCTCGTCCGGCTGTCCGAGGCGCCGGGCAACCGGCTCCGGATGAGTGAACTCGCGGTCGCCACCCTCGGCTCCCGCAGCCGGCTCTCGCACGCGGTCAACCGCCTCGAGCAGAACGGCTGGGTACGCCGCGAGGGGATCGAGTCCGACCGCCGCGGCCAGGTCGCGATCCTCACCGAACTCGGCCGGCAGAAGCTGGTCGAGACCGCGCCCGGGCACGTCGAGGAGGTCCGCACGTCGATCTTCGACGCGCTCACCCCCGAGCAGGTCGAGCACCTGTACGACGTCTGCGCGACGCTGGCGCGGCATTCCGGCGACACCGTGGACCGCGCGGCGTGGGAGCGGACCTGAGATGAGACGCCCGGTCGCGCTGATCGCGCTGACTGCACTCGTCGTCACCGGTTGCGGAGGCAACGGTTCCCAACCGACAGCAGGTCCGAGCACCATCCCGTCGTCGACTGTCCCGACGACACAAGAACCAAGCAGCCCCCCGGCGACAACCACGCAGAGCCCGACCCAGAGCCCGACCCAGAGCCCGACGCAGACTCCGACCCAGGCGCCGAGCTGTGTCGACCAGAAGCTGCAGGCGCTGACCCTCCGCGAGCAGGCCGGCCAGCTGATCATGACCGGCATCAACGGGACCGGTATGACCTCCGCCCAGCGCGCCGTCGTACGGCAGCAGAAGTCCGGCGGCGTGTTCCTGGTCCGCAACGGCGGCAGCTTGGCAAGCACCCGGGCAGCAACGAGGGCGGTGAACTCGGCCGCGACCGTCGAAGGCGTCCGCCCGTTGATCGCCGCCGACCAGGAGGGCGGCAAGATCCAGCGACTCAGGGGCGCTGGGTTCGACCGTATCCCGGCCGCGACGGTCCAGGGCACCTGGTCGAGTTCGAAGCTCACCGCACAGGCCCAGGAGTGGGGAAGCCAGCTGAAACACGCCGGCGTGAACGTGGACCTCGCGCCGGTGGCCGACGTCGTACCCGCGTCCCTCAAGTCGCAGAACGCGCCGATCGGCCAGCTGGACCGTGAGTACGGCGACACGCCGCAGCAGGCGGGTCAGGGCGTCACGGCGTTCGTCCAAGGCATGCGCAAGGCCGGGATCGCGACCTCGGTCAAGCACTTCCCGGGCCTCGGCCGGGTCCGCGGCAACACCGACTTCGCGTCCGGCGTGGTCGACGACGTCACGGTCCGCGGTGACGCGGACCTGCAGCCGTTCGCCGACGGGATCAAGGCCGGTACGTCGATGGTGATGGTGTCGACCGTGACGTACAGCAAGATCGACCCGAAGAACCGGGCGGTGTTCTCGCCGACCGTCATCCAGGGCATGGTGCGCGGCGACCTCGGCTGGCAGGGCGTGGTGATCACCGACGACGTCGGCTCGGCCGCGGAGGTGAAGTCGGTGCCGGCGGGCGAGCGGGCGACCAGGTTCGTGGCGGCCGGCGGCGACATCGTGATCAACGCCGAGTCCGGGCTGACCGCGACCATGGTGAGTGCGCTGGTCACCAAGGCGCAGCAGGACAAGTCGTTCGCCGCGAACCTGACGAGTAGCGTGCGGCGTGTGCTGACTCTCAAACAGGACTTCGGTCTGGTGACCTGCGGATGAGCGAGGAAGAAGAGCCCGACTACCGCTTCACCCTGGCGAACGAACGCACCTACCTGGCGTACCTGCGTACCTCGCTGGCCTGCTACGCAGGCGGCCTGTCCGCGGTGCAGTTCCTCGACCTCGGACCGGACCGCTGGCCGGCCAGGATCATCGGCATCGTGCTGGTCCTGACCGGAATCGTCACCACCGCCGGGGCGTTCCGGCGCTGGCAGCTCAACCTGACCGCGATGCGCCGCGGCGGTGCGCTTCCGGCGAGCCGGCTGCCGCTGATGCTCGGGGCAACGATCGCGACGGTCGGCCTGATCGGGCTGATCTTCTCCCTCTGGCGATAAGTGTGGCGATGAGCACACCGGATCCAGGACGTCAGCCGGAGCGGACCCTGCTCGCGTGGCGTCGTACGGCGCTCGGACTGATTGCCAACGGCATCCTGCTGCTTGCCTCGGGCCACGGCTCGTCACAGGTCCGGACCGGGCTCGGGATCGTCGTTCTCGTGCTGTCATTGGGCTGCTGGACCGCGGTCAGCGCTGTCTACCGCCGTACCAAGGGTGGCGCGGTCCATGCCCTCGGGCATCAGCACGTACTCCGGGTCGCGGCCGGTCTGGTCCTCGTCGTCGGGCTTTTCGACCTGTACGCCGTGATCACGCGGTGAAACCGATCGGTCACCAACCGTATATCGGGCCCCGGACCAGTTCATGACGACGCGATACGTTGACCCGGCGGATGCCACGTCAGCGGTC
>NZ_DASRVN010000478.1:0-9043 GCF_035655035.1 Kribbella sp. | reverse complement strand
AGCAGAGGTTCCCCCATGTACCCATAGTGACATCGGGGGGCAACCGATTAGGTGCGGGGGCAACTATCTCGGGGTGATTTCAGGGTTGTGCCCGTTCTCCGAGGGAACCTTCGGGGTCTCGGTCTCGCCGCTGAACGCCTTCGTGACGTTCTGCAGTGCCGTGGTGACCTCGGACGGGATGACCCAGAACGTGTTGCCGGGGCCTTTGGCCAGCTCGGGCAGCATCTGAAGGTACTGGTACGCGAGCAGCTTCGGGTCCGGGTCGTTGCGGTGGATCGCCTCGAAGACCGTGTCGATCGCCTTCGCCTGCCCCTCGGCGCGCAGGATCGCGGCCTGCCGGTCACCCTCGGCGGTCAGGATCCGGGACTGCCGGGCGCCCTCCGCGTTCAGGATCGCGGCTCGCTTCTCCCGCTCGGCCCGCATCTGCTTCTCCATCGACTCCTTGATCGAGGCCGGCGGCTCGATCGCCTTCAGCTCGACCCGGTTCACCCGGATGCCCCACTTGCCGGACGCCTCGTCCAGCACCCCGCGCAGGATCGAGTTGATGTGTTCGCGCGACGTCAGCGTCTTCTCCAGGTCCAGCGAACCGATCACGTTCCGCAACGTGGTCACGGTCAGCTGCTCGATCGCCTGGATGTAGTTGAAGATCTCGTACGCCGCCGCGCGCGGATCGGTGACCTGGAAGTACAGCACCGTGTCGATGTGGACGACCAGGTTGTCCTCGGTGATCACCGAGTTCGGCTGGAAGGAGACCACCTGCTCGCGCAGGTCGATCAGCGGCCGGGGCCGGTCCACGAACGGGATCACCACGTTCAGGCCGGGCTCCAGCGTGCGTAGGTACCGCCCGAGCCGCTCGACGTTGCTGGCCCGGGCCTGCGGGACGATCCGTACCGTCCGCAGTACCAGGACGACGGCGAGCAGTGCGACGACGATGCCGATGATCAAAGCGGCCATGGTTCCTCCTGGGGATGCACGAGGGCGGTGGCCCCCTCGATCGCGAAGACGTCAACCCGCGTCCCCGCCGGGATGCGCAGATCCGGGTCGTACGAACGGGCGCTCCATTCCTCGCCGCCGATCCGGACCCGGCCGGTGTCGCGGTCACAGTCCGCGAGTACCAAGGCCTCTCGGCCGACCAGCGCGGCGACACCCGTGCGCAGTCCCGGGTGGCCGGTCAGGTGCCGGCGGGCGACCGGGCGGACCAGCGTGACCAGCGCGGTCGCGGTGATCGCGAACGCGACCACCTGGAAGCCGACCCCGAGCCCGAGCGCGGCCACCGCGGCGGCGGACACCGCCGCGACGGCCAGCAGGAGCAGGTCGAAGGTCGCTGTCATCAACTCGGCCGTGCCGAGGACGGCCGCGATCATCGACCACAAGAGCCACGAGTGCATGCCAAGTACCTCTACTTCGAAGGTACTCCGAGATACGCAACCAGGCAGCTAACGGTTCAGCTCAGGACCCGTGGGGACGACGGCGATCAACGACGTGACCTCCCGGGCGGCCGCCGGATGGCTGTTCACCGACCTGCCCTTCTTGTACCGCTCGACGATCGCGTTCAGTTCGTCGTTGAAAGTCTTCGCCTCGTCGTGGGTCAGCCAGAGCCGTGACCTGCTCATCGAGCTGACGTCGTCCCAGCCGTCGTCGGCGTCCATCTCCAGGAACTGGTCGGCGACCGCGTCCATCGTCGTCTTGATCATCGCCTGGCTCGCCAGCCGGCCCGCGCCGGTGGACTGACTGGAGATCACCAGGCTGGACGCGGGCGCCTTCCAGGGGCGTTCGCGGCCGTCGGCGGACTCGTCGGCGCGCTGGATGATGCCCCACTTCTCCAGGGCCCGGAGGTGGTAGCTCATCGCGGACGGGGTCAGCCCGGCCAGCTCCGCGCATTCGGTCGCGGTCAGCACCTTGCCGTTGAACAGCTCGTCGATGACACGCTGCCGGGCCGGATGCGCGAGCGCGCGGATCGCCCGCGGATCGGTGATCACCAGCCGTTTCTTCGTACCCACGAGGTCAGCGTAGCGAACCGCTTGACGGCGTCAAACCTGAAGTGTTTACTTCACAACTATGAAGCAATCACTTCAGACCTCGATCTGGTCGTACCGCGACATCCGGCTGGTGCTGCCCGCCCGCGCGCTCTCCTACGCGGGCGACTCGATCGCGCTGATCGCGCTGATCCTGCGGGTCTCCGACGGACACGGACCGGCCGCGGTCACCGCGCTGCTGCTGGCGTTCGCCGTACCGACGGTCGCGATGATCCCGTTCGCGGGACGGATCGTGGACGGGTACGACTCGCGGACCGTCCTGGTCTGGGCGGGGTTGCTGCAGGTCGTCGCGGGCGTCGGGCTGGCGTTCGTGAGCGACCTGGTCCACACGCTCGCGCTGGTGTGCGTACTGCAGATCGGCCAGGCCGTCGCCGGTCCCGCGTGGGGCGCGCTGATCCCACGGATCGTCGGCGAGGAGCTGGTCGGCCGTACCACCGGGGCCAGTCAGGCGCTGATCGGCGTCGCGACCCTGGCCGGCTCGGCGGCGGGCGGCGTACTGGTCGGCTGGGCCGGGAGCCGCGGGGCTTTGCTCGTCGACGCGTCCACCTTCCTGGTACTGGTCGTCATCGCCGGGCTGGTCCGTACCCGCCGTCGCCCCGAGCCGGGCAGCGACGCGGAGAAGGGCGGCGTGACGGCCGGGCTGCGGGCGATCTTCGGCGACGGCGTCCTGCGGATCCTGGTCCCGGCGCTCTGGCTGTTCGTGGTCGTCGGCGAGGCGGTCAACGTGGTCGAGGTCTTCCTGATCACCGGCGAACTCGGCCTCGGTCCGACCATGTACGGCGTCGCAGGCGCGGCGACCGGCCTGGGCGCCATCGCCGGCTCCGCCTACACCGGCCGCTTGCACACCGACGCCGGACGGTCCCGGGCTGTCATCGGCGGGATGGCGGCCATAGGTGGTTCGTGCGTGCTGATCGGGCTGGCCGGAAACCTCGTCACGCTGCTGATCGGTGCGACCACGATCGGTGTCGGCAGCGGGATGCTCAACGCCGCGACCAGCTCACTCATCGTGACCCGTTCGGCGGAGAACGTCCGCGGCCGGGTGATCGCCGCCCTCAACGGGACCGTCCGTACGTTCAGCATCCTGGCCTTGTTACTGGGTGGTGCGGCAGGTGCGCTGCTCGGTCCGCGCGGGACGTTCGTGACCTGCGGGGTGGCGTGTGCGGTGGCCGCCGCGGTCGCCGGCGTCCTCGTCGTACGAACAAAGGATTCGGAGCTGGAGGCGGTCAGTCACTAGCCTTAAGGCATGACTGATACACACGTGGACCCGGTGAACCCCGACAGCGGGCAGGACGACCTGCCCGAGCAGATGCGGGTTCGCCGGGAGAAGCGTGACCGCCTGCTGGCGGAAGGAGTCCCGCCGTACCCGATCTCCGTACCGCGGACGCACCTGCTGAAGGACCTGCGGGCGAAGTACGACGCGCAGGAGCTGGAGGCGGACACCCGCACCGGCGAGCAGGTCTCGGTGACCGGCCGGGTGATCTTCCTGCGCAACACCGGCAAGCTCTGCTTCGTCCGGCTCCGCGAGGGCGACGGGACCGAGCTCCAGGTGATGCTGTCGCTGGCCGACCTCGGTGAGGAGGAGCTGGCCCGGTTCAAGCAGCTCGTCGACATCGGCGACCTGCTGTCGGTCCAGGGCGAGGTGATCACCAGCCGGCGCGGTGAGCTGTCCGTGCAGGCGACCGCGTGGCAGATGGCCGCGAAGACGCTCCGCCCGCTGCCGAACGAGCACAAGCCGCTCAGCGAAGAGGCCCGCGTCCGGATGCGGTACGTCGACCTGATCGTCCGCCCGGAGGCACGGGAGATGGTCCGCGCGAAGGCCGCCGTACTGAAGGCGCTGCGCGCAACGTACGACGGCCACGGCTTCGTCGAGGTCGAGACGCCGGTGCTGCAGCTCACCAACGGTGGTGCCGCGGCGCGGCCGTTCTCGACCCACCTGAACGCGTTCGACCAGGAGATGAAGCTCCGGATCGCGCTCGAGCTGGACCTGAAGCGGGCGATGATCGGCGGCGTCGACCGGGTGTACGAGATCGGCCGGACGTTCCGCAACGAGGGCCTGGACTCCACGCACTCCGCGGAATTCTCGATGATCGAGGCGTATCAGGCGTACGGCGATTACGACACGATGGCCGAGCTGATCCAGGAGCTGATCCGGAACTCCGGCCGCGCGATCGGGCGTACGTCGATCACTGCGCGCGACGGGCAGACCATCGACGTCGAGCAGCCGTTCCGGCACGCGACGCTTTTCGGGCTGCTGTCCGAGGCGGTCGGCGAGAGCGTCGACGTGACCACCGACCTGGCCACGCTGCTGAAGTTGGCCGAGCAGCACGACGTCGAGCTGCAGCCCGGCCGGAATGCCGGCGAGATCGCCGTGGACTTGTTCGAGAAGCTCTGCGAGCACACGCTGATCCAGCCCACCTTTGTTCGTGACTATCCGGAGTCGGCGCGGCCGCTGGCGAAGCCGCACCGGGAAATTCCGGGGCTGGTCGAGGCCTGGGACCTGTTCGTCAACGGCGTCGAGCTCGGGGTCGCGTACTCGGAGCTGAACGACCCGGTGATCCAGCGCGATCGCCTGGTGGCGCAGTCGATGCAGGCCGCGGCCGGCGACCCGGAGGCGATGGAACTCGACGAGGACTTCCTGCGCGCAATGGAATTCGGCATGCCGCCGGCCGGTGGTATGGGGATGGGCCTGGACCGGTTGGTGATGTTGCTCACCGGCACCGGTATCCGGGAGACGATTCTGTTCCCGTTGCTCCGGCCGGAGTAATTTCCGGGTTGTTGCATAGCACAACGGACCGCGTTCGCAAATCCTGGGTCCGAATTGATTCCGGACCGGCCGGTTCGGTCCGGATGAATACTCAAGGTCACCATCGACGCACGGCGTCGATGAATGACAAGAACCCTGTTTGTGCGGTACAAATCAGGTGCTAACAATTCGGCAGGGGGATTGTGCCCGATGGCGGGCGCGGAAAGGTTGTCATCGATGGCACAAAGGGTGCAGGTGGTTCTCGAGGACGATCTCGACGGCGGTAAGGCCGACGAGACCGTCACTTTCGGGCTGGACGGAACGACCTACGAGATCGACCTGTCCAAGAAGAACGCCGCGAAACTGCGCGACGCGCTGGCCGCGTACGTCGGCAACGGCCGCCGGGTGGCCGGGCGCCGGGGCGCGGCGGGCCGGTCCCGCGGGCGCGGCGGCCGCTCCGCGTCGGACTCCGCGGACATCCGGGCCTGGGCCAAGGAGAACGGGTACGACGTCAGCGAGCGCGGCCGGATCTCCGCCGAGGTGCGCGCGGCGTACAACGAGGCCAAGTAGTAGTTTTCCCAGCTGCCGCCGGTCCCGGCCCCTTTTCAGGGGGTGCCGGGACCGTCCGCATTCCGGTTGTTTCACAGAGTGGGACGCGGGCGTGTCGGATCCGGTGGCTGACCGGACAGGTAGTTCACGGAATTCGCTGGTGGCGAACAAGCTGTTCCGGCCGGGTCACACGGGAACACGCTGGTGATCCGGTCGGTTGTCCCCTTGTGATGCCCTCCGGGCAACCGCCGGACGCGTGATCGGGTGTTCGCCGAGAGCGAGCCTGTCGGTACCGGGGACTAGCATGCAGGTACGGGGGTCGGCCAACACGGCACGTCCGACTCCTCTGAGGCAAGGAGCGCTTTGGCGATGTTTGAACGATTTACGGACCGCGCCCGTCGGGTAGTCGTCCTGGCTCAGGAAGAGGCCAGGATGCTCAGCCACAACTACATCGGGACCGAGCACATCCTGCTCGGCCTGATCCACGAGGGTGAGGGTGTCGCCGCCAAGGCTCTCGAGAGCCTGGGTATCTCGCTCGAGGCCGTTCGTTCCCAGGTCGAGGAGATCATCGGCCAGGGGCAGCAGGCACCGAGCGGGCACATCCCGTTCACCCCCCGCGCCAAGAAGGTGCTGGAGCTCTCCCTGCGTGAGGCCCTGCAACTGGGCCACAACTACATCGGCACCGAGCACATCCTGCTCGGCCTCATCCGCGAGGGTGAGGGTGTCGCCGCGCAGGTCCTGGTCAAGCTGGGCGCGGACCTGAACAAGGTCCGGCAGCAGGTCATCCAGCTGCTCAGCGGGTACCAGGGCAAGGAGACCACGGCGCCGGGCGCCGGGAGCCAGGGCGATGCCCCGAGCAGCTCCCTGGTGCTCGACCAGTTCGGCCGGAACTACACCCAGTCGGCCCGCGAGGCGAAACTCGACCCGGTGATCGGCCGGGAGACCGAGATCGAGCGGGTCATGCAGGTGCTGTCCCGCCGTACCAAGAACAACCCTGTCCTGATCGGTGAGCCGGGCGTCGGCAAGACCGCCATCGTGGAAGGTCTGGCACAGCAGATCGTCCGTGGTGACGTCCCGGAGACGCTGAAGGACAAGCAGATCTACTCCCTCGACCTGGGCGCCCTGGTAGCCGGTTCGCGCTACCGCGGTGACTTCGAGGAGCGGTTGAAGAAGGTGCTCAAGGAGATCCGCACCCGCGGCGACATCGTGCTGTTCATCGACGAGATCCACACCCTCGTCGGGGCCGGCGCGGCCGAGGGCGCGATCGACGCGGCGAGCATCCTGAAGCCGATGCTGGCCCGCGGCGAGCTGCAGACGATCGGCGCCACCACCCTCGACGAGTACCGCAAGTACGTCGAGAAGGACGCCGCGCTGGAGCGCCGGTTCCAGCCGATCCAGGTGGCCGAGCCCTCGATCGCGCACACGATCGAGATCCTCAAGGGCCTCCGCGACCGGTACGAGGCGCACCACCGGGTGACGATCACCGACGCCGCGCTGGTGAACGCCGCCCAGATGGCCGACCGGTACATCTCGGACCGCTTCCTGCCGGACAAGGCGATCGACCTGATCGACGAGGCCGGTGCCCGGTTGCGGATCCGCCGGATGACGGCTCCGCCGGACCTGCGCGAGTTCGACGAGAAGATCGCGACGGTCCGCCGGGAGAAGGAGTCGGCGATCGACGCTCAGGACTTCGAGCGCGCCGCCCGGCTGCGGGACGACGAGAAGAAGCTGATCAACGCCAAGTCCGAGCGGGAGAAGCAGTGGAAGGCCGGCGACATGGACGTCGTCGCCGAGGTCGACGAGGAGCTGATCGCGGAGGTGCTCAGCACCGCGACCGGCATCCCGGTCTTCAAGCTGACCGAGGAGGAGTCCTCGCGGCTGCTGGACATGGAGAAGGAGCTGGCCAAGCGGTACATCGGCCAGACCGATGCGGTCAAGGCGCTGTCCCGTTCGATCCGGCGTACCCGCGCCGGCCTGAAGGACCCGCGGCGCCCGAGCGGCTCGTTCATCTTCGCCGGCCCGTCCGGTGTCGGTAAGACCGAGCTGTCGAAGGCGCTGACCGAGTTCCTGTTCGGCGACGAGAACGCGCTGATCAGCCTCGACATGTCCGAGTACTCGGAGAAGCACACCGCGTCCCGGCTGTTCGGTTCGCCTCCTGGTTACGTCGGCTACGAAGAGGGTGGCCAGCTGACCGAGAAGGTCCGCCGCAAGCCGTTCAGCGTGGTGCTGTTCGACGAGGTGGAGAAGGCCCACCCGGACATCTTCAACTCGCTGCTGCAGATCCTCGACGAGGGCCGGCTCACCGACGCACAGGGTCGCGTGGTCGACTTCAAGAACACCGTCATCATCATGACCACGAACCTCGGCACCAAGGACATCGCGAAGGCGGTGAGCCTCGGCTTCTCGCAGGCGAACGACACCACGTCGTCGTACGAGAAGATGAAGGCCAAGGTGACGGAGGAGCTGAAGCAGCACTTCCGTCCGGAGTTCCTGAACCGCGTCGACGAGATCGTGGTCTTCCACCAGCACACGATGGAAGACATCGTCAAGATCGTCGACCTGATGGTGGCCCAGATCGAGCTGCGGCTGAAGGACAAGGACATGGGCATCGAGCTCACGCCGGCGGCGAAGGAACTCGCCGCGAAGCGTGGCTTCGACCCGGTCCTGGGTGCCCGCCCACTGCGCCGCGCACTCCAGCGCGACGTGGAGGACGTGCTGGCCGAGAAGATCCTGTTCGGGGAACTCCGCCCCGGCCAGATCGTCCTGGTCGACGCCGCCCCCGAAGGCACGGTCAACGAGGACGGCCTGACCGAGTACTTCACCTTCACCGGCAACCAGAAGTCCACCACCTCCGACCTGGAGCTGACCGACCTAACCACCGGCCCCGGCTCCTCCGGCCCCCAGGACTCCTAACACCCCCCGAGACGCCCGACCGACCCCACCGGCCGGGCGTCTCGCCCGTCCACCCCTGTTCCCCGCGCAGGTTCACCCCGCGCAGGTTCGCCCCGCGCAGGCTCACCCCGCGCAGATCCACCCGTCGGACGTCCGCCCTCGCGCGTCCGCCTCCTACGTCGCGCCCGGCGCAGTTGCTCGGGCGCGTTCGCCCCGCACGTTCTAACCCCGGGCGCGTTCAACCCGCGCGTCCGCCCCCTCGCGCGTGACCCGCGCGCGTCTTCGCCTTGCGAGTCGGGCCCTCGTACGTCAAGCCCGCCGTCGTACGTGCGTCCGTCGCGCGTCCCCCGCTGCTCTCCTCTCCGCCGTTCGCGCGCCCACCCCCGCGCTCGTCCGTCGTACGTCGGGCCGTCGTACGTCCGCCCCGTGCGCCCCTCCGCCCGTCGCGCGTCCACCCCGCGCACATTTACCCCGCGCACCCCGGCGTACGTCTACCCTGCGCCTCCGCCGTTCGGGCGTCCGCCCCGCACGCGTCCGCCCCGCGTACGTCACGTTCGCGCGTCCGCGCCTTGCACCCCGCGCCTGCCCACCCTGTCCGGCCCGCGCCTGTCCGCGCCGGGCCCGTCCGGCCCGCGCAGTCGCCCGTCGTACGTCCAGCCCTCGGGCACGTCCGCCCGGCGTGGGTCCGCCCCGCGCCTCTCCGCCGTCCGCGTCCGCCGCCTCCGCTCCTCGCGGCTCCGCCGAGTCGTGGGGATTGGCTCGGGGGGTGTCGAGTCGTGGGGATTGGTTGGTTGAGGGGAGCCGTTCTTCACGACTCGGGGGA
>NZ_DASRVN010000477.1:0-4412 GCF_035655035.1 Kribbella sp. | reverse complement strand
GGTGGGGTGAAAGCCTTGCGGGGAAGGCGTAGGCCGATTGAGGGGCTGTAGTGGCGGAACCACCGGTTCGCCCCGGGAGCGTCGCCGCGTACCCACCGGTTCGCCACCTGCCGCTGCAGCACCAAGTCCGCCGACACCATGCGAGAACCCTGTGCCAGCAGGCGTTTCAGCAGCAGCGTGGAGATGTTGTACGGCGGGCTCGACACCACCCGGAACGGCCGTGACGGCAACCTCAGGTCACCGGCATCGGCCCGGACGACCGTCACCGGTGCGTCCGCGAACCGCCGGCGCAACCGGTCGGCACGACCGGGATGGAGTTCGACCGCGATCACCCGGGCGCCGGCACGGACCAGCGGCGCGGTCAACGCACCGAGGCCGGCCCCGACGTCGAGGACGAGTTCGCCGGGGACGACCCCGGCCGCGTCCACAACCCGTTCGGCCCAACGACTATCGAGCGGATGCCATCCCCAGGCACCCCGCGCCTGCCCGGAGGCGGGCACGACGGACCATCACGAAGTACGTAATCATGCGCCGACCCTAACCGCCCCTTCCCCAGCACCTCAAAGCATTTTCGCCGCAGCCCAACGCCGTCACGCCCCCCGTCCGTACGCCGAGAACAGGCCGTCCGCCACCAACGCCGACCAGACTCCCGTAATCACCAGCTGACTGTTGCCATCGGCAAGCAGCGTCGGACCGCCCGCGCGCATCCCCCCGACTACTGCGCGTCGCCGGACAGCCATCTCCACCCCTCGGACCTGATCGCGTCCAGCGCGGGTGTGGTAGTAAGTGGAATCATGGTCGAGCTGAGGACCCCCGCGGAGATCGAGCAGATGCGCGCGGCCGGGCGGGTGGTCGCGAACGCGTTGCAGACCGTGAAGAAGCACGCCACGGCCGGCGTCTCACTGCTCGAGCTCGACGAAGCCGCGCGGGACGTACTGCGTTCGGCCGGGGCGGTGTCGCTGTTCGACGGGTATCAACCCGGTTTCGCGACGGCACCGTTCAGCGGTGTGATCTGCGCGTCGGTGAACGACGCCGTACTGCATGGTCTCCCCAACGATCTGCAACTGCGGGACGGTGACCTGCTGAACGTGGACTGCGGCGCGTCGATCGACGGCTGGTGCGCGGACTCTGCGATCAGTTTCTGTGTCGGTACGCCGCGGGCCGCGGACCTGGAGCTGATCGCGACCACCGAGGAAGCGCTCGCCGCCGGTATCGCGGCCGCCGTACCGGGCAACCGGATCGGCGACATCGGCGCCGCGATCGGCCGGATCGGCAAGCGGGCCGGCGTCGGCACCAACCTCGACTTCGGCGGCCACGGCATCGGCCGCCGGATGCATCAAGATCCGCACATCCCGAACGACGGCCGCCCCGGCCGCGGCCTCAAACTCCACCCCGGCCACGTCTTCGCCATCGAACCCTGGTTCTGGTCCGGCCCGGGCTCCACCTACCGCATCGACCCCGACGGCTGGACCCTCCGCTCCGCCGACCGAACCCGAGGCGCGCACGCCGAACACACCGTAGCCATCACCCCCGAAGGGCCGCAGATCCTCACCCTCCCGTAAGGACACGGACGACGTGACGATCGCGGCTGGGCAAGACTCAGAATCCTGGCGATAATGGCGAGAAGAATCGCCATTATCGGTTAGAATGGAGATTCTGTTCGTCATTAGATGGAAGGATGACACGTGGCTCGGTCGACTGTACCGGTGCGGACGCGGCTCGCGGCCGAGCGGATCGGTGCGCATGTGACCGCGTGGCGCAAGTTGCAGAGCCTCACCGCCGCTCAAGTCGCAGACCGGGCCGGTGTCTCCCGGGACACTCTGCGCAAGTTGGAGCACGGGGAGACCACAGTCGGCCTCGATGTCTTCCTCAATGTCGCCCGAGTGCTGGGGACGCTGGATCGGGTGGTCGAGGCGCTCGATCCGTACGAGACCGACCTGGGTCGCGCCCGAGCGGATCAGGCGCTGCCGAAAAGAGTCCGCCGATGAGCGACGCCGTCCTCGTCTCCGTCGATCTCGACGGACGACCGGTCGATGTCGGTACGGCATACTTCAGCCGCCGTCGCAACGTCCTCTCGACGACGTTCCGGTACAGCGAGGCGTATCTGGCTCGAACTGACGCCTACGCGATCGACCCGGCGATGCCGCTCGCGCAGGGAAATCACACCTTCGCCGGCATGCCAGGCGCTCTGACCGACTGTTCACCAGACCGCTGGGGCAAGAACCTGATCGGCAAGCAGGTGCGGATCCGGGCGTTGCGGGAGGGCAGAACGAGCCCATCCGTGAGTGAGGTGGACTACCTCTTGGGAGTCAGCGATCTGACCCGTCAGGGGGCCCTCCGATTCCGTACGTCATCAGATGGCCCCTACCTTGCTCCAGATCTCACGGTTCCCAAGGTCGTGGAGCTTCCCAGGCTGCTGCAGGCCGCTGATGCCGTGGCCCGGGACCCCGACGATCTGTCGGCCGTGAAGGACCTGCTGGACGCTGGCTCCGGCTCGCTGGGCGGAGCCCGGCCGAAGGCGTCCGTGCGCGACGGGAACCGGCTGTTCATCGCCAAATTCCCGCATCACGGTGACGAGTGGGACGTCATCGGCTGGGAAAAGACGACGCTCGATCTGGCTCACCGCGCGGGCATCGCGGTTCCCGCCCGGGGGCTCACTGCGGTCGGCAGCCGACCGGTGCTCGTGCTTGAGCGTTTCGATCGGGAGCGGCAAGGACGGATCGGGTACGTGAGCGCGATGACGATGGTGCAGGGTAAGGACGGCACGTCGGGCGACTACCTCGAACTCGCCGAGACTCTGACGGAGTACGGTTCGCGAGTTAGCGCCGATCTGCGGCAACTGTGGCGGAGGATTGCGTTCTCGGTCGCCGTTCACAACACCGACGACCATCTGCGCAACCATGGCTTCCTTCGCGACGGGCGATCCGGATGGCGCCTGTCCCCGGCCTTCGACATCAACCCGAATCCGGAGACCAGCAGCCAACGCGTGACCGGTATCGGTGGCGCATATCGACGCGATGACGAGTTGACCGGTCTGATGTCGTACGTCGACTCGTTCAGGCTCGACACCGATGAGGCCCGCCGGATCCTTCGAGAAGTACTGGATGGGACCGCCGCTTGGAAGGAGGTTGCCCGCAGCAACGGCGTCCCAGAGAGCGAGCTGCCGCGCTTCGAGGACGCCCTGGAAGGCCTGCGCCGGCAGATGAGCGAACTGGCCGGTTGAGCCACTCCGAGTCGCGGATGACGTGCGGTCGCCTGACCATATTCGGTGTCGCGTGGATACTTCCATTCAGAACAAGGGGTCTTGGGGTGGTTGGGGAGGGTGCATGCCGCGGATGGGTTCGGAGCGGTGGGAGGAGTGGCGAGCGAAGCCGTGTTTGGCCAGTAAGGGGCGGACCTTCGCGTCGAAGGCGCGTTGGTAGCTGGGGGCTGCGTAGGCGCCGTGGGCGTACAGGGACTCGTAGCGGCTGACCAGTGCGGGATGGTCGTACGCGAGCCATTTCATGAACCACTCCTTCACGCCGGGCCGTAAGTGCAGCACCAACGGGGTGACGCCGGTGGCGCCGGCGGTGGCGAGGGACGTCAGGAGTTGGTCGAGTTGGTCCGTGGAGTCGGTCAGCCACGGGAGGACAGGAGCGACCATCACGCCGCACGGCAGGCCGGCTTCGCGGATGGTGTGGATGAAGTCGAGGCGGCCGCGGACCGACGGTACGCCGGGCTCGAGGCGACGGCGGAGTACCTCGTCACCGAGGGCCAGGGAGACGGCGATGCCGACCGGGACGTCGGCGGCGGCCTCGGTGAGCAACGGCAGGTCTCGGCGGAGCAGAGTGCCCTTGGTGAGGATCGACAGCGGTGTGCCGGAGGAGGCGAGTGCGTCGATGATGCCGGGCATCAGCCGGTAGCGGCCCTCGGCGCGCTGGTACGGATCGGTGTTGGTGCCCAGGGCAACCGGTTCGCGGGACCAGGACGGGCGGGCGAGCTCACGGCGCAGAACCTCGGCGACGTTGGTCTTCACCACGATCTGCCGGTCGAAGTCCTGCCCGGTGTCGAGCTCCAGGTAGGCATGGGTCGGGCGGGCGAAGCAGTATCGGCAGGCGTGGGTGCAGCCGCGGTACGGATTGACGGTCCAGTTGAACGGCAGCGCCGAACCTGGCACGGAGTTCAGCGCGGACCGCGCGAGCACCTCATGGAACGTGATCCCCTGGAACTCCGGCGTCGTCACCGACCGCACCAGCCCCGCGATCGCCCCGAGCCCCGGCAGCGTGCCCGGAGTCTCGGCGTCGATGCGTTGCCCTGCCCATCTCATGCGCTATAGTCGAACACATGTTCGATCTCGGGTCAATTCACGGCACGCGCAGCCTGTGATGTCTCAGGACATCGGTGACGGTTCTGTATCAGGAGATAGGTGACAG
>NZ_DASRVN010000476.1:0-14852 GCF_035655035.1 Kribbella sp. | reverse complement strand
CATGGACATCACCCCCGCTGGAGTTCCCGACAAGTTCGCCGTCCTCGGCCTCACCTTCGACGACGTACTGCTGCAGCCGAACGAGTCCGACGTCATCCCGTCCGAGGCGGTCACCCGGTCCCGGGTGAGCCGCAACGTCTGGGTGAACATCCCGCTGGTGTCCAGCGCGATGGACACCGTCACCGAGGCCCGGATGGCGATCGCCATGGCCCGGCAGGGCGGTCTCGGCGTCCTGCACCGCAACCTCTCGATCGACGACCAGGCCCAGCAGGTCGACCTGGTCAAGCGCTCCGAGTCCGGGATGATCGCGCAGCCGATCACGATCGGCCCGGAGGCGAGCATCGGCGAGGCCGACGCGCTCTGCGCGCAGTACCGGATCTCCGGCGTCCCGGTGGTGGACGACGCCGGCGTGCTGGTCGGCATCGTCACCAACCGTGACATGCGCTTCGAGACCGACCTGTCCCGGCCGGTCCGTGAGGTGATGACCAAGCAGCCGCTGATCACCGGCAAGCAGGGCATCGCCGCGGACGACGCGATGGCGCTGCTCAGCAAGCACAAGGTGGAGAAGCTGCCGCTGGTCGACGACGCCGGCAAGCTCACCGGCCTGATCACGCTGAAGGACTTCGTCAAGCGCGACAAGTTCCCGCTGTCCACCAAGGACGCCTCCGGCCGGCTAATGGTCGGCGCCGCGATCGGCTTCTTCGGCGAGGCGTACAAGCGCGCCATGACGCTGGTCGAGGCCGGTGTCGACGTGCTGGTGGTGGACACCGCGCACGGGCACTCGAAGGCGCAGATCGAGATCATCCGCAAGCTCAAGGCCGACCCGGCGACCCGCGGCGTGGACGTCGTCGGCGGCAACGTCGGCACCCGGGCGGGTGCGCAGGCGCTGGTCGACGCGGGCGCTGACGGCGTGAAGGTCGGCGTCGGCCCGGGCTCCATTTGTACGACGCGGGTCGTGTCCGGTGTCGGCGTACCGCAGGTGACCGCGATCTACGAGGCGTCGCTGGCCTGCAAGCCGGCCGGTGTCCCGGTGATCGGCGACGGCGGCCTGCAGTACTCCGGTGACATCGCGAAGGCGCTGGTCGCGGGCGCGGACACCGTCATGCTGGGCTCGCTGCTGGCCGGGTGCGAGGAGTCGCCGGGCGATCTGGTGTTCATCAACGGCAAGCAGTTCAAGGCGTACCGCGGGATGGGTTCGCTCGGCGCGATGTCGTCCGGCGGCCTGCGCAAGTCGTACTCGAAGGACCGCTACTTCCAGCACGACGGCGGCTCCGACGAGAAGCTGATCGCCGAGGGCGTCGAGGGCCAGGTGCCGTACCGTGGCCCGCTGTCCGCCGTGGCCCACCAGCTGGTCGGCGGCCTCCGCCAGTCGATGTGGTACACCGGCGCCCGCACCGTCCCGGAGCTGCAGGAGAACGGGCGCTTCGTCCGGATCACCTCGGCCGGCCTCCAGGAGTCCCACCCGCACGACATCCAGATGACGGTCGAGGCCCCGAACTACTCCGGCCGCTGACCGCCTGACCGAAGGAATCACACCAGATGACCGAGATCGAGATCGGCCGGGCCAAGCGCGGCCGGCAGGCGTACGCGTTCGACGACATCGCGATCGTGCCGTCGCGGCGGACGCGGGATCCGGAGGAGGTCTCGGTCGCCTGGCAGATCGACGCGTACCGGTTCGAGCTGCCGATCCTGGCGGCGCCGATGGACTCGGTGATGTCGCCGCAGACCGCGATCGCGATCGGGAAGGCCGGCGGCCTCGGCGTCCTCAACCTCGAGGGGCTGTGGACGCGCTACGAGGACCCGTCGGGCCTGCTCGCCGAGATCACCGAGCTGGACGCGCAGCAGGCGACGCACCGGCTGCAGGAGATCTACGCGGCGCCGATCAAGCCCGAGCTGATCTCGCAGCGGGTGCAGGAGATCCGCGCCTCCGGCGTGACCGTGGCCGGGGCGCTGTCGCCGCAGCGCACCAAGCAGTTCGCGAAGCACGTCGTGGACGCGGGCGTCGACCTGTTCGTCATCCGCGGTACGACGGTGTCCGCCGAGCACGTGTCCGGCCAGGCCGAGCCGCTGAACCTGAAGCAGTTCATCTACGACCTCGACGTCCCGGTGATCGTCGGTGGTTGCGCGACCCACCAGGCGGCGCTGCACCTGATGCGCACCGGTGCGGCCGGCGTGCTGGTCGGTTTCGGCGGCGGCGCGGCGCACACCACCCGCAAGGTGCTCGGCGTCGCCGTGCCGATGGCGTCCGCGGTGGCCGACGTGGCGGCGGCGCGGCGGGACTACATGGACGAGTCCGGCGGGCGGTACGTGCACGTCATCGCGGACGGTTCGGTCGGCCGCTCCGGTGACGTGGCGAAGGCGATCGCCTGCGGCGCGGACGCGGTGATGGTCGGTTCGCCGCTGGCCCGCGCGAGCGACGCGCCCGGCGGCGGGTACCACTGGGGTGCCGAGGCCTGGCACCAGGACCTGCCCCGCGGCGAGCGCGTCGAGGTCGGCGTCACCGGCACGATGGAGCAGATCCTGTTCGGCCCGTCCTGGGTCCCGGACGGCACGATGAACCTGGTCGGCGCCCTCAAGCGTGCCATGGCCACGACCGGTTACACGGAGCTCAAGGAGTTCCAGCGGGTCGAGGTAGTCGTCGGTTGACGCAGACCGGCGTACTGCTTCTGCACGGCTCGAGTGGTACGCCGGACCTCGGGCGGGCGCGCCTGCTCGAGGCCGAGGGGTACGACGTACTCGCGCCGACGTGGGCGGTGACGCACGAGGTGCCGCTGGAGTCGTTCCCGCTCGACGAGCTGGCGCACCACGATCGGCTGGTCGTGATGGGTAGCTCGTGGGGTGCGGAGGCGGCGCTGCTGCTCGGTGCGCTCGACGACCGGGTGGACTCGGTGATCGCGTTCGCCCCGAGCGCCTATGTCTGGGGACGGAACCTGGAGGACGGCAGCCAACGGTCCGGGTGGATGTGGCGGGGTGAACCGCTGCCGTTCGTGCCGTACGACCGGGACTGGCAGCCCGATACCGATCCGCCGAGCTTCACCGGGCTGTACCGCCGGAGCCTGCGGGCGGCGACCGGCCCGATGCGGATCCCCGTGGAGCGGATCCGCGGGGAGATCCTGCTGATCGCCGGTGGTGACGACCAGGTGTGGCCGGCGGTCGAGTTCGCGGAGGAGATCGTCCGGCGGCGTGGTGATCGTCCGACACATCTCGTCAAGGTCGCCGCGGCCGGGCATCGCGCAGTACTGCCGGGTGAGGAGCCGAAGACCGCCGGCCAGCGGATGGCCCGCGGCGGCACGGACGCAGCTGACCGTGAGCTCGGCGACCTGGCATGGCCGGAGGTGCTCCGGGTGCTCGCCGGAAGCTGAGGCTGCCTGGACCTCGCGTGCGACTGTGTCGGCCTACGATCCTCGAGACATCCGACCAAGGAGCGAACCGTGTACCACTACGTCGATGCCGAGGTACCAGGTGGTTTGGCGCCTGAGTGCAGCTACGACAAGAATCAGCGGGTCGCGGACTCCGGGCTGTTACACCTTGTCTTCGATGGATGGATGGGCGCTGACCTCGTCACCACGGTCGCGTTCTGGTTCGTGACGGAGCGCCTTGCCGCTGCTTTGCGGGCCTCTGATCTCACCGGTTACGAGCTCGAGCCGGCCAGAGCATCACAGGGCGAGCAGTACGCGCTCGTGTCTGATCGTGAGGTTCCGCCCGACTGGTTCCGCCTCATTCCGGGCGGGAGGGCGGGGCAGGACGATTTCGCCCTCGACGACGGCACCGAGCTGGTGGTGAGCGACGCTGCGCTCCGGCTGCTGCAGTCGTTCGACCTTGCGGACGCGTGGGTCGCGGACTACGAGGATGTTCCAGCAGCCGGCGGCGGGAGCTGACGGCTGCCCACATCCTGGGCGACGTGCGGGAGAGGCTCGGGGGTTGCCGGGTTCTGGAAGGATTGCGGCATGGGATTGTTCAGCCGACGAAACAGCCAGGACACGGACAACGTTGCCCTTGCCGTAGGGCGGGCGCGACTGTCCCCGGACGACGTCGATCAGGTGCGGTTCCTGATCACCACGAAGAAGATGGTGAACGCGGTCAAGCTGGTCCGTGAGCGAACCGGTCTCGGACTGGCGCACGCGAAGGAGCTGGTGGACGAGATCCGGCTCGGGCGGTACGTGCCGCCGACCACCGAGACACCGGTGGTCCGCCGCCCGAACACGAACCTCGCCGAACGCACCCGCGCCCTGAAGGCGGCCGGCGAGCTCCACCAGGCGACCGCCCTGGTGGTCTCCGAGACCGGCATGACCGAAGCCGAGGCCGGCCTGTTCGTCGGCGCCCTCCGCACCGAGCCGGCCGACTAGGGTCCTAACCCTTCACATACGAGAACTTCTCCGTGATCCTGCCGTCCCGCAGGCGCAGTACGTCGACGCCGCGTACATGCCCGCGGTCACCGGAAGACGTAGCCCACGAGTACCGCCACCGCACCACGGCGCGATCACCGAACACGACGGTCGCCTCGGTTTCGAACCGCGGGTCGGCCGTGTCCGCGAAGAGCTTCGCCCACTCCGCCCGTACCGCGTCCGCGCCCTCGAAGCGCCCGCCGTCCGGGGCGGGCGATGTGGACTCGAACACGACGTCATCGGTGACCAGCGACATCACCGTGGCCAGATCCCCGGCGCCGAACGCAGTCCCGAACCGCTCGACCACGGGCAGCGCCGGCGTCCACCGTGGATCACGTCCGAAAGCCGCGAGCAATGCCTCGGACGGATCGGTGAATCCCGCGAGCCGGACGCCGATCATCCCGGCGGACCGGTAGAGCTCCTCCCGATCCGCGAACCACGCCCCGACCTCCGCCACAAGCTCCGCGTCCATCCGCGCCGGTACGCCGATCGCGACCGCCAGGTCCCACCCGTGGATCAGGTGGTCCGCCGCGAGCTGGCGCAGGTACTCGCGCGGGTCCTCGTCGCCGTACGACAGGTGCACCTTGCCGATCGGCCGGGTCGCCGCGGCCTCTGCCTCCCGGGCCGCGGCCGACGCCGCACCGGCCGGATCCTCCTCGAGCAGATCGCCGTCGAGTGCGTTCCCGACCTCGGCGATCGTCCTGCCCTCCATCAGCGGCGGCGTCCAGCGCTCCTCGCCGACGACGTGGTTCACCAGCGCCCGGACGTCCCAGTCCGTGCACGGCGTCGGTGCCGACCATTGATCGGCTGCCACCCCGGCGACCAGCTCCGCGAAGTTCGCGACCGTACGGTTGTGCAGTTCCACGACATCCATGACGGCATCCCCTCCCAGCGTCAGCGTCCGCCGGGGGCATCGGAGCGTCAAGCGGGCGGGACCTTACCGCCCTTCAACGGCCGAGCTGGAGTTGCTCCGCCGCTTCGTGGGCGTGGTGCGAGGCGGCCACGTCGCCGGTGGCGGCGAGCAGGTTGCCGTGGTGCCGGTAGCAGGCGCCGGCCAGGTCCTTCATCTTCTCGTCGTCGTCGGCGTACGGGATCAGCGCGGTCGCGACCTCCGCGCACCAGCCGCCGAGGTCGAGCGCGATCTCGGTCCGGCCGGCCTGGAAGTACGCCTCGGAGATGTCCAGCAGCAGCCGCGCCCAGATCGGTACGTACGTCGCGGTCTGGAACCGCATCCGGTGCGACTCCCGCTCCGACGAGATCGCGAACAGGTAGTGCGCCTCCATCCCGAGCGTCAGCGCGGCCTCCCCGTCCTGCGGCAGCAACGGGCGGACGAGCTCGGCCAGCTCGGCCGCCCGGAGCGCCGCCGACTCCGGGTCCGTGCGGCCCGATACCGTCGCCAGCGTCATCCCGGGCGCCGGCTCGCTCAGCGCGACCAGCCGGTGGTACTGCTCGAACGGCCCGAGCTTGATCTCCGCGTTCTCCAGCGCGGCAACCAGCGTCAACGGCAGCCCGCGGTCGAGCTCCTCGACCACCCGGGTCGCCGTCTCCGGGTCGGTGTCGTACGCCGTCTGCAGGCACGCCTCGCCCTCCAGGCGGCCGACGCTGCCGAGGTGCTTGCCCTTGCGGACCAGGGCGGCGACCAGCGTGCGCATGTCTGTCGCCGACTCCGAGTCGGCGAGCGTGTCGGCCGTGGTCAGCCCGATCTCGTCGGCCTCGAGCGCGAGGTCCAGCCGCCCTTCGGCCGCGTGCACGTCGGCGGACACCGCGGTCGCCGTACACAGGTAGCGGGCGTACGACAGCGACTGGGGGCTCTCGTTGATCTGGTCCGCGAGTTGCAGGAACAGCTGGGTCGCCGCGTCCGCGGAGGCGACCGCCAGCGCGGGGTCGCCGTACCGGCGCAGGATCAGCGCGTTCATCGCCAGCACGCGGGCGAAGTCCGGCTGGTGCTTCAGTCCCTGCGCGCCGCCGACCAGCTGGCCGTACGCGATCACCGCGCCGTCCATTTCCAGTACGGCGGTGGCGCCGTGGCCGCGGTGCGCCTGGGTCATCGCGCGCCGGGCGCGGACGTCGGCGAGGAAGCAGGTGGCGTCGAGGACGCCGGCGTCCTGGAGCTCGGTGTAGCCGAGTTGCGCCTCGTGCAGCGCGGTCAGCGCTTCCTCGTGCCGGCCGGACGCGTTCAGCGACCCGGCCAGCTCGTACTGCGTCGCGGCCATCAGGTGCTTGGCCTCGTAGTGGTTCGGGCGCGCCTCGGCGCGTTCCCTGGCCAGCTCGATGACCCGCTGCTGGTACGGCCCGGCCTCGTCGGCGCGGCCTTCCTCGATCAGCACCTGGGCTGTCTGCAGCGCCTCACTGAGCTCGTCCTCAGGAGGCGTCCAGAGCCCCCCGCTGTCCACCATCTTGACGTTCCACCCCTTCACCGGTTCAGCCGCTCAGCTTAACCAACCTCTGATGCTGACAGTCTCCGTTACCGACAGGTAGCCTTCAGCTATGAGCGAGCGCAGCGAGCGAACCAAGGGTAGAGCCGAGCATCTCGCTCAGGCCGGAACCGAGCGGAGCGAGGTGGAGGCGTGAGCGAGCAGACGTCGATTCCAGCTGATCCGGAGCTCGATCCGACCGCGTCGTATGCGACCGATCAGTCGGTCATCCGGCGGTTGTCGGGGCTGCTGCGGGCGACGGCCGGGACCCGGACGTCGTACGCGCCGGCCACCGGGCAGCCGATCGCGGACCTGCCGGTATCGAGTGCGGACGACGTCGTGGCCGCGGTCCGGGCCGCGCGGAAGACCCAGCAGAGCTGGCGCCGGGTGCCGCTGGCCGAGCGCGCCGCGATCCTGCTGCGGTACCACGACCTGGTCCTCGACCACCGGCACGAGCTGGTCGACCTGATCATCCGCGAGTCCGGCAAGGCCCGGAAGCAGGCGTTCGAGGAGCTCGCGCACGTCGCACTGACCGCGCGGTACTACGGCCGCAAGGCGTTCGAGCTGCTCGAACCGCAGCGCAAGCTCGGGATCTTCCCGGTCCTGACCCGCGCCGAGGAACGCTTCGTCCCGAAGGGTGTCGTCGGCATCATCTCGCCGTGGAACTACCCGCTGACGATGGCGATCTCCGACGGCCTGCCGGCGATCCTGGCCGGCAACACGGTCGTCCACAAACCGGACAGCCAGACCCCGCTGACCGCATTGCGCGGCATCGAACTGCTGTACGAGGCGGGTCTGCCGCGCGAGGCCTGGCTCGCCGTGAACGGCGACGGCCCGACCGTCGGCGGCGCGCTGATCCAGAACGCCGACTACATCTGCTTCACCGGCTCGACGAAGACCGGCCGGCTGGTCGCGCAGCAGTGCGGCGAGCGGCTGATCGGCTGCAGCCTCGAGCTCGGCGGCAAGAACCCGATGCTTGTACTGCGGGACGCCGACCTCAACCGGGCCGCCGAAGGCGCCGTCCGCGCCTGCTTCGCGAACGCCGGTCAGTTGTGCGTCTCGATGGAGCGGCTGTACGTCGCCGACCAGGTGTACGACGCGTTCGTGACCGCCTTCGTGGACCGGGTGAAGAAGCTGAGGCTCTCCGCCGGCACCGGGTGGGACGTCGACATGGGCTCGCTGATTTCGAAGGCACAGCTGGAGACGGTTACCCGGCACGTGGAAGATGCGCGGGAGAAGGGCGCCACCGTGCTGGCCGGCGGGAAGCCGCGCCCGGACATCGGCGAGCTGTTCTACGAGCCGACCGTGCTGTCCGGCGTGACGCCCGCGATGGAGTGCTTCGACAACGAGACGTTCGGGCCGGTCGTCTCGATCTACCGGTTCTCCGACGAGGCCGAGGCGATCCAGCGCGCGAACGAGGGCGAGTACGGCCTGAACGCGAGCGTCTGGACCCGGGACGGCCGTCGTGGCCGCGCGGTCGCCGCGCAACTGACGGCCGGCACCGTGAACGTCAACGAGGGGTACGGCGCGACGTTCGGCTCGATCGACACCCCGATGGGCGGCATGCGCTCGTCCGGGCTCGGCCGCCGCCAGGGCGTCGAGGGCATCCGCCGGTACGTCGAACCGCAGGCGATCGCCACCCAGCGGCTGATCCCGATCGCGGCCTCGCACGGGATCTCCGACGAGAAGTTCGCCGAGCTGATGACCGGCGCGCTCCGGATCCTGAAGAAGATCGGCCGCCCATGAGTTTCGACTACGACGTGGTCGTCATCGGGTCGGGGTTCGGCGGCTCGGTGAGCGCCTTGCGGCTGACCGAGAAGGGGTACCGGGTCGCGGTCCTGGAGGCGGGCGCGCGGTTCGACGACGCGTCGTACGCGAAGAACTCGTGGGACACCAAGCGGTTTCTGTTCGCCCCTCGACTGGGGATGTACGGCATCCAGCGGATCAGCGCGCTGCGCGACGTGATCATCCTGTCCGGCGCGGGCGTCGGCGGCGGCAGCCTGGTGTACGCGAACACCTTGTACGAACCGCTGCCCGCGTTCTACACCGACCGCGCCTGGTCGCACATCACCGACTGGAAGGCCGAGCTCGCGCCGTACTACGACCAGGCGAAGCGGATGCTCGGCGTCACGACGTACCCGGGGTTCACGCCCGCCGACAAGGTGATGAAGCAGGTCGCCGACGAGATGGGCGTGGGGGACACGTTCCACCCGACGCCGGTCGGGGTGTTCTTCGGGGAGCCCGGCGTCGAGGTCGACGATCCGTACTTCGGCGGCGCCGGACCGCGGCGCACCGGCTGCATCGACTGCGGCGAGTGCATGACCGGCTGCCGGCACAACGCGAAGAACACGCTCACGAAGAACTACCTGTACCTGGCCGAGAAGGCCGGCGCGGAGGTCTACTCGCTGACCACGGTCACGTCGGTCGAGCCGCTCCCGGACGGCGGGTACGCCGTGGACACCTGCCGTACGACGCATCGCAAGGTGACCCGGCGCTTCACCGCGCAGCAGGTCGTGTTCGCCGCGTCGGCGCTCGGCACCGCGAAGCTTCTGCACCGGCTGCGCGACGAGGGCAAGCTGCCACGGCTGTCGGACCGGCTCGGCGTGCTGACCCGGACCAACTCCGAGTCGTTGCTCGGGGCAATCTCGACGGACACCGACGTCGACTACACCCGCGGGGTGGCGATCACGTCGTCGTTCCACCCTGACGACATCACGCACATCGAGCCGGTCCGGTACGGCAAGGGCAGCAACGTGATGTCGCTGCTGCAGACCGTGCTGACCGACGGCGACGGCGACAAGCCGCGCTGGCGGATCTGGCTGCGCGAGCTCGGCGTGCAGCGGAAGAACATCCGCCGCCTGTACGACCTGAAGCACTGGTCGGAGCGGACCGTGATCGCGCTGGTGATGCAGACCGCGGACAACTCGATCACGACGTACGGCAAGCGGGACCGGCTGGGCCGCTGGAGGCTGACCTCCAAGCAGGGGCACGGTGCACCGAACCCGTCCTGGATCCCGGTCGCGAACCAGGTTGTCCGGCGGATGGCCCAGCTGATGAACGGGACCCCGGGCGGCACGATCGGCGAGCCGTTCAACGTGCCGATGACCGCGCACTTCATCGGCGGCTGCGCGATCGGGGACTCCGCCGCCACCGGCGTGGTGGACCCGTACCACCGCGTCTACGGGTACGACGGCCTGCACATCGTGGACGGCTCCACGATCTCCGCGAACCTCGGCGTCAACCCGTCGCTGACGATCACCGCCCAGGCCGAGCGCGCGCTCTCGTTCTGGCCGAACAAGGGCGCCGACGACCCGCGGCCGGCGGTCGGCACGGAGTACCGGCGGATCCAGCCGGTACGGCCGGCGCATCCCGTCGTACCGGTCGATGCTCCGGGGGCGCTGCGGCTGCCGATCTTCCCGAAGCAGTCTGTGACGGAGTCGTAACAAAAGATCTCGCCGTTGAGTACTGCTGAGGCAAATGAAAAAGCCTCAGCAGTAAGTTTGCTGAGGCTTTCTTGAATGTCCCAGAAAAGGGAGCAGGTCCCTCGGGAACGTTTCCGCCCAAATCGTTTCCCGAGGGACCCACTCAAGCCGGGGTGAGGCGCCCGGCGCTTTGGGATCGGGTCGCCAACCACAGCTGGCGACCCGAGCTCTTGGTTACTACCTTACCTCCGATTTCCGCGAGCTCCAGGCCTTGTGACCACTCTGCGTGCTGACTGTAATGATCAGCTTCAGTTGCTCTTGGTAATCGGGTGGCGGTCTTCCTTGCGGTAACCGCCTCTGCACACATCAACGAGCCCGTCTACGGGGGGTTACGAGGTTCCGGAGAAAAACCCAGAAACTTTTCCGGGAAGTGCGGAGCGTGGTCGTGAGGCACTTCGGTGCGAGGTGTCCCACGTGACGCCCGCCGCAGTGCCGGCGTACCCGCCTGACCTACGCTGAGCCGACCGTTCTGATGAGGCAGGAGACCAATGAACGACATCCTGGACGTGGCACGTCGGCAGGTTCTGGAACAGGGCACGGGGTTGACCGAGGAGCAATTGGCCGAGGTGCTCCGGACGCCCGACGAGGAACTCCCGGAACTGCTCGCGCTCGCCCACGACGTCCGGGTGAAATGGTGCGGCGAGGAGGTCGAGGTCGAGGGGATCATCTCGCTGAAGACCGGCGGCTGCCCCGAGGACTGCCACTTCTGCTCGCAGTCCGGCCAGTTCACCTCGCCGGTGCGCGCGGTCTGGCTGAACATCCCGGAGCTGGTCGAGGCCGCCAAGGAGACCGCGAAGACCGGCGCCACCGAGTTCTGCATCGTGGCTGCCGTCCGCGGGCCGGACGAGCGGCTGATGTCGCAGGTGAAGGCCGGGATCGACGCGATCAACGCCGAGGTCGACATCAACATCGCCTGCTCACTCGGCATGCTCACCCAGGCGCAGGTCGACGAGCTGAAGTCGTGGGGCGTGCACCGGTACAACCACAACCTCGAGTCGGCCCGGTCGTACTTCGGCGACGTCGTCACCACGCACTCGTTCGAGGAGCGCTGGGAGACCTGCCTGATGGTGCGCGAGTCCGGGATGGAGCTGTGCTGCGGCGGCCTGGTCGGGATGGGCGAGACGCTCGAGCAGCGCGCCGAACTGGCCGCGCAGCTCGCCGAGCTCGACCCGCACGAGGTCCCGCTGAACTTCCTCAACCCGCGGCCCGGTACGCCGTTCGGCGACCTGGACGTGATGGACGGCAAGGACGCGCTGCGGACGATCGCCGCGTTCCGGCTGGCGATGCCGCGGACCGTGCTGCGGTACGCCGGCGGCCGCGAGCTGACCCTCGGCGACCTGGGCACCCGCGACGGCCTGCTCGGCGGCATCAACGCGGTCATCGTCGGCAACTACCTGACCACCCTCGGCCGCCCGGCCACCGCCGACCTCGACCTCCTCGCCGAGCTGAAGATGCCGGTCAAGGAACTCCAGAAGTCGCTGTGACGTACTGCGGGCGATGTGGCGCGGAGGGGCGTCACGAGGCGTGCGTACGGGCGCTGGCCCTGGAGCCGCCGCGGTACTGCACCGAGTGCCGGCGGCGGATGATCGTCCAGGTGCACCCGATGGGCTGGACCGCCCGCTGCTCCGTCCACGGTGAACTGACCTCGGGCTGAGCCCGGCTAGGGTTGGGGGCATGCCCGATCCGACGCCGCGCCTGCTGGTCGCCCTGTACGGGCCGACGTCGGCGGGGAAGACCGCCGTGTCGGTCGACCTCTGCCTGCGGATCCGCGACGAGCTCGGGCTGCCGCCGATGGTGGTCTCCGCGGACTCGCGGCAGGTGTACCGGTACCTGGACATCGGTACCAGCAAGACCACGCCGGAGGAGATGCGCGGCATCCCGCACACGATGATCGACGTCACCGAGCCGGTCCGGAAGCTGGAGCTGGAGACGTTCGTCGCGCAGGCGCGCCGGCACATGGAGGACTGCTGGACGTCCGGTGGGGTCCCGGTGATCGTCGGCGGTACCAGCGTGTACGTCCGCTCGCTGCTCGAGGGCTGGGAGGTCGACGCCGTCGCCGAGGCCCGGAACGCGATCCGCCGGGACTTCCCGCGGAGCATGGCCGAGGACGCGTACGCCGTACTCGCCCGCCTCGACCCGAAGGCGGCCGCGAAGATCCACGAGAACAACTACGACGCGATCGTGAACGCTCTGGCCCGGGCCATGGGCAACGACCCGGAACGCGCCACCGCCCCCGCGACCCGGCAGGTCGTCTTCGCCGTCGACCGCCCGGCCGCGGACATCGACCAGCGAGTCGCCGCGACGTACGACCACCAGGTCGCCCGCGGCCTCCGCGACGAGGTGCTCGACCTGGAGGAGCGGTACGACGTCCTCGCGCAGTACCGCCGCCTCGGCCAGAAGTCCCCGAACCAGGTCGTCCACACCCACGGCTACACCGAGTGGTTCGACGTCGCCCTGGACCGCGGCAGGTCCGTCGCGAACCTCGACGACACCGACCGCGCCGAGGTCCGCACCCGCGTCGTCGACCGCATCCGAACCCACACCCGCCGCCAACGCGCCGCCATCGGAAAACTCACCGGCGTCCGGCCCGTCCGTACTGCCGATGACGCGTTCGCGGCCGTCCGGAAAGCCTTGGCAGCCGGGGCAACCACCCGACGAGCCGGCTGACCCGAGCTGTCGGATATCGTCCATGTGTGGTTTACCTCGCCGAGCTGAAAGTGCTGCCGGGGTTGGGTACGCCGAGGTGGACGCCGGGGCAGGCACTCGGGTACGAGATCGCCCAGGAAGGCGTCCGGCAGGCCGTCGGGTACTACGCGCACCTGATCGCCGAGGCCGAAGCGGCCGGAGAGCCCGACGCGGTCGCGGCGTTGCGTGCGGAGCAGGCGGCCTGGGCGGCGCGAGGACAGCAACTGGATCCGCTGGCGGTTCGTGCGGTCAAACGTGTCCGCGACGACGCCGACGAGCTGCTCAGTGTGGACGAGGACGACGAGCAGGATGCGTCAGGTGGCTGAGGAGGACCGGTTCCTGCTGAGCGAGGCGGACAGTGAGCGGATCTTCCGCGACCGGATCGTCCCCGACCAGCTCGGCGGTACGTCGCAGGAGCGCCCGGTAGCGGTGTTCGTCGCCGGACAGGCCGGTGACGGCAAGGCGTCGGTCACCGCGCAGGTCAAGGCCGCTCTCGCGAGTCGTGGGCGCCCGGTGGTGCTGAGTCCGACGGTCCTGGAGGCGTACCACCCGCGGCTCCACGAGCCGATCACCGACGACCCCGCGACGTCGGACCGGTACGTCCAGGCGGACGGTCTGCGCTGGTTCGGCCGGGCAGTGGACCTCGCGATCGACGAGCGGTACGACGTGATCGTCGAGACCGAGCTGGTCGACCCGGAGGAGTTCGCGACGTCGGCCCGCCGGTTCAAGGCGGCCGGGTACGCGGTCGAGGTCGCGATCCTCGCGGTGTCCGAGGCCGTCAGCCGGCTCGGCGTACTGGAACGCCACATCCGTGCGTTGCAGACGTTCGGGTTCGGCCGGCTCGCGACGCAGGAGCGGCATGAGGCCGGGTACGCCGGGGTCCTGCGGGCGGCCGAGCTGATCGACGACGGTGACTGGGTCGACCGGGTCGCCGTGCTCCGTCCGGACGGCCGACTGGTCTACGGCAACGAGCGGGCCGGTGAGTGGCAGCAGCCCGCCCGGACCGCCGACGCGATCACCTGGGAGCGGAACCGCGCCTGGACGGTCGCGGAGTCGCGGGACTTCCTGGAGGCGACCAGCACGGTCGAACGGTTCGGTTTGGCCGCTCCCGTGCAGTGGATCCGCGACGAGTCCGTGGACGGGGCCAAGGCCCTGATGGCCCTCGCGCGGCCACGCCTGGATCCGGTGGCAGTGACGCTCCACATCGCCAAGGCGGGCACCTCGTCGTACTAGAGGAACTGGTCACATCCTGAGCACCTGCGGGGTGGGTGGTGAGGTGGAGCGATTACCGTTGGGAATCCTCGGGATGGAGGAGAAGCGGTGTCACTGTCGGTCAGTGCGTGGCAACAGCGGGATGCGGAGTTGCTCTGGCATCCGTATTCGTCGCTGAGTGCGCCGTCGCCGGTGCGGCTGGTGCGAGGTGCTTCCGGGGTCCGGCTGCAGCTCGACGACGGGGCTGGGGGCAGCGTCGAGGCGATCGACGCGATGGCGTCCTGGTGGTGCATGATCCACGGGTACCGGAACCCGGTGCTGGACGCGGCGCTGAAGCGGCAGGTGGACGAGTTCAGTCACGTGATGTTCGGTGGCCTGACCCACGAACCGGCGATCCGGCTGGCGGAGCGGCTGGTGGAGATCACGCCGGATCCGTTGCGGCACGTGTTCTTCTGCGACTCCGGGTCGGTGTCGGTCGAGGTCGCGATCAAGCTCGCGCTGCAGTACCAGGTTGCCCGCGGCAACACCGGGCGGACCCGGATGCTGACGGTCCGCGGCGGGTACCACGGCGACACGTTCGCGCCGATGAGCGTCTGCGACCCGGTCAACGGCATGCACTCGCTCTTCACCGGCGCCCTGCAGGATCAGGTCTTCGGCCCACAACCGCCGGCGGG
>NZ_DASRVN010000475.1:0-20059 GCF_035655035.1 Kribbella sp. | reverse complement strand
GTCGAGGGCGATCAGTTCGTTGTCGGCGCGGAGGAGGACGGGGGCGTTGTAGGACCAGGAGAGGGCGGTGCGGCCGGCTCGGAGGGCTTCGAGGGTGGCGGTGGGGAGTTCGTCGGGGCCTTCGGCGGAGGCGTCCACGGCGATCCAGGTGGTGGGGGTGCCTAGTGGGGTGAGGGAGGTGGGGTTGTGCCAGTCGCTGCCGCCGATGGGGGTGGTGGATTCCAGGCCCCAGGCCTGCCACCAGGCGAACGGGCCGCCCCAGGTGTGGTCGAGCCAGGAGGAGTGCCAGATCTCGGCGAGGGGTGGGCGTTCGGGGAGCGGGTGGCGCCAGGAGCAGTCGCCGCCGAGGGGGTGGTTGATGGAGAGCAGGCCGCCGCGGGCGGCGACCTCCGAGACCCAGGTGGCGGCCGGGCGGCGGAAGTCGATGAAGCCGATGTCGCCGAACGCGTTGGCGTGGCCGGCGTCGGTGGTGACTTCCTGGCCGGGGATGAGGCCGATGCCGAAGCGGCGGCTGAGCGCGGGGAGTTCGGCGTGGTGGGCGACCGTGTTGTGGTCGGTGACGGCGAGTACGTCGAGGCCGGCGGCGACGCCGAGTGCCGCGAGGTTCGCGATCGGGGTGGAGCCGTCGGAGTGCAGCGAGTGCGCGTGGAAGTCGCCGGCGATCCACTTCAGCCCGGAGGAGGCAGGGAGGGTACGGCGTGGTGGTCGTGGCGGTACTGCGACGGCGGCCGAGGCGGCGGCGTACTCCGCGAGGCCGGCGACGACGGGGACCGGGCCGGTGACTGCTTCGACGAGGAGTTCGACGCCTTCGACGGGTATCCGGTGCAGGCCGAGGACGATCGACCAGGTGCCGGGTTCGAGTTCGCCGGGGAGGTAGCCGGGGGTGGCGGCGTCGGGGGTGATCGCGAACGTACGGCGCGCGCCGCCGGACCAGCCGCGCCAGCCGGCCGGGCCCTCGCAGCCGATGTCGATGACGGCACCGTCGATCGGTGGGACCGTGAGGGTGACCAGCAGGCCGGGGCAGTCCGGTGGGAGGTCGACGGGCAGCGAGTGCCAGACGGATTCGGCGCGGTCGTCGAGGGTCCAGCGCCGGCGGTACGACGTGACTGCCATCAGCTAGGTCTCCAGACTCACGGGACGAGGGTTGGTTGCGAGGTCAGGACTTCGCCGGTGTCGCGGTTGTAGAGAAGGACTCGCGTCGCGGGAGCCGTGAGGGTGACGGTGGTGCCGGGGGCGGGTTCGTGCTCTTCGGGGACGGTGACGCCGACGAGGGTGTCGTCGCAGTCGACCGTGACCAGGGACTGGGTGCCGAGGTTCTCGGCGACGACGACCGTTCCTCGCAGGGCGGGGCCGGTGACGTCCTCGGTGGTCAGGGTGAGGTACTCCGGGCGGATGCCGACCGTGACCTCGGGATCCGCCGCGGAGAAGGTTGTCGCGGGCAACGAACCGCCGGCGACCGCGACCACACCGTCCACGGAGCCGGCCGGCGCAGTCACCTTCCCGGGGAGCAGGTTCATGGGGGTGGAGCCGATGAAGTTGGCGACGAAGGTGTTGGCGGGGCGGGCGAAGACCTCGCGCGGGGAGCCGAGCTGGCGGAGCTTGCCCGACTCCATGACCGCGATCCGGTCGGCCAGAGCGAGTGCCTCGGCCTGGTCGTGGGTGACGAAGACGGTCGTGATGCCCAGGTCACGCTGCAGCTTCTTCAGGAACGTACGGGCCTCGAGCCGGAGCCGGGCGTCGAGGTTGGACAACGGCTCGTCCAGCAGCAACACCTTGCCCTCGGACGCGATCGCACGTGCCAGGGCGACTCGCTGCTGCTGGCCACCGGACAGCTGGCCGGGCTTGCGTTCGAGCAGGCCGTCCAAGGAGAGTTCGCCCGCGGTACGGGAGGCGACGGAGGCGCGCGTGGCGGCGGCAATCCGCCGTACCTTCAACGGGTAGGTGATGTTCTCGGAGACGCTCATGTGCGGGAAGAGCGCGTAGTCCTGGAAGACCATCGCGACGCCGCGCTTGCCGGGTTCCGTCCGGGTGACGTCGGCAGCGTCGATCCGGATGCTGCCAGAAGAAGCCGTCTCCAGCCCGGCGATCGTCCGGAGCAGGGTCGTCTTGCCGCACCCGGACGGGCCGAGCAGGGCGAAGAACTCGCCGTCGGCCACCTGCAGGTCCAGCCCGTCGACGGCGCGGACGCCATTCGGGTAGACGGTCGCGAGGCCTTCGATGTCGATGCCCGCCATCAGCTCTTGATCCCTCCGTGGAAGCGGAACCCGTAACGCGAGTTCACCAGCAGGTACAGCACGACGACCGGGATCGAGAACAGCAGCGAGAACACCGGCAGCACCTGCAGGTTCACGCTGCCGCCTTCGTCGGTGAGGGTCTGCATCAGCACCGCACCGGGCTGCTTGTCGATCGACCGGATGAGCAGGAAGGGCACCAGGAAGTTGCCCCAGGAATTGACGAACGCCCAGACCATGATCGTGGCCAGGCCGGGTCGCGCGACCGGGAGTACGACGTCCCGCAGGATCTGCAGGGTGGACGCGCCGAACACCCGGGCCGACTCCTCGTACGACTTCGGGACCGCGTCGACGAAGTCCTTCAGGATGAAGATCGCGGCCGGCAGCAGCCCGCCGGTCATCACCAGCGCGACGCCGAACCGGGAGTCGATCAGCCCGAGCTGGAACATCATCACGAAGATCGGCACCATCGCCGCCGTACCGGTGACCACCGACGACAGCAGCAGCAACCCGTACAGCAACGCGTCCCGCCCCGGGATCCGTACCCGGGACAGCGCGTACGACGCCAGCGCGGCGAACGCCGTCACGGCCACCGCGGTCGTGACGCAGATCAGCAGCGAGTTGACCATCGAGTGCATCGCGTACGGGTGCGCGAGCGTCTTCCGGAAGTTCTCCAGCGTCCAGTCCGGCCAGTGCACGCCCAGACCCGGCGAGGAGTCGAACGGCGCCGACGCGATCCACAGCATCGGTACGGCGAAGAACAGCGTGATCGCGCAGATCAGGACGTAGAACCCGATCCGGCGCAGGACGAAGGTCGTCATGCGCGCCTCCGAAGCAGTCGCAGGTAGACCAACGAGACCAGCAGGTTCGCGATCAGCAGCAGGAACGAGATCGCCGACGAGTACCCGAGCTCACCGCCCTGCAGCGCCACGTTGTAGATGTAGACCGGCACCGTCTCGGACTCGTGGTTCGGGCCGCCCTTGGTGAGCAGGAACGGCGAGAAGTCGTTCGCCGTCCACAGCGAGATCAGCAGCGTGTTCGTCAGCACGTGCCCGCGGATGTGCGGGAACACCACGTCCCGCAGCGTCTGCCAGCCCGACGCGCCGACCATCCGCGCGGACTCGAGCTGCGACGGCGGCACGGCCTGCAGCGCGGACGAGTAGAGCATCATCGAGAACGCCGTACCGCGCCACGTGTTGAACACCACGAGACAGGCCATCGGGTAGTCGATCAGCCACGCGGTCCCCGGCGTACCGAGCAAGCTGTTCAACGTGCCGCCGTCGCGGTCGTAGAACGCGACCCACAGGTACGCGACCACCGTCGACGGCAGGATCCACGCCAGCAGCGTCAGGGCCTCGACGGTACGCCGGACCGCCGGGCGGGCGCGTCGCAGTACCCAGGCGAGCGTGAAGCCGAGGATGTTCTGCCCGATGATGGCCGAACCCAGGACGAACAGCAGCGTCAGCCACAACGCGTTGTGGAAGAGCGCGTCGTCCAGGGCGCGGGTGTAGTTCGACAGCCCGACCATCGACGGGGACACGGCCTCGACGCCGGTCAGCCGGTAGTTCGTGACGCCGATGTAGATGGTCCACAGCGCGGGGAAGATCAGGAACGCACCGATCAGCAGCAACGCCGGCGCGATGAAGCCCAGCGCGCGGCCGACCCCGAGGCCCGCGACGTCCCGCGCCGGCGCCCGGCCCCGCGCGGGTTCGGGTTGGGAAACAGCAGCCATCAGTTACTGGTGACCTTGTCCTTGCCGCCGGCCGCCGCCTCCACGGCCTTCTGGTACGCCGCGGCCGCGTCGGCGGTGCTCTTGCCGCTGATCACGTCGGCGGTCGCCTGCTGCAGCGCCGCCGAGATCTTCGGGTACTCCGCGCGGCCCGGACGGTACTGCGTGACCGGGAGCACCTTGTCCGCGATGAAGCTCAGCATCGGGTCGCTCTTGAGTACCTCGCTGTTCACGTCGGACCGCTGCGTGATCTTGGCGGCGCCGTCCAGCGAGGCCTTTACCATGTCCGCGGAGTTCATGAACTGCAGGAACTCCCACGCCTGCTGCGGGTACTTCGTGTTCGGGTTGATCACGGTCGCACCGCCGCCGGACATCGAGACGAAGTCCTGGCCCTTCACGCCGGCGCCCGGCTTCATCGCGGGGATCATCGCCCAGCCGACCGCCGCGTCCCGGTCGGCCATCTTGGCGACGCCCTCCTTGGGCTCGACCACGCTGCGCCAGAAGTAGTCGCTCTCCAGCAGGATGCCGATCTTGTTCGCGGCGAACTCGGAGAACGACTTGTCCCGGCCCTTGGCCTCCTTCTGCAGCACCGGGTCGCCGAGACCCGTCGAGTAGACCTGGTGGTAGAAGTCCAGCACCTGGCGCAGTTGCGTGGTGTTGCCGAGCCACTTGCCGTCGGAGTTCACGGTGGCGCCGGTGCCGACCAGCAGCGGCAGCACACCCTGCATCGTGGTCGCCTCGCCCATCGCGGTGCCGGCGTTGATCTGGATCGGGGTGACGCCGGAGATCTTCTTCAGCGCCTGACCCGCGGAGATGATGTCGTCCCAGGACTTGGGCTGCCAGTCGGCGGGCAGTCCGGCCTGCTGGAACAGCTTCTTGTTGAAGTACAGGACACGCCCGTCGGTGCCGCCCGGTACGCCGTACCGCTGGCCGTTGTAGCTGCCGAGCGCCTGGACCGCCTCCGGGATCTGCTTCCAGCCGTCCCAGTCGTTCACCTTCGCGGCGTCGCCGACGGTGTCGGTGAGCGGCTTGATGTAGTTCGCCTGGGCGAACTCGCCGACCCAGATGCCGTCGATCTGGAACAGGTCCGGGCCGGACTTGTTCGACAGGTCGAGGGACAGCTTCTGCTTGTAGACCTCGTCGTCGGAGCCGTCACCCTGGAACTTGACCGTGACGTCGACGCCCTTGCCCTTCTGCTCGGCGACGAACTTCGGGATCAGGACGTCGGAGATGAAGGTGGCGCCGGCGCTGCTCTTGCCGCCCTTGACCGAGTTCGAGCCGAAGGTCAGCTCGACCTTCTTGGCGTCGGCGTTCCGGTTGGCGTCCTGGCCGCCGGTGCTGCTGCCGGAACCGGAGGACCCGAGGCATCCGGTGAGCAGCGCGAGGGCCGCGGCGCCGAGGACGCCGGCGGTGGTCAACCGCGAGAGTGATCGCATCAGGGCTCCAAGCGAGAAGTGGTCCAGTGCCGGTCAAAGATTGGCACTCCTGAGCGACTATGTGAAGACTTTTTCCCAACCCTGGGTCGAACGTTTGCCAGGTGCTGCGGGCAACCAATCGCGAGCTGTCAAGCCGGGATCCCACGGGACGGATTGCGGAAGAGTTAAAGGTCGCTCAAGGTTCTGTGGCAACAGGTAGTTGACTAGGTACAGAGGGTGAGCGATCGAGCTACTGTCTTGCCGTTCGCTTCAGTGGATCGGAGGTGAAAGACGTGAGACTCATCCACGGAGTTGCCTGCCTGGTCGACGAACTGCTCGGCGGCTGCTGGTGCTGGTGGTGACCGGCGAGAGGGTGGTGACGACACCGGGCTCCCGCTGACGCGCAAGCAGCGGGCATTCCGGACTCGATCCCCGAGCATCACCCGGACAAAAGAAACGGCCGGCCCCGACGATGTCGGGGCCGGCCGTCCTCTCGTTGGCTCGGGGGCCTGTCAGCTCTGGGCCAGTTGCATCATCTGCTTCGGTAGCGTGGTCATCTGCGCCGGAATCGGTACCTGTGGCCGGAGCAGCGACAAGAGGCTGGCAGCTGCGCCTGCGATCGGCAGCGGCAGTGCCAGGCCCAGCGACGCGAGCAACGCGTTCACCAGGGCCAGTACGGCGCCCAGGATGTCCAGGCTCGGGACCGGGAGCCCCGCCCAGGCCTCGATCGGAGTACTGGCGACACTCATGCTTCCGGTCGGTTGCGCCTGCTTGGCCTTCCCCTTGCCAAGCAGTGACGTCAGGGCGAGGCCACTGGCGGCGTTCACGAACGTGCCGGAGCTCTCGTCGTAGTTCCACTTCTGCCCGTCGCCGCTACGGCAGGGCAGGACCAGCAGTGGCGCTGCGGCCGGCACCTTCGCCAGGTCCGCTCCGCTGTCCAGACAGGCGCCGGTCGTCGCAAGGGCGCCACCGACGCTCTTGCTCATCGCGACCTGCAGCTGGCCGGACTCGGTGTAGATCCACTCCTGGGTCTTGCCCTCCTTGCCCGGGGCGCACGCCATCATGACCGCCATCGGGACATTGTCGGCCGCGACGAACGTCAGGCAGTACCGGGTGTCGGACCGGGTGACGATCTGTTGGGCCACGCCCACCGTGACGGCCGGAGCGTGCGAACCGCTGGGTGCCGGGTTCGCGGCCTGGGCCGGTATGGCGGTGGCGATGGCGACGCTGACCGCGAGCACCACTACTCCGGTGCGGCTGAACAGCTTTCGGATGATCAAGACAACCTCCAGAGGTCGTGCTATCTCACGGCGTCAGGTCGTCGGGACCCCGTGGCGCGAGCCGGTATGCCGGCAGTGACTCAGCGCGACGTTGACGCCACAACAAGTAATGCACAGGACCGGCCGTGGAGGTTATGCCGATTTCCGGAAACTTGATGCCAATGGCAACTAACTGCCAGGGCAAGATCGTTGCGCAAGGCATCGAAATCGATTCGCTGGATCGCCGAGGGATCATCGAGCGCAGGCTGAGATACTACAGCAATACAAGCGCTTTCCCGTTACTTTTCATGCCGTCGGCAACGAATCGGGATCAGTGCGGCTGGTGGTCCTGCTGGTGGTCCTCGGTCGCCCGCTCCTCCAGCTCCGCCGGTGCGTCGTCGCGCTCCGTGGGCAGCTCCGGAGCGTCGTCACCGTGAGTGACCTTCGCCCGGAGTTCGCGGATTTCCTTGCGGCGCCGCCAGGTATGGCCGAGGCCCTTCTTCAGCAGCCAGAGGCCGGCCACCAGCGCGGCGCCGGCGATCGCGCCGAGGAAGTACACCGTGGTCACCGAGACGCCGAAGTGGACGCCGAAGACCTCCAGTTTCGTGGCGGCGCCCGACGACACCGAGACGCCGAGCGCGAACAGCACCGCGAGGACGACCAGGACGATTCCGAGAACAGCCATGGTGAACCTGCCTCTCCACCGGCCTTTCAGGCCTCATTACTCAGTAAAGCCGAGAGCAGCGCCACCGCGCCGCTCTTGTCGAGTGGGTTGTTCTGGTTCCCACACTTGGGTGACTGTACGCACGAAGGGCAGCCATCCGTGCACTCACAGTGTGCAATCGCCTCGCGTGTCGCGGTCAACCACTCGCGGGCGGCGGCGTACCCGTGTTCGGCGAAGCCGGCTCCGCCCGGGTGGCCGTCGTACACGAAGACCGTCAGCCGGCCGGTGTCGGCGTGCCGGGCGGTGGAGACGCCGCCGATGTCCCAGCGGTCGCAGGTGGCGAACAGCGGGAGCAGCCCGATCGACGCGTGCTCGGCGGCGTGCGCCGCTCCCGGTACGTCGGCCAGCCCGAGCGACTCGACGACGCCGTCGGGCATCGTCCACCAGACCGCCTTCGTCCGCAGCGTCCGCTCCGGCAGGTCCAGCGGCTGCTCGTCGAGTACGTCGCCGGTCGCGATCAGCTTGCGCTGGTACGAGATCACCTGGCTGGTCACCTGGACCCAGCCGCGGGACAGTTCCGCCGTACCCCAGGTGCACGTCTCCTCGGTGGCGAGGATGCCGATCTCGGTGACCTCCCGGGCGAACGTCGTGTAGTCCGGCGAGGCCTGCTCGACGACCGCGGCGTGCCCCTCCAGGTCCAGCGAGCGCACCAGGTACGACTCGCCGGCGTGCACGTAGACGGCGCCCTCGTGGACGGACGAGTGGGCCGAGCCGCCGTCGACCGTACCGAGCAGCCGGCCGGTCCGGTCCTCCACGATCTGCACGGTCTTGCCGCCCGCCGACCGGATGTCGATCGCGTCGACTGCCCGCTCCCGGCGCGTCCAGAACCACCCGTGCGGCCGCTCCCGCAGCACGCCCTGCCGGACGAGTTGGGCGATGACGGACTCCGTCGTACTGCCGAAGATTTCGTAGTCGTCGGTCGTCAGCGGGATCTCCTGCGCCGCCGCGCACAGCTGCGGGCCCAGAACGTACGGGTTCTCCGGGTTGAACACTGTCGCCTCGACAGGGCGGCCGAAGATCGCGGCCGGATGCCGCACGAGGTAGGTGTCCAGTGGATCGTCACGGGCGATCAGCAACGCCACCGCGTCGCCGCCGGCCCGGCCGGCACGTCCTGCTTGCTGCCAGAGCGAGGCGCGCGTACCAGGCCAGCCGGAGAGCAGTACTGCGTCCAGCCCGGCAATGTCGATGCCCAGCTCCAGGGCGTTCGTCGCGGCGACACCGGTGAGCTCCCCGCTCTGCAGCATCCCCTCGAGCCTGCGCCGTTCCTCCGGCAGGTAACCGGCCCGGTACGCCGACACCTGTTCAGTGAGCGTTGGGTCGACCTCGGCCAGGTTCTCCCGCGCTGTCATCGCAACCGCCTCGGCCCCGCGTCGCGAACGTACGAAGGCGACCGTGCGGACACCTGTGACGACCAGGTCGGTCAGCAGGTCCGCCACCTCGGCCGTTGCGGACCGTCGTACCGGGGCACCGTTCTCACCATGCAGAGAGGTCAGGGGCGGCTCCCAGAGGCCAAACGCGACCCCACCGCGCGGAGAGCCGTCAGCAACGACCTCCTCCATCGGCAGCCCGGTCAGGCGTTCCCCTGACAGCGCGGGCTCGGCCACAGTCGCCGACGCGCACACGAAGATCGGATGCGCGCCGTACTGCGCACACACCCGTCGCAGTCGTCGCAGTACGCCGGCCACGTGGGCGCCGAACACGCCCCGGTAGTGGTGGCACTCGTCGACCACGACGTACTGCAGACAGCCCAGGAACCGGGCCCAGCGTTGGTGGTTCGGCAGGACGGAACGGTGCAGCATGTCCGGATTGCTGAGCACGTACGTCGCGTAATCGCGTGCCCAGTCCCGCTCGGTCCGCTCGGAGTCGCCGTCCAGCGTCGTGGCGCGCAGCCCGGACACGGTGTACGACGAGACCGCGCGGAGCTGGTCGTGCGCCAGGGCCTTCGTCGGCGACAAGTACAGCACCGAGGCCGTACGGCGATGTGGTGAGGCGGCCTGGGCGATGCTCAAGGTGGCAAAGGCGGGCAGCAGGTACCCGAGCGACTTGCCCGAGGCCGTCCCGGTCGCCACTACGACATGCTTCCCGGAGTACGCCGCTTCGGCCGTCGCGACCTGGTGGGTCCACGGCGCCGTGATGCCGGCGTCGCGCAACTGGTCGAGAACCTCGTGCGGAACCCAGCGCGGCCAGTCGCCCGTCTGCCCGAGCCGGGGCGGAACCGACTCGACATGTGTCAACCGGTCGTCGCGACCGGCGGCCAGGCGTTTCAGGACAGCCGCCGCCTCACCACCTGCACGCATACGCGGAGCCTAGCTCTCCGTACGGACAGCATCGGACTGAGAGCCCGCTGAGAATGCACGTTCCGATGCACGCGGCTTTTTCGGGAGGGGAATCGACTTCGGTCGGCCGAGATGAAAGAGTTTTCGGCAACGGGTCTCACTCACGGTCCGTACATGGTTGAATGCAGCAGTTCACCGAGCGCATGCGAGTGAACCAAGGTGCACAGCACCGAGCGCATGCGAGTGAACCAAGGTGCACAGGACGGGATGGAGGCCGAAGTGGATCTGTCGCTGACCGCGCGCGCCGAGGGCGGGCGCACCGTCATCGAGGTCGCGGGGGAGATCGACGTCTACACCGCACCGAAGCTCCGCGAGAAGATCGCCGCGCTCGTCGACGAAGGGGTCTACGACCTCGTCATCGACCTGGAACGCGTGGACTTCCTGGACTCCACGGGGCTCGGCGTCCTCGTCGGCGGACTGAAACGGGTGCGCACCCACGACGGATCCCTGTCCCTGGTCTGCACCCAGGAACGGCTGCTGAAGATCTTCCGGATCACCGGCCTGACCAAGGTCTTCGACATCCATCCGGACGTCGCGTCGGCGATCTGAAGAAACGAAAAAGTAACTCCGGTACTACTTTGCGTGACGGTCCCGCCCGCGTTTCGGCAGGGGTCTTGCCGTTTCGGTCAGGTATGGCGTAGACCACCCTGTCGTCAGGTCTGGTCGGGAACCCGTTAAAGTAACCCACCGCGCCAGTCCCCTGGCGCTGTGTCGTATTTTCCCAACCCTTCGGTTGCGGCAGACGGGGGCCGTCAAGCCCGGATGGGTTGCCTACAAGGAGGACGGATGTCCGCGCTGCTTGCTGCACAAGCGGTGGATCTTTCGTCGAGCAACACCACCCTGGTGATCGTCGTCGGAGTGATCGCGATCCTCGCGGTCGCCATTGCGATGGTCTTCCGGGGCCAGGTGCTTGCCGCGAACGATGGCACCGAGAACATGAAGACGATCGCCGCCGCGGTCCAGGAAGGCGCAGCCGCCTACCTGAACCGGCAGTTCCGGACGCTGTCGATCTTCGCCGTGGTCGCTTTCCTGTTGCTGTTCCTGCTGCCGGCGCACACAGACGGCGGCAACCAGACCACGCTGAAGATCTTCCGGTCCGTCTTCTTCCTCGTCGGTGCGGGCTTCTCCGCCCTGATCGGCTACCTGGGCATGTGGCTCGCGACGCGCGCCAACGTCCGGGTCGCCGCGGCCGCCCGGGACGAGGGCCGGGACCCGGCGATGCGGGTCGCGTTCCGGACCGGCGGCACCGTGGGGATGGCGACCGTGGGCTTCGGCCTGTTCGGCGCCGCGCTCGTCGTACTGATCTTCAAGGGTGACGCCCCGACGGTGCTCGAGGGCTTCGGCTTCGGCGCCGCGATGCTCGCGATGTTCATGCGGGTCGGCGGCGGTATCTTCACCAAGGCCGCCGACGTCGGCGCGGACCTGGTCGGCAAGGTCGAGCAGAACATCCCCGAGGACGACCCGCGGAACGCCGCGACGATCGCCGACAACGTCGGTGACAACGTCGGCGACTGCGCCGGTATGGCGGCCGACCTGTTCGAGTCGTACGCCGTGATGCTGGTGGCCTCGCTGATCCTGGGCAAGGCCGCGTTCGGCGAGCAGGGCCTGATCTTCCCGCTGATCGTACCGGCCATCGGCGCGATCACCGCGGTCGTCGGCGTCTTCCTGACCCGCCCGCGGACCGGCGAGAACGGGCTGCGCACGATCAACCGCGCCTTCTACATCTCCGCGGTCATCTCCGCCGTGCTCTGCGCGGTGGCGGCGTTCGTCTACCTGCCGGGCAGCTTCAAGGAGCTGACCGGCGCGGCCGGTACGGCGATCGCGAACAACAGCGGCGACCCGCGGCTGATCGCCACCGTCTCGGTGATCATCGGCATCGTGCTGGCGGCCGTCATCCTGGCCCTGACCGGCTACTTCACCGGCACCGAGGACAAGCCGGTCAAGGACGTCGGCAAGACCTCGCTGACCGGCGCCGCGACCGTGATCCTGTCCGGCATCTCGGTCGGCTTCGAGTCCGCCGTCTACACCGCGGTGGTGATCGCGGCGGCCGTGTACGGCGCGTTCCTGGTCGGCGGCTCCGGCATCGTCGCGCTGTTCGCGATCGCGCTCGCCGGTTGTGGTCTGCTGACCACCGTCGGCGTGATCGTCGCGATGGACACCTTCGGCCCGGTCTCCGACAACGCGCAGGGCATCGCCGAGATGTCCGGTGACGTGGACGGCGAGGCGGCCCAGATCCTCACCGAGCTGGACGCCGTCGGCAACACCACCAAGGCGATCACCAAGGGCATCGCGATCGCGACCGCGGTACTGGCCGCGACCGCGCTGTTCGGTTCGTTCACGGACGCGATCCGGTCCGCGCTGGCCGACAACTACGCGAAGTTCGAGGCGGACGCGCTGGTGTTCAACCCGGGCACGCTGGTCGGCCTGATCCTCGGTGCCGCGGTCGTGTTCATGTTCTCCGGTCTGGCCATCAACGCCGTCGGCCGCGCCGCCGGTGCGGTGGTCTACGAGGTCCGTCGCCAGTTCCGCGACATCCCCGGGATCATGGAGGGCACGGGCAAGCCGGAGTACGGCAAGGTCGTCGACATCTGCACCCGGGACTCGCTGCGCGAGCTGGCCACCCCGGGTCTGCTGGCGCTGACCGCGCCGATCGCGGTCGGCTTCGGCCTCGGCGCCCCGGCCCTGGCCGGCTACCTGGCCGGTGCGATCGGCTCCGGCACGCTGATGGCGGTCTTCCTGGCCAACTCCGGTGGTGCCTGGGACAACGCCAAGAAGCTGGTCGAGGACGGCAACCACGGTGGCAAGGGTTCGCCCGCGCACGAGGCCACGATCATCGGTGACACCGTCGGTGACCCGTTCAAGGACACCGCCGGCCCGGCCATCAACCCGCTGATCAAGGTGATGAACCTGGTCTCGGTGCTGATCGCCCCGGCGATCGTCGGGATGTCGAAGATCGGCGACAACCCGAACACCACGCTGCGGGTGATCATCGCGGTCGTCGCGGTGATCATCCTGGCCGCGGCGGTGTACGTCTCCAAGCGCCGCGAGTCGGTCATCTCCGACACCCCGGCGGAGGCGAAGGCAGCCGCCTGACGTAGGTAACTCCCCCGAAACGGCCCGCCGGTCCACACCGGCGGGCCGTTCCGTGTCTGGACCCGGAACACCCGGCCCGATTACTGTCGTCGTACGACGGACTGCGGGAGGTAGGGGTGGCGCCTCGACGGCTGGGTCACGTTCTGCTGCTCGCGCTGGTCGGTCTGCTGGTGACGATGCAGCCGGCGAACGCGCAGCCCCCGCAGCCGGACCCGGCGTACCTGAACGCCGCCCATCAGCTCAACCTGACCATCATCGAGGCCGCGCATGCCGCGACCACCTCCGCGAAGACCTCGTGCGTACGGCGGGCCGGTGCGCAGCTGGAGAGCGATCACCGCAAGCTCGCGGCGCAGGAGCTCGATGTCGCCACCCGGCTCAGCATCGTGCTGCTGACGGTGCCGTCGCTGGCCCAGCGCCAGCAGCTCGACGCACTCGCCGCCAAGGCCGGGAAACCCGGGTACGACGCCGCCTGGCTGGCGTTGCAGCGGCAGCAGCTCCAGAAGTACCTGACGCTCGTCGACGGCGATCTGCCGAAGAACGCGTCGCCGGCCGTGGAGTCGGTGGCCAATGCGGCCAAGCCGGTGATCGAGATGAACCAGCGGATGGTCGCGGGCCCCTGCAAGTCGGCGACCGGGAAACCGGTGGTCGCGACCGGCAGCGGCGGGCAGCACGCGGACGCCGAGCTGGCGCGGTCGCGGGTGGCGTTGATCCTGCTCGGCCTCGGCGCGCTCCTGCTGCTGATCGGCAAGTCGATCTCGGTACGTCGCCGGTTGCTCGGCATCGCGGCGCTCGGGGCCGGGCTGGTGATGATGTTCGGCGGCCAGCCCGCCAACACCGGGAAGGTCCCGGACGCGAGCGCGTCGCTGGCCGACCGGGAGGCCGCCGTACCGCCGGTGAAGCTCAAGCTGCCCGGATACCTGGAGGCAACCGTACGGCCGGTGGCGACCGGCGGGGACGGCCAGCTCCAAGTGCCGAAGACGGCGGACGTCGGCTGGTGGGCAGCGGGCGCGGCGCCCGGCGCGGCCGGTGGCACCGTACTGCTCGCGGGCCACGTGGACACGATGCAGGGGCTCGGGGTGTTCGCCCCGCTGTCCGGGGTACCGGTCGGCACCAAGGTCGCGGTGACGGCCGGGGACGGCGACGTGCACTGGTACCGGATCGTCGCGCGCCGGACGTACAAGCAGGACGCCCTGCCGTCGGACCTGTTCCACGGCGCCGTGAAGCCGCGGCTGGCGCTGGTGACCTGTACCGGTCCTTACGACCACAAGACTCATCGCTACAGCGACAACCTGGTGCTCTACGGCGTACCGATGGACTGAAGTACGCCGGGCCGTCGACTTTAGGCTGATGCGTTCACCCCCTGGATGGGGGATCGTCGGGGTCGTGGTCAGGGTTTCAACCGATGGCAGCCACCGTCGTACGGACGGCAGAATCAACCCAGGGGTGGACACACCGGATCCGCCCGGGGTCCGATGCCTGGCACCGCCCGGTCCTCGATACTGATGTCATCACGACAAGACCCGACCGCCCGGGAACGGTTTCTCACGCCACCGAACGAGGAGTACGGCGATGATCGAGGCGCAAGGCCTCACCAAGCGATACGGCCAGACAGTTGCCGTTGACAACCTGTCTTTCGAGATCAAGCCCGGTAAGGTAACCGGCTTCCTCGGCCCGAACGGGGCCGGCAAGTCCACCACCATGCGGATGATCCTCGGACTCGACACCCCGACGTCCGGCGTGGTCACGATCGACGGCCAGCGCTACCGCGACCTGAAGCGGCCGCTGACCAAGGTCGGCGCCCTCCTGGACGCCAAGTGGGTGCACCCGAACCGCTCGGCGCGCGCCCACCTCGCCTGGATGGCCGCCTCGAACAAGCTGCCGAAGAGCCGTGTCGAGGAGGTCTTGGCCCTGGTCGGTCTGACCGACGTCGCCGGCAAGCGGGCCGGCAACTACTCCCTCGGAATGTCCCAGCGGCTCGGCATCGCAGGCGCCCTGCTCGGCGACCCGGAGATCCTGCTCTTCGATGAGCCGGTCAACGGCCTCGACCCCGAGGGCATCGTCTGGATCCGGCGGTTCATGCACCGGCTCGCCGACGAGGGCCGGACCGTCTTCGTGTCCAGCCACCTGCTCTCCGAGATGGCGCTCACCGCCGAAGAGCTCGTGGTGATCGGCCGCGGCAAGCTGATCTCCCAGTCCAGTACGACGGAGTTCGTCGACCGGGCCAGTGGCAGCACCATCCGGGTCCGCAGCCCGCAGCTCGACGAGCTGCACAGCGTTCTCACGCAGAACAGCCTGAAGCCCCGCATCGAGACCATCGAGGACCAGGGCCGTGTGCTGTTCGTCGACGGCGACGTGACCACCGACGTGATCGGTGAGACCGCCGCCGCGAAGGGCATCACGCTGCACGAGCTGAGCCTGCAGCGAGGCTCGCTGGAGCAGGCGTTCATGCAGATGACCGGTGACTCGGTTGAATACCACGCGACCGATGCGGTGCAGGTGCCGGCCGCCCCGCAGACCGAGGCCGTCGCGAACGAGGAGCAGATCTGATGTCCCTGATCACCGTGGAGCGGATCAAGCTCTTCAGTACCCGGTCGCCGTGGTGGTGCATGGTGCTCGCGCTGGCGCTTGCCGACGGGTTCATCACACTCGGCTTCGTCTTCGCGCCGGACAACGTCAGCCGCGCGTTCCGGCCGGTCGACACCGTCAGCACGTACAACTTCGGCCTGATGGTGATGATGGTGATGGCGACCCTCGCGGTCACCACCGAGTACCGGTTCGGCACCATCCGGACCAGCTTCCTGTCCGTCCCGCAGCGCACACCGGTGCTGCTCGCGAAGACCGCCGTCGCGGCCGTGCTGAGCGGCGTGATCGGTCTGGTGACGGCCTTCGGCGCCTGGGGGCTCGGCAACATCCTGGTGCCGGACGCGCACCTCGCGCTGAAGACCGGCGCCGACTGGCGGGCGGTGCTCGGCGTCGCACCGATCTACCTGCTGTCCGCGGTGATCGCGGTCGCGGTCGGCATCATGGTCCGGCAGAGCGCCGGTGCGATCGCGATCGTGATCTGCTGGCCGCTGCTCCTCGAGGGCATCGGCCGGGCGATCCCGAAGGTCGGCGACTTCATCGGCGACTGGGGGCCGTTCTCCCGGGTCGACTGGTGGCTGACCGGCAACCAGGCCGCCGGCCAGAACGGCGGTGCGGTGCGCGAGGCGGTGATGTCCCCGACCTGGTCGCTGGTGTACTTCGCCGCCTGGGCGATCGGACTGCTGGTCATCGCACTGGTGATCGCGAAGAAGCGCGACGCCTGACGAAAAGACGACCCCGGTCAGCGGTTGAGGGGCCCTGACCGGGGCGCGTGGCCCGGCCGGGCTGAGGGGTCCTGGCCGCACCGGCCCGTGGAGCTCCGGTACAGCACCGGAACTCCACGGGCCGTTTTCTGTCACCTAACCCCGGCAATTCTTTCCGTTGACGATCTTCCAGGCTCCCTGATCCGGCACGATGCGTTTCTGATAGCAGGCGGAGACGTTGATTTGACCCAGGCTCTTCAGAACTCCCAGGACTTTTTTGATCGTCGCGGCCGCGGCCACCGCCGGCAACTTGCACAGCAGTTCGACGATCTTCTTCACCTGGGACGGGAGTCTCGCGATCCCTTGGCAGCTCAGGTACGCGACTGCGCCGCCACCGGCGATCAGGAACGCCAGCATGCCTTGTACCTCGACGCCGCTCAGGTTCAGGTACACACCCCGGCCGAACGTCAGCCTCGGATCTGCGGTGATCGGGTACGTCGCTCCCGTGGTGTCCACGCGCTGTACGAGCCGGTTGCCCGGCGCGGACTCGTACCAGGTCCGCAGCGAGCGGCCCGCCGCGTCGATGGCCCATGGCGCTGCCACACTCCCCACGAGATCCGTGCCTGGCCTGGTGATCAGGTACCCCGCGCCGGCTCGCTGCAGCGTCCAACCGGGCGCGAGCGTCACGTCGTACCCGAGGCTGTTGCCATGCCGCAGGACGGTGATGACCTGGCCACCGTCGGCGAGCCGGCGGACCTCCGAATTCCGCCGGTCGGTCGCTGCGATCCTGTGAGTGACACCGTCGGCCTCGACGCTGACGCTCTTGGTGCCGTCGTCGGCGCGGACATCGGGCCGTGCCGCCCCGACCGCCTCCGGTCCCCGGACCGAGAGCGCCTGCCGGACCACCACCCCGGTGCTCTGCGGTGAGGCTGCCGCGCCCTGGACGCCGGCCGCGGTGATTGCGAATGTGACTGCTGCGGTCATTATTTGCCGGATGATCTTCATCATTCCCCCGTCTCGGAATTGATGTGTCGAGATTGGAGGTGCGGCCGGCTCGAAGGCAAGGGCGATTGCGAAGACGTGTAAATATTCACGCGCCGCAGGCAATCGTGCCGCGCTCGCGGTGTGATCCGTCCGGCGGTTGTGACAGATCCCGGTAGTCAGCCGGTGCGACCGGCGTCTAGCCTGCCGCGCATGACCGATTGGGAGCAGGTGCGGGAGGGCGGGTTCGCCGTACCCGAGGGGCGGGCGGTGCCGGAGTTGGTGGCCGAGCTGGTCGGGATGCTGCGGTCGCCGGATCCCGCCGTACGGGATCGGCAGGCGTACTCGACGCTGGCGACCTGGGTCGGGCGTGGGGTGCTGTCGGAGCAGGAGCTGCGGGACCTAGGCGACGAGCTGGTGCCGCGGTTCGGGGACCCGGAGATCCAGGCGCGGACGTTCGTACCGTTGATCCTGGACGTGATCGTGTCCGCCGGTGTCTTCGAGCCGCGCTGGGTGCCGCCGTTCGAGCGGTGGTACGTCGGCGAGCAGGATTTGCGCGGGTACGACGAGAAGCTCGGTTGGCTGCATGCGGTCGCGCATGGTGCGGACCTGCTCGGGACGTTCGGGCAGCACCCGGCCGTGGAGCCGGTGCAGATGCTCCGGCTCGGGATCGGGCGGCTGCTGACGCCGACGTCGTACGTGTTCCGGGACATGGAGGACGACCGGCTCGGGTACGCGCTTGCCGCGACGCTGACCCGCGCCGAGCTGACCGGATCGGACGCGGTCGACTGGCTGGATCCGGCGGTGCGGGTGCTGTCGAACCCGCCGACGGCGGGGATCGCGCCCGAGGTGACGAACACGGTCCGGACCTTGCGAGTGCTGTACCTGTTCGCGGACCACGGCCTGCGGATCGGCGATGCGAAGAAACTCACACCGATCCCGCAGCGCGAGCAGCTCAAGGCCCGGCTCGCCGAGGTGTTCGCGACCTTCACGCCGTACTGGCTCTGAGGCATCCGACTTTCGTCTGGTTTTTCCCTGAATCCCCCCCGAGACCCGGCATGTCGAGGTCCAGGGCGGCGTACAGGTGGTGTCAGGTGGCAGTGGAGCATCGGTCCATGACAAGGTTCTCTGCTGGTACGCCACGGCCCCCTCCCGTGGTGGTGCCAACGCCACTACCCGAGTAGTGCCAACACCATCAGATCTGGTCCCTGACGACGTTAACTTTGAGTCACAAACACAGCCGTTCGGGGGCGCAGTCGAGAGAGGGCGCGTAGAAGTCATGGTTGCGACATACCTGAAGCGTTGGGTCGGCAACCGGATCCTCAGCAGGAGCACTCGCAAGGGTGGGCTCGACCTGTCGAAGATGCGGATGTTCCCCAGCTCGGTCTCGATGCCGCTGCGCCGGCAGGGCCTGGACCCGGTGCCCGAGCTGGGTGCCGTCCGGGAGACCGAGCCGGTGCACAAGCTGGCGCACCTGTTCGGGCTGAACATCTGGGTCGTGAGCGGGCATGCCGAGGCCAAGTACGTGCTCTCCAACGAGGAGGACTACAGCCACGACATCCGGCCGCTGGTCGGGTCCGACCCGAACAAGCCGTCCGAGGGGATCGGCGGCCTCGGGTTCACCGACCCGCCGGACCACACCCGGCTGCGCAAGCTGCTGACGCCGGAGTTCACCAAGCGGAAGCTGGCCCGGCTGGAGCCGGCGATCGAGAAGATCGTCAACGACCAGCTGGACCAGATGGACGCCAAGGGCCCGGTGGCCGACATCGTCGCGGACTTCGCGTTCAACGTGCCGTTCCTGCTGATCGCCGACCTGCTCGGGGTCGAGGAGCAGGACCGGGACCGTTTCCGGGCGCTCGGCCCGGCCCGGTTCGACATGTCCGGTGGTGGCATCGGGCTGTTCGGGTCGGCGTCGGAGTCGCGGGAGTTCCTGTTCGAGATCGTCCGCAAGCAGCGTGCGAACCCGGGCGACGGGCTGATCGGGTCGATCATCCGCGACAAGGGTGACGACATCGACGACGTCGAGCTCGGCGGGCTCGCCGACGGGGTGTTCCTGGGCGGGTACGAGACGTCGGCGAGCATGCTCGCGCTCGGCACGCTGGTGCTGCTGCGCGACCCGGAGAACTTCGAGCGGATCCGGAACGAGCCGGGTGCCGTCGACGTGATCGTCGACGAACTGCTCCGGTACCTGACCGTCGTCCAGGTGGCGTTCCCGCGGTTCGCGCGGCACGACCACGAGCTGTTCGGGCAGCCGGTGAAGAAGGGCGACCTGGTCGCGGTGTCGCTGTCCGGTGCGGATCGCGACAAGGGCGTGTTCGGGCCGGACGCCGAGGACTTCTACCCCAAGCGCACGGTCTCGTCCGCGCACCTGGCGTTCGGGCACGGGATGCACCGCTGCGTCGGCGCCGAACTCGCCCGGATGGAGCTCCGCGCCGCTTTCACCGCGCTCGCGCAGCGCTTCCCGGACCTCGCACTCGCCGTACCGGAAGACCAGCTCCGCTTCCGCGACTTCTCCATCGTGTACGGCGTGGACACGCTGCCGGTCCGCCTGCACGCCGCCGCCGGCACCGAACAAGCCGCCGGCTAACGGTGCCGGACACCGGCTACACCGCCGCCCTCCCCCGCAAACGCGTGGCGGCCGGAGTCCTGATGCTTGTCGGTCGTTTGACGGCTGCGCTCGCGGCTGTTCGGGAGGGCGCGGTTGTGCTGTGTCAGGACGGCTTGCGGATTCGCTGACAACGTTTTGGCGGTTCCACTGCGTCCCGGAGTTCGTCCTGTATGACGTGGCCTCCGGCCGCGAGCTGGTTCGTACGGCGGAGGGCAACGACCGCGACGGCAACGGGGGACGGGCGGCGACCGGGTCCGGTCCGCTGCACGTGGTCGCGATCGACGGCGGTACGGCGTACCTCGCGGCCTCGGACGGTCTCCGCCGGCTGGATGTGGCCACCGGCCACAACAAGCTGATCAAGCCCGGCGCGAAGACGAGCTTCCTCCGGGCCGCGAGCGG
>NZ_DASRVN010000474.1:0-11452 GCF_035655035.1 Kribbella sp. | reverse complement strand
TACGCGCTCGCCGTCTTCACCCTCGCGGCCCGCGGCGACGTCCGCCAACCCCGCGTCGACACCGCCATCGGCCAAGCCGCCCGCCTGGCCGTCGACCTCCTCCGCTGACGACTCCCGCCGGCTCGACAGTACGTATACGCCCACTGGACCCGATCCGGCCGACGCTCGCAGCGTGCGGGAGACGGATGCTGGACGTATACGTACTGTCGAGCGGTCAGACGATCGCGTAGGCCTCGATCTCGAGGAGGGCGTCGGGGCTGAACAGGGCGGCGACCTGCACCGCCGTACTGGCCGGCTTGGTGCCGGGAAGGTACTTGTCGCGGACCACGCGGATCGCCGGCAGGTAGCCGATGTCGGTGACGAAGAACGTCAGCTTCACCACGTTCGCGAACGTCGCGCCGACCGCCGCCAGGCAGCGCTCGAGGTTCGCGAACACCTGCTCGGCCTGCGCGCCCGGGTCGCCGATCCCGACGAACGCCCCGTCCGGATCCAGCGCCACCTGCCCGGACACCGCGACCCACTGGCCGGTTCCGGTCACCACGTGGCTGTAGCCGTTGCCGGGGGCAACGCCCTGGACCTGCGGATACTCCAGCTCTGTCACCTGTTCCTCCGTTCGGTGTGTGCTCCCAGCCGATCACACCGGGGGTTGAGAAACCGGTTTCATCGGGAGAGGATGCAGCGATGGGCCGGACACCGAAGGACAGCATCACGATCGCCGACGTCGCGCGGGTGGCCGAGGTGTCGCGGGCGACCGTGTCCCGGGTGATGAACGGCCGGATCGGTGTCGCACCCGACATCGTCGCCAGGGTACGCGCCGCCGCGGAGCAGCTGAACTACCGCCCGAGCGACCTGGCCCGGAGCCTGTCGCTGGGCCGCACGAACATGGTCGCGCTGGTCGTCCCGGACCTCGGCAACCCGCTGTTCCAGCAGATCCTCCGCGGCATCACCAACGCCTCCGCGGCCGCCGGGTACAAGGTGCTGGTCGCCGAGACCGACGAGGACCCGAAGGCCGAGGCGGCGATCGCGATCGAGGCCCGGCGGCGGTGCGACGCGCTGATGATGGTGTCGCCGCGGATGGACCAGGAGCGGCTGATCGAGCTGCTGCCGCAGGTCCAGCCGGTCATCCTCGTCAACCGCCATGGCCCGCCGGAGGTCTCGTCGGTGGTGGTCGACTACGGCCGCGCCGTGCGGATCGTCGTCGATCATCTGGTCGGGCTGGGGCATCGCCGGCTCGCGTTCCTGTCCGGTCCGGCCGCGAGTGCGTCGAACACCCTGCGGCTGCTGGCGCTCGAGGTCGCCGAGCGGGAGATCCCGGGGCTGGACCTCGTCCGGCTGGAGTGCGGCCGGTCGATCGAGGACGGCTACGCCGCGGTGGAACGGGTGCTCGACGCGCAGGTGACGGCAGTGGTCGCGTTCAACGACCTGGTCGCGTTCGGGCTGCTGGCGCGGCTCAACGAGGTCGGCGTCGCCGTACCGGCGGACCTGTCTGTGACCGGGATGGACGACATCGGGCTGGCGCGGTTCGCCGTACCGTCGTTGACGACCGTGCGGGTGCCGCAGAAGGACCTCGGTGAGCTGGCCTGGCAGCGGTTGTTCGCGTCGATCACGGGGTCGGCGGACGACGCGGACGACGTACCGGAGCTGCGGCTGGCCGTGCGGGCGAGCACGGGGCCGGTGCCGCAGGAGCCGCGGTCGCAGGCGCCGGCCGATCGGATCGGGTGGCAGCAGCAGGGCGACATCTTCGAGCTGGGAAGCTCCGCGGGGATGCTGGCCCGGTACGAATTCGGCCGCCGGATGCCGCAGGTGCACGCGCCGCGTCCGTACCTGCATCCGGTCCGGACGCTCGGCGGGCACCCGTTGACGCAGGTCAGCCCGGTCGACCACCGGCACCACTACGGCGTCTCGCTCGCGGTCGCGCAGGTCAACGGTACGTCGCACTGGGGCGCGCGCACGTACGTCCGCGGTCAAGGCCCGACCCTGCTGACGAACCACGGCCAGCAACGCAGCCGCGGGGTCACCGTCGACGATCGCGAACTGGTCGACGACATCACCTGGTACGACGAGCAAGGCCGCCCGCAACTGGTCGAACGGCGCAGCCTCACGGGCGACCTGGCGTTCGGCGGCTGGCGACTCGACTGGCGCAGCGTCCTCACCGCGCGGTACGGCCCGGTCCGGATCGACAGCCCGGCGACAACGGGACGCGAAGGAGCGGCGTACGGCGGGATCTTCTGGCGGCTGCCGTTCTCGGAAACTGTTGTCCTGAGCGCCGACGGTGACGGGCTGGAGGCGGCGTTCGGGTCGGTCAGCCCGTGGATCGCGTTCGTGCAGGGCGAGGTCAGCCTGCTGCTGGTGCAGCCCGAGCAGGTACGGCCGTGGTTCCTGCGGGTCTCGGAGTACGTCGGCGTGTGTCCGGCGCTCGCGTGGGACGAGCCGTTGGCGCTGCAACCGAACCAGGAGCTGGCGTTGTCGTTGACCGCCGTACTCCTGGATCGGCCGCTGGAGGCGGCGGAGGCTAGAAAGCTGGCAGGCCGGTTGTAGGCGACGAGGCGAGCGCGGACTGCCAGCGGCGCGGCACCCGGCCGGCCAGGCGGGCGTTCCGGCCGGCGGAGACGGCGTCGCGCATCGCGGCCGCCATCAGCGCGGGCTTCTCGGCGCGGGTCACCGGGGTCGCCAGCATCACCGCGTCGCAGCCGAGCTCCATCGCCAGCGCGGCGTCACTCGCCGTACCGATGCCGGCGTCGACGACCACCGGGACGTTCGCGGCCTCGGCGATCAGCGCGAGGTTGTGCGGGTTCCGGATGCCGAGCGCGGAACCGATGGGTGCGGCCAACGGCATCACGGCCGCGCATCCCGCCTGCTCCAGGCGACGGGCCAGGATCGGGTCGTCGTTGGTGTAGGGGAGGACCGTGAAACCGTCCGCCACCAGGGCGTCCACGGCGTCCAGCAGTTCGACCGGGTCCGGCAGCAGCAGGTGGTCGTCGGCGACCACCTCGACCTTGATCAGGTCGGTCTCCAGCGCCTCGCGGGCGAGCTTCGCGGTCAGCACGGCCTCGGCGGCGGTGTGGCAGCCGGCCGTGTTCGGCAGGACGTCGATGCCGTGCTTCTTCAGTACGTCGAGGACCGAGCCCTCGTGGCCGGTGCCGAGCCGGCGCATCGCGACGGTGGTGAGTTGGGTGCCGGAGGCAACCAAAGCCTCCTCCAGCACCTCCAGGTTGGCGGCGCCGCCGGTCCCCATGATCAGCCGGGAGGCGTACGTCCGCCCGCCGAGCTCGAGTGGATCGTCCATCTCAGCCTCCCTGCGTCGCGCTGACGATCTCGACCCGGTCGCCCGGGCGCACCGTGGTGTGCGCCCACTCGGCCCTGGTCAGCACGCTCTGATTCACCGCGACCGCGATCCCGGTGCTCCGGTCCGAGTACTCCGCGACCAACTCGGCCACCGACTTCCCGGCCGGCCCGTCAACCGCCGTACCGTTCACCCACACCGATTCCACGCTTCCTCCCTACGCCGGCATTACCCGATTCAGGTTCAGCGGTCGGTGACGGCCCGGTCACCCTCTCAGCCCACTTCCTGCGAGCTCCCGCGGACAACTCGACTATAGCTCCCTCACGGCAGCGGGATGACCTGCTCCCGCACTGCGGGAGCAGGTCATCGCCGGGAGTGACTCAGGGGGTCGTGACGGAGGTCACGGTCGAGCCGGAGATGTAGGTCGGCCAGGTGCCGACGGTGACTGTGACCTGACCATTTGCGTTGGGGGTCAGGGTGTAGGTCAGGCCGTACAGGCTGGTGACCTGGACCGGGCCGGTTGCGTTGACCGTCACCGTCGTGTTCGCACCGGAGGCCGCCCAGATCGCGCGGAACGGCGTACCGTCTCCTGCCGCGTACACCTGGTCGATCAGCCCGTTGCCCGGGTACTCCTTGCCCAGGAACGTCGCCCCGCGGAGTTGCCGCGCAGCCGTGGCGTAGGCGACGTACGACGGCTTGGGGGTGTACTTGCCGAGCGCGTCCGCCTCGTTGTGCACCATCCCGAAGTTGAACTCCTGGTTGGCCGGGTCGATGCCGTCGTTCTTGAAGTCGTACAGGTAGAACCGGTCCACGTCGTGCCCGGGGACGTTGAGCATCGCGCGGGCGACGTACATCGCCTGCGTCGGTTCGCTGACCGGCGCGGCGCTGCCGGCTCCGGTGTACCAGCCGGCCTCGGTGATCCAGATCGGTTTGTCGACACCGCCGTTGTACTGCCGGATCGTCGCCCGCACCTGGTCGACGAAGGTCCCGAGGCTCTCCGGCGCGTTCAGGTAGTTGTACGGGTGGATCGACACCACGTCGAGGTACTTCAGCCCGCCGAGCTGGCAGAACTGCTGGAACCACGCCTGCTGCGTCACGTCGGTGTCCCCGCCGCCGACGATCGTCAGCCCGGCGTGGTTCGCCTTCAGTTTCGCATAACTTGCCTGCAGCAACGAGATGTACGCCTGCGGGGTCTGGTACGCCGGGCCCTCGCCGTTGATGTCCCACTCGTTCCAGATCGCCATGTTCTTGATCTGCGGGTACTGCGTGGCGAGCGCGTCGGCGTAGTTCGCGAACGCCGCGCGAGCCGTGTCGGTGGTCGGCGGATTGCCGCCGTCGTACAGGGTGTTCCCGCGATCGGCGATCATCAACGGGTCGATCCCGTTCGCCTGGAATCCCTGCTGGTACGTCGTGATCTTGGCCGGGAACGAGTACGTGCCCGGGCTCGTCTCGGCTTCGCTCCAGTACGCCTCGTCGCGGGCCGTACCTGCTCCGGACAGCGCGAGTACGGGCATCAGATCCGGGTTCCACGACTGCGCGAAGTGCGTGCCGGCACCTTGGTACGTCGGGGCCGTGGTCGCGGCGACCGCGTCGACGTTGACGGCTGCCGACGTACCGCTGAGGATCGCGCTCTTGTCCAGCGTGAGGGTGATCGCCGTCGCCGGACCGTGCCAGATGCCGTCGTTCGCGCCGCCGAAGTGCAGGTAACCGTTGCCCTGAGCAAACTGGGTGACGCTGAGGTGCTGCCAGGCGGATCCCGACAGTGAGAGCCGTTGCTGGTGGACCTGGCCGGTCGCGTCCGTGAGTCGTAGTCCGATCGACGAGACCTGACTGGATTTCACCCACAGATCAAGGGCCTTGAGGTCGATCGGTACGAAGCTGCGCTGGAGTGCGACGTAGTTCCCGCCGCCGCTGAAGTCGCCGCTGAGCTTGGCCGATTGAGCGCCGGACTGCGGCGACACGGTGTCGTAGCTGAGGCTGCCGGTCGCGCCCGGGAACTCGCTGCCAGGGTAGAACGACCAGCCCTCCGCGGCGCTCTCGTAGTCGCCGAGCGGGGTCGTCGGTGCGGCCGCCGGGGCGTTCAGCGTGAGGTCGTCGAGGTTCACGCTGCTGCTCGTGGCACCGTTGATCGCGCCCTTGTCGAGTACCACCTCGAGTTGCTTGGCCGGGCCGTGCCAGACGCCGTCGTTCGCACCGCCGAAGTGCACGTACTGCTTGCCGCCGTCGAAGCGGCTGACGGTGAGTGACTGCCAATCGGTTGCCCCTGACAACGTCAGGCGTTGCTGGTGCACCTGGCCGGTCGAGTCGGTGATGCGGAACGTCAGGAACGACAGGTTCGGCGTCTTCGCCCAGAAGCTCACACTGGTCGCCGCGACCGACGGTACGGTGCGGTTGACGCTGACGTACGCACCGCCGCCGCTGAAGTCGCCGGACAACTTGCCGGAACTCGTACCGGAGTGGTTGTCGGTGGTGTCCAGCGTGAAGCTGCCCGTGGCGCCCGGGTGCTCGCTGCCCGGGTAGAACGTCCAGCCTTCGGCCGTGCTCTCGAAGTCGCCGACCCGGTTGGTGGTGAGGCCGGCGACTGCCGCCGTACTGAGTGGGCTGAGGATGGCGAAGGTCGTCCGGGCGGTCGCCGTACCGGCCTGGACGGTGAGCTCGTACCAGCCGCGGGTGGTGACCGCGACCTGCAACGTACTCGCGGCGGCCTGGCTGCCGGTCGCGACGACAGTGCCGTTGACGTCGGCGGCCGACCAGGTCACGGACGAGGCGTCGGTACTCAGGCCGACCTTGACCTGCTGGCCGTCGGTGAACACGTTGCCGACGGTGATCGGGGTGAGGGCGAGGGTCGCGGCGTGGGCCGGGACGGTGGTGCCGATGGCGACGAGGAGGACTCCGAGAACGAGCGCAACAGTACGTCTCATGCCGACTCCTGATTCAGGGCGGTGTGGTGGGACGCCGGCTGCCACGACGTTGTGTGCGAAATCGCTTTCGCAAAACTATGGCCGGAGGTTATGGCGGTGTCAACGGTTCGCTGCCGGTCAGCAGCGCGGCCAGCTCGGTCGGCCGGTACAGGACCTGTTTGCCGGTGCGCTGCGGCTCGACCAGCCCGGTACGGCGGAGAAGCTGGAGGTGCTGGCTGACCGCGGACGGGGTGACCTGTAGCTCGCCGGCCAGGTCGGTCGTGGTGCGGGGGTGCGTCAGGAGCTCGAGGATGCGCGCCCGCGGCGTACCGATCAGTTGGGCCAGGTCGTGGTGGGACGGTGGCTCTACGACGGACCAGAGGTTCGCCTGACCGCGCGGCGGGTACCCGAGCAGCGGATCGGCGCCAGGGTCGAACGGGATGACGGCATGCGGCCCGAACAGCGTCGGCTGGAGTACCAGACCGCGCCCGTTGATCTCCTCTTGACGGCTCTGCTCCGCGACCCTGTCGACCTTGAGCAGACCGTCCGCGTAGCTGATGGCAGGGCCGAGTCCGTTGAGCATTGCGCCGGTGCCCTGCTGTGTGAGCACGTGGCCGCGGTAACTGATGTCAGCGGAGAGCAGGGTGCGCATACGGCTCCAGTACGGCGCCATCATGGCCTGCCAGTAGTCGCTGAGCGCCTGCACGACCTTGTCGATCGTCAGGCCCTCCGGTAGCTCGCCGTTGACCGCTATCAGCTGCTTCTTGAAGGTGGTCTGGTCCACGGCGGCGATCAGGTCCAGCTCGTCGGACAGCTGCGTCAACGGCGACGAGGGCCGCGGCGTGAGGAAGTCCGGACTCCCCATGGTGTCGTTGACCAGCCACCGCAGTACGTCCCAGTCCAGCTCCGTCACCCGCGGCTGAACGGCCCGCACCCACCCCAACTGCAAGGGGAAGCGGCCGGGATCCCGGAGCGCCCGCAACGACAACACCATCTCGGCGACCGGCGACACCGCGAACCTGATGCCGGCCAGATCCTGCGACGTCAGAACGTAGGTGAGCAACGCGCGTCAGGCCTTCTGCGGGCCGTTCCCGAACCCGGCCTCATCTCCTCCTCCGCCGGATCCGGCCCCTGGGCGGACGGCTCTTCCGGTCATCGCCTGCTCCTCGCTCTCGGCAACGTCTCGCCACGAAGTATGTCTGGCCTACCCGGATCCGCGGACCAGCAGTCGGGGTACGACGACCGCCGCGGCGCCGCTGTTGTCCTCGCCGAGCTGCCGGGCGACCTGGTCGACGGCCAGTTCGCCGAGGCGCCAGGTGTCGATATGGACCGTGGTCAACGCCGGCGTGACGAGCTCCCCGAGCGGCAGCCCGTCGAAGCCGACGACAGCGCAGGACCCGGGGACCTGACGGCCTTCCCGGACGGCCGCCCGGATCGCGCCGACGGCGATCAGGTCGCTGTACGCGAACAGCGCGGTGGTCTCCGGGTACGCCGTGAGTACCGCCGCCGCAGCCCGCTCTCCGTCCGGAACGGACTGCGCGCACGGATGAACCGGACACCGAGCCGGGTCCAGGCCGAGCTCACGGACAACCGCGCGGAAGGCGTCCCGCCGTACGTCGGCAACGTCGTCGGGCCCTTCGCTGCCGAGCATCGCGATGTCGCGGTGGCCGGCACCGACGAGGTGCTCGACGGCCTGCCGGGTCCCGGACTCCAGGTCGATCGCCACGGCCCCGAACCGGGTCGAGTCCGGATCTCGCTGGAGCAGGACGACCGGGAGCCCGCGGACGTGTTCCGCGATCGCGTCGTCGTCGGCGGCCAGGTAGCCGACCAGCGCGTCGACCTGGTCGGCAAGGTTGTCGACCAGGTCGAGCTCGCGATCCGCGTCGCCGTGGGTGGCCGATACGACGACCTGCCAGCCGCGCTGCTCGGCGGTCGCCAGCACCGCGGAGGCCAGCTGCGGGAAGTACGGGTTCGCCAGGTCGGTGACCAGGAGCCCGATCGTGGTGACCTGCTGCCGCACCAGCCCCCGGGCGAACCGACTGGGCCGGTAGTTCAGCCGGCGAGCCGCGTCCAGGACGCGATCGCGGGTCGCCGGGCTGATCTCACCCTTGCCGTTCATCGCCCGCGAGACGGTCTGCCGGGACACGCCCGCGCTGCTCGCCACGTCCTCGATGGTCGCCCGCCGCCGCTCTGCCGTCATCGTTCCCATCCGCCTGTTGACCGGTTCGGAGCCAGCATCCCATACTGACGTGAACGCTCCCGGGAGCGTTCACGGCCCGCCCAGCTGGAGGAGAATCCCATGCCGTTCCGCCCATGGATCGCAGGAACCGTCGGACTGCTGGTCGCGCTGGCCCAGCCGTCACTGGTCGCCACAGCCGCCCGGCCGCCACTGGTCACCGCGGCGGCGGCTCCATCGGCGGGGGCGACGACCGCGGTCACCCTCGACGGGCGGCAGGGCGGGCGGACCTTCGACGGCATCGGGGCGATCAGCGGCGGCGGTGGCAACAGCCGGCTGCTCATCGACTACCCCGAGCCCGAGCGGAGCCGGATCCTCGACTACCTGTTCAAACCTGGGTACGGCGCGAACCTGCAGCTGCTCAAGGTCGAGATCGGCGGCGACACCAACTCCACCGACGGTGCCGAGCCGAGCCACCAGCACACCGCGAGCGACCTCAACTGCAACCGCGGCTACGAGTGGTGGCTGATGAGCGAGGCGAAGAAGCGCAACCCGGCGATCAAGCTGTACGGCCTCGCCTGGGGTGCGCCGGGCTGGATCGGCGGCGGGCAGTTCTGGTCGCACGACATGGTCGAGTACCTGATGCGCTGGCTCGGCTGCGCGCGCGGCCACGGACTCGGGATCGACTACCTCGGCGGCTGGAACGAGCGCGGGTACGACCAGGCCTGGTACCAGGACCTGCACTCGACGCTCGCCGCCCGCGGCTACCGCACCCAGGTGGTCGGCGCGGACTCCGGCTGGGACGTCGCGGACGCGATGGCGGCCGACCCGAAGTTCAACGCGGCCGTCGACATCATCGGCGCGCATTACCCCTGCGAGGGCGGTGACGGGGGGAGTGCGTTGTCGTGCTCGTCCACGGACGTCGCCCGGGCGAACGGGAAACCCTTGTGGGCCAGCGAGAACGGTTCGCTCGACCTCGACGCCGGCGCCGGCGCGCTGATCCGGTCGATCACCCGGGGGTACCTCGACGCGCGGATGACGGCGTACGTGAACTGGCCGTTGCTGGCGGCGATCTATCCCGGGATGCCGTACGACACCGTCGGCCTCGCGGTCGCCGACCAGCCGTGGTCTGGGGCGTTCCGGCTCGGCAAGAGCCTGTGGACGACGGCCCAGATCACCCAGTTCACCAAGCCCGGCTGGAGCTTCGTGGATTCCGCGTCCGGGTATCTGGGCGGCGACCGCGCGAACGGCTCGTACGTCTCGCTGCGCGCGCCGGACGCGTCGGCGTACAGCGTGATCGCCGAGACCACGACGGCGACCGCCGCGCAGACGTTCGACCTCACGGTCGCCGACCTGCCGCGGACCGTCGCGCATGTCTGGACCACGGACGTGTCGAGCGCCGGCGCGCGGGACAACCTCGTACACGTCGCGGACGTCGTACCGGACTCCTCGGGGCGGCTGTCGGTCACGCTGCAGCCGGGGCGGGTGTACACGATCAGCACGACGAGCGGCCAGGGGGCGGGACGTGCGGTCAGCCCGCCGCGTTCCGGACTGCCGTTGCCGTACGTCGACAGCTTCGAGCAGTACCGGCCCGGCGCGGAGGCGCGGCTGCTGGCGGACATGCAGGGCTCGTACGAGACGGTCCGGTGTGCGGGTCGCGCTGGTACTTGCCTCAGGCAAATGACACCGGCGCGGCCGATCGTGTGGCAGGACGACTCCGACGCGTTCGCGTTGCTCGGGGATCCGCAGTGGAAGGACTACACGGTCGCCACGGACACGTACTGGGACCAGCCCGGGACCGTCGAACTGATCGGGCGGGCGGGGAAGCAGTCGCGGCCGCAGAGCCATCAGGAGGGGTACTTCCTGCGTATCGACGACCGCGGGTCCTGGTCGATCGTACGGTCCTCGATCGACGCGACGCTGACCACTCTCGCCGCCGGAAGGACGGTTGCTCCCGGCATCCATCGGTGGCACCGGGTGGCGCTGGAGATGTCCGGTACGACGCTGACCGCGGTGCTCGACGGCAAGCGGATCGGGGCCGTCGACGACGCGACGTACGCGACCGGGAACGCCGGGATCGGGGTGGTCGGCTACCAGACCGACCAGTTCGACAACCTGCGCATCACCGCGTCCCAGCCGGCCCCGCCGCCGACGTCGACGACCGTCTCGGCGCCGGCCCAGTTACGGCGCGGTGAGTCGGGCGCGGTCGTGGCGACCTTCACGGTCCCGGCCGACGCGCCCGGCGTGCAGGGGCTCGACCTGACGCCGGGGAGCAGCGTTCCGGGCTGGACGTTCGCGCCGACGGCGGCGCACTTCGACCGGGTCGCGCCGGGCACCAGCGTCACCGCGACCTGGCAGGCGACCGCGCCGACGCTTCGCGACACACCGGCGCAGAACCCTCTTGCCGTGGCCGCCACCTATACCCAGCGATCCGTGCCGCACTGGTCCAGCGGCGCAGGCGCCGTCGTCGACGTACCGATCCCGGCTCCGACGGGTACGGCGTACGTCAGCGATCTGGCCTTCGTGTCCACCACAAACGGCTGGGGGCCGGTCGAGCGTGACACCTCGAACGGCGAACAGGCCGCGGGCGACGGCCTGCCGATCACGCTCAACGGCACCGTCTACCCGAAGGGTCTCGGGGTGCACGCCAACGGTTCGGTCGTGGTGTACCTGGGCGGGGCGTGCCACCGGTTCACCGCCACCACGGGCGTCGACGACGAGGTCGATCCGTTCGGCACCGTCCGGTTCACCGTGTCCGGCGACGGCAGCACACTGGCGGACACGCCGGTACTCACGAACGCCTCGGCGCCGTACCCGCTCGACGTCGACGTGACGGGAGTCCAGTACCTGACGCTCGCCGTCGGGGACGCCGGCGATTCCAACGCCCACGACCACGCGGACTGGGCCGACGCGAAGCTGGAGTGCAACTGAAACTGTCGGCGGCGGGTGGGAGGGTGCGGGCATGGAGTTTCGAACGATGGACGACGAGGAAATGGCCGACTTCCTGGCGCAGCCCCTGGTCGCGGTGTTCGCGATCGACGACCCGGGGTGGTCGCCACACGTGACACCGGTGTGGTTCCACCACCTACCGGA
>NZ_DASRVN010000473.1:0-3418 GCF_035655035.1 Kribbella sp. | reverse complement strand
CAGGCCTTGGATCGCGACGATCGCGGACTCGGCGCGGTACGGACCGGTGAGCACCCGGGTGTAGTCGCCGTCCTCGGTGGCCGGGTCGAACGGCCAGTAGGTGTGCAGGGTCAGGTAGTCGATGTGGTCCCACGCCTCCCGCAGCAGCGCGAGGTTCCAGTCGATCGACTGGGTTGGCTCGAAGCAGCCGATCGCGAGCACCTTCAGCGCCGGGTCGATCCGCTTGATCGCTTTCGCCCATTCGCGGCAGCGGTCGGCGTTCTGCCGCGGGTCGAGCTGGCCCAGTTCCCAGGCGCCCCATTCCTCGTTGCCGATCTGCCAGTACCGGACGTCGAACGGTTCGTCGTACCCGTGCGCGCGGCGCAGGTTCGCGTAGACCGAGTCTCCGGTGCCGTTGCAGTACTCGACCCAGGCGAGCGCCTCGCGGAGCGAGCCGGTGCCGGTGTTCAGGTTGATCTGCGGCTCGGCGCCGATCCGCCGGCAGTACGCGACGAACTCCGCCGTACCGAAGCCGTTGCCGACGTCGTACCCGAAGTGCCAGTCGACGGTCCGCTCCCGGTCCGGACCGACCCCGCGTTCCCATTCGTACGACGTCCCGGTGCAGCCGCCCGGCCAGCGGACCACCGGCGCGCCGAGCTCCGCGATTGCGTCGACGACCGTACGGCGCAACCCGTCGGGGCCTGCGTCCGGGTGGCCGGGGTGGTGCAGCGCCTCGTCGGCCACCCAGCGGCGGCGGGACAGGAACTGCCCGTAGATCTCCGGGCGGATCGTCGCGCCGGCCGTCCCCCGCAGCGTGAACGTCGCCTCTGTACGCACGGCCGGCCTCCCTTCCGCAATTTTCTTTGAGTTGAAGATAATTGGCCCGGATCGAGGGTGTCAACGTGTCCGGACGGCCCGGGCGTGCTAGAACCGTTCCCATGAAGGAGTTCACGCGTTCTGCGCAGATCGGCGACCTCCGGCAGCAGAACTACTCGACGATCATGCGTGAGCTGATGCGCTCCGGCCCGACCGCCCGCACCGACCTGGCGGCCGCGATCGGCATGTCCACCGGCTCGGTCACCCGGCTGACCGGGGCGCTGGTCCGCTCCGGCCTGGTCCGCGAGTCCCCCGAGCCGGCCCAGCGTGGCACCGGCCGCCCGAAGGTGCCGGTCGCGATCGACGAGTCGACGTACGGCGTGATCGGGGTGCACTTCGGGCTGCACCGGGTCAACATCTGCCTGATCGACCTCCGCGGGCAACTGCTCGCGGAGACGCACACGTCGGAGCGTACGACGAGCTTCAGCCGGCTCGTCCGCAGCGCGGCACGCTCGGTGCGGAAGGTGATCGACGGGCACGGCGTGACCGTGCTCGGGATCGGCGCGAGCACCGGCGGGTGGGTCGACAGCGCGGCCGGGCTGGTCCACAGTCAGCCGGTCCTCGACTGGCAGGACGCGCCGCTCGCCGCGGCCTTGCAGGAGCTCGTCGAGCTGCCGGTGATCGTCGATTCGCAGGTGCGCGCGCTGGCACTCGCGGAGCATTGGTTCGGCGCGGCGGTCGGCGTCGACAACTTCATCCACCTGTTCGTCGGGAATGTCGCCGGTGCGGGATTCGTGTTCAACGGCTCGCCGTACCGCGGGGAGCATTCGGCGGCCGGCGGTCTCGACCACTTCCCGGTCCCCGGGCGGTCCGGCGAGCCGTGCACGTGCGGCAGCCGCAACTGTTTCGCGGTCGTCGCCGGGGACCTCGAGGTCGCCCGGCGGGCCCGCGCGGCCGGGCTGATCACCGACGACCAGGAGGTGTACGACGTGTTCGACCTGGCGGTGAACGGCGACCCGCGCGCCCGCCGCCTGCTGCACGACCGGGCCGCCCTCGTCGGTAGCGCGACCGCCACGCTGATCGAGCTGCTGGATCCGGAGCTGGTCGTGATCGGCGGCGGGATCACCGCCCCGTTCGACCAGGTCCCGGTGCTGCGCGACGCGGCGCTGGCCAAGCTCGGGGCCGACCGTGGCGGCGATGCCCCGGCGCGGATCCGGGCCAGCGCGTTCGGCCCGCAGGGGCTCGGTATCGCCGCCGCGGCGATCATGCTCGACGCCGTCTACCGCTCCCCCGAGGCACTCGTCCCCGCGCTGGCCTAGCACTCGCTCAAGCCGGCTGGTTCGGCATCGCCGCGCGGGCCGCGAGTACGTCGCCGTACGGGATCACGCCGACCGCGTCAGCCCAGTGCTGCCAGCGGTCGACCAGGTCCTTCACAACATCCGGCTCGGCTTCGGACAGGTCGTGGCTCTCGCTCCGGTCGGTCGCCAGGTCGTACAGCTCCCACGGGCCCTCGTACTCCCGGACCAGCTTCCACCGCCCCGACCGCACGGCAGCGTTGCCGATGTGCTCCCAGAACAGGTCGTGCTCGTCGGCCGGACCGCCACGCAGCAGCCCGAGCATGCTCCGGCCCGTCGGTGTCGTCAGCTCGATCCCGTCGCGCTCGGTCAGCGCCGGTACGCCCGTTGCCTCGAGCAACGTCGGCGCGATGTCGGTCAGCTGGTTCGGCGCGTCCAGCACGGTCTCGGTCAGCCCACCCGCCGGCCACGACACGATCAACGGTGTCGCGATACCGCCTTCGTGCACCCATCGCTTGTACAACCGGAACGGCGTGTTCGACAGGTTCGCCCACGCCTGCCCGTAGCTCGTGTACGTGTCCGCCGTCCCCGGCCGGATCTCCGGCGTGTTGCCGACCTTCATCGGCGTACCGTCCGGAGCGCTCGGCGGGATGATCAGGTGGTGCCGCCGGAACTCCTGCGCACCCTCGGCATCGCTGCGCAGCTCCTCAGCGCATCCGCCGTTGTCCGACAGGAACACCACGATCGTGTTCTCCCGTTGCCCGGTCTCGTCAAGCGCCTGCAGGATGGTCCCGACCGCACGGTCCATCGCCCGGACCTGCGCGGCGTACGCCTCCATCCGCTCCAACTGCCACCGCTGCTCGGGCTCGTCCTCCCATGCCGGTACGTCGGGATCGCGCCGATCGAGTGTCGCGTCCGCCGCGCAGATGCCCGCGTCGAGCTGGCGCTGCCGGCGACGCGTCCGCAGTACGTCCCAGCCCTCGTCGAACGCGCCACGGGTCTGCGCCAGGTCGGACTCCTTCGCGTGCAGCGGCCAGTGCGGCGCGGTGAACGCGACGTACCCGAAGAACGGCCGGTCCGCCTCGCGGATCGCGGCCGCCGCGTGCTCGCCGATCTCGTCGGTGTAGTAGAAGTCCGGCCCGAGAGCGGACAACGGTACGGGCGTCTCGCCGTCGTGCAGCGTGGTCGTCTGGAAGTAGCTGCCCGCCCCGCTGATCGTCCCCCAGAAACGCTCGAACCCGCGCCGCGTCGGCCAGGTGTCCGAGGGTTGCTCGCGCTCGTTCGCGAGGTGCCACTTGCCGGTCATCTGCGTGTGGTAGCCGGCGGCG
>NZ_DASRVN010000472.1:0-4643 GCF_035655035.1 Kribbella sp. | reverse complement strand
TTGGCGCGCTGCTCGGGCTGGGGGCGTGATGACGACGTTGACCGTGACCCGGATCGGGCACGCCTGCCAGCTGATCGAGATCGGCGACCGCCGGATCCTCACGGATCCGTGGTTCACGCAGACCGCGACGTACTACCAGGGTGAGCGAGTCGCGTCGACCGTCGCGGACCTCGGCCGGATCGACGCGGTCGTGGTCAGCCACGAGCACTACGACCACTGCGATCTCGACGCGCTCGTCGACGGTGGCTTCGACCTCGACGTACCGCTGGTCGGGCCGGGGACGGTTGCCGCGATCGCGTCGGGCAAGGGCTTCCGGGACGTTCGTACGATCGAGGCGTGGGAGGCGACCGAGGTCGGTGACGTGCGGGTGACCGCGGCGCCCGGGAAACACGGCGTCCACGAGATCACGTTCGTGATCCAGAGCGGCGGGCGGACGGTGTACTTCGGCGGCGACTCGCTGCGGGTGCCCGAGCTCGACACGATCCCGGAGCGGTTCGGCCCGATCGACCTCGCGATCCTGCCGACGAACGGGCTGTGCATCCGGCCGATGAACCTGCGGCAGGTCGTGATGGATGCCGAGGAGGCGGCGCAGCTGACCGCCGTACTGAATCCGACGGTGGCGGTCGCGCAGCACTACGCGTTCCACAGCGGTCGGCTCGGCGACCAGATGATCACCAAGGGGGACCAGGATCCCCGGCACTACGCCGACGCGGTCGCCCGGCTCGCGCCGCAGGTCGACGTACGACTGGTGCTGCCCGGTGTACCGGTGAGCGTCCGATGAGCCGCAACTTCCTGCCCGACGTCGCCGACGACCTGCCGGCGGGGGAGCGCCCGATGGTCGCGATCGTCCGCTCGATCCCCGGCCACGAGGACCGGCTCGCCGCCGCGATCACCGTTCTCACCGCGGCCGTCCGCGCGGAGCCCGGCTGCCGCGAGTTCCGCTCCTTCCGCGGCATCGAGGACCCCGGAACCTTCTACCTGTACGAGGTCTACGCCGACATCGATGCCTTCCGCAACCATCTCACCACCGGCCACGTGGCCCACTTCTTCACCGAACTCGCCGAACACAGCACCTCCGACGCGACCGCCCTCGTCCAGGTCGTCGAACTGGCCGCCGGATCAGGTGCTGCTCTCCAGTAGGGACAGGGAGGCGGCCGCGGCACTGGTGGTGTCGCCGGCTTCGATGGCGGCGGCCAGGGCCTCGTGCCAGGTGTCCTCGCCGGAGGCGAAGACCTGGAGGCACTGGTCGTCGCGGACGCTTTCGGTGAGGGCGCGGGCGAAGCTGGTGTAGAGCTCGATCAGGACCGGGTTGTGGGAGGCCCGGGCCACGCAGAGGTGAAACCCCACGTCGTTGGTGACGAAGGCCGTCTCGTCGCCTGCCTCGCCGGCTGTGGCGCGGGCGGCGAGCGCCTGCTGGAGGGCGCGGACGTCGGCAGGGGTACGACGGGACGCCGCGAGGCCGGCGGCGACGATGTCGAGGCCGCGGCGGACCTCGACCACGTCGCTGTGCTCGGCCGCGCCGAGGCGGCGCCGGATCGCGACGTCGGTGGCGTCCCGGGCGGTGACGTAGGTGCCGTCGCCCTGCCGGGTGGCGAGCAGGCCGGCGTGCACCAGGCCGCGCACCGCCTCGCGGACCGAGGCCCGGCTGACGCCGAGCTGACCGACCAGCTCGGTTTCCGACGGGATGCGCTCGCCGACCGCCCAGCGGCCCGCGGTGATCTCCTCGCGGAGCTGGCTTCCGACGGACTCGACCAGAGAGACCCGCTCGACCTTTTTCATCGCAGCCTCTTCCTCAAACATCAGATGACTGGTAATCCTATCATCAAGCAACCCCGAGATCCCGGCTCGGCTCCGACGAACATTCCTCCTGAGGAGGTCGGTCCGATGCACTCGACTGAATCACCGAACCAGCTCGCCTCCGAGCCGGCCACGCCTGCCCTACCGGCCACGCCTGCCACACCGGCCACTCCGGCTGCGGACGCCGTGTCCGTGGTCGGCCGCGTCCTGGACGCGATCCCGTTCAACCGCGCGCACCGCCTGATCCTGCTGATGGTGCTGCTCGGCGCGTTCTTCGACGTGATGGAGGAGAACTCGCTCGGCGCCGTCGGCCCGGCGCTGAAGTCGGTCTGGAACATCTCCACGCCGGAGCTCGCCTTCCTGCAGACCGTGACGATCGGCGCGATGATTATCGGCAAGGTGGTCACCGGCGCACTCGGCGACCACAAGGGCCGCCGGTTTGCGCTCGCGTTCAACCTCGGCGTCTACTGCGTCGGCGCGCTGATCTGCGCGCTCGCCCCGGGGTACGCCGTGCTCGCGATCGGCCGGTTCGTCGTCGGCGTCGGCCTCGGCGGTGAGATCGCCGCCGGGATGACGATGCTCAGCGAGCTGGTGTCGACGAAGTACCGCGGCGCGGTGGTTGCCTCGCTGAACGTCGGCGCCGGCGGTTTCGGCAACGTGGTCTCGTTCGGCTTCGCGGCCGTCGTACTGGGTCCGCTCGGCAACTTCTTCGGCGGCCCGCACAACAGCTGGCGGTGGATGTTCGGCCTGCTGGTGCTGCCCGCGCTGCTGGTGCTGGTGTACCGGCGGTTCCTCCCGGAGACCCCGCGGTACCTCGCGTCCCGCGGCCGGCTCGACGAGGCGAACGGCGTCCTCACCCGGCTGGCGAACGGCCGGCTCAAGGACCGGAACGGACCGGTCACGCCGTACATCCAGCACACGGGTACCGCCCAGGTGGTCGAGAAGGTGCGGCTGTCCGAGGTGTTCCACGGCGTCCTGCTGCGGCGTACGGCGGCCCTCGCGGTGATCTCGTGGATGACCTTCGGCGCGCAGGTGACCGTACTGGTCCTGATGCCGACGATCCTCGTCGAGCAGGGCTACACGATCACCAAGAGCCTCGCGTTCACGATGGTGATGAACCTGGGCAGCCTGTTCGGCGCCGCCGCGGCGACCTGGGCGGCGCTCCGGCTGCCGCGCCGCGTGGTGATCACCGGCGGTGCCGCCGCGGCCTGCCTGGCCGCTCTCGCCTTCGGGTTCCTGGCCAAGTCGCCGGCGCTGGTCCTGATCCTCGGCGCGCTCTTCCAGTTCTTCGTGCTGCTGCTGAACAGCACGATCTTCGCGTGGGCCCCGGAGCTGTACCCGACCCGGGTCCGCGCGTTCGGCACCGCGATGGTGGCGGTCCAGGGCAATGTCGCCGGGGCGTTCGTCCCGATCGGCGCCGGGCTGCTGCTCGACCACGCCGGGGTGGTCGCGGTGTTCGTGCTGATCGCCGTCATGTACTGCGTGATGGCGATCGTGAGCCGGTTCGCCCCGGAGACCCACGGCCGCTCGCTCGAGGACATCAACGTCGCCACAACCTCCGAAGGAGTCTGAACGATGACCCGTCTGCACGTCAGCGCCACCTCGCACTGGCCGAACTACCTTCCCGAGTACGTCGCCCGTGAACTCGGGTACTACGAGGCCGAGGGCCTGGAGTTCTCCCGGTCCGCGCCCGACGACTGGACGCAGGTCCTCACCGACCTGGAGACCGGTACGGCGGACGTCGTCCTCGGCGGCCTGTGGGTACCGGCGATGTACCACGGCCGGGGCCGCGAGTACCGCGCCTTCGCGCAGCTGAACGCCCGCAACCCCAAGGCGCTGGTGACCCGCGAGCCGACCACCGACTTCGGCTGGAAGGACCTCGAGGGCAAGATCGTGCTCGCGCCGGGCGCCGGCGGTACCGCGCCGTTCGTGCACACCGCCGGGCTGATGCGCAAGGCCGGTGTCGACATGTCGAAGGTGCGCTGGGTCCGCGACCTGTCCGGGTCGATGCTCACCGAACTGTTCCTCGGCGGCATGGGTGACGCGCTCGTCACGGACCTGGTGAATGCCTCCTTCCTGGAGCACCGCAAGGAGGCGTTCGTTGCCGTCCGTCACGATCGGGCCGGCGGACTGATGCCGAACAGCGTGTACTACACGACCGACGACGTCCTCGCCCGCGACGACCAGCTGGTGCAGCGGTTCTACCGCGCCCTGCAGAACGCGTACGACTGGCTGAAGGCGCACGAGGCGGCCGAGCTGACCGATTTGCTCGCCCGCGAGTGGCCGTCGCTGGACACCGGCGTCCTGGTGCCGATCGTCGACGATCTGCGGGCGAGCGGGATCTGGGACGACCTGCGGATCAGCGAGGACGGGTACGCCGAGTGGATGCGGATCCTCGTCGAGGACGGTCTGCTCGACGAGGCGCCGGCCTACGACGATCTGGTCGCGGTGGTGTCATGAGCGTCGGCCGGCCGATCCTCGCGCTCAGCCGGGAGGAGATCGCCAAGACGCTGGAGATGCCGGCCGTCATCGACGCGGTGGAGCAGGCACACGCCGCGCTGTCCACCGGCGGTGCGGTGCAGGCGGAGCGGTCGACGGTCGAGGTTCCCGGCTGTACGACGTTGCTGGTGCCGATGACCGCGGCGATCGCGGCGCGGTCCGCGGGGATCAAGCTGCTCACCGATACGCCGGCCAATCTGGAGCGTGGCCTGCCGGTGCAGCAGTCGACGATCCTGCTGGTGGATCCGGAGACCGGGACGTGCGAGGCGATCCTGGACGGGCCGGCGCTCACCTTGTTCCGGACGGCGGCGGCGTCGGCGGTGGCCACCAAGCATCTGGCGCGGTCC
>NZ_DASRVN010000471.1:0-3902 GCF_035655035.1 Kribbella sp. | reverse complement strand
CGGCTGCGACCGCGACCCGTACGTACAGACCAGCGACGACAACGGCGCCACCTGGACCGCGCCGCGCGAACTCACCGACGCGAAGCTCCCGAGCTGGAACTTCTGGTACGCCACCGGCCCGATGCACGGCATCCAGCTCCAGCACGGCCCCCACGCCGGCCGACTGATCGTCGGAGCGAACTTCGAGTCCTACGACGGGGTCGGGCCGCATGTGTATGGCACGCATCTGCTGTACTCCGACGACTCCGGCGAGACCTGGCACATCGGAGCGACGACGTCCCGCGACGACGGGACCGTGATCGCGCAGGAGGTGACCGTGGTCGAGCTGAACGACGGGCGGATCTACGCGCTCGCCCGGGAACGCGGGACGGATCCGGGCAACCGTGCGTACGCGATCAGCAGCGACGGCGGGGCGACGTTCGACAAGCCGTTCCGGACGATCCCGCAGCTGGTGGTGCCGGACGTCCAGGGGTCGCTGCTGCGGTTCGACACCCACCGGATCCTGTTCTCGGCACCGGCGCATCCCGCGGCGCGCGAAGTGTTGACAATCCGATCGTCCTACGACGAGGCGCACTCGTTCGGCACCTGGCAGCAGGGCAAGGTGTTCTGGTGGGGCCCTTCGGCGTACTCCGACATGGTCCGGTTGGACGGCGACCAGGCCGGGCTGTTGTACGAGGCGGGGGTCGCGAGCCCGTACGAGTCGATCCGCTGGGCGCGGTTCAACGAGGCGTACCTGTCGGTGCCGAACGGGACGCCGCCGGGTATCCCGGGACCGCCCGCGCCCGGGCCGCTGACACCTGACGTCGGACCGGCACACAACCCGGCGTACGTCCGCGGCGGGGCGACTGTTGCCGAGGGCAAGTTCGGGACCGGGCTCGCGCTCGACGGGGTGGACGACTACGTCGAGGTACCGTTCGACCGGTCGATCGACCTCGGGGCGGACGACTTCACGATGATGACCTGGATCAAGTACGGCGCGACGAAGGGGTCGCACGCGATCCTGTGGGCGTACCGGACCGGTTCCGGCAGTACGCCGCAGGTGTGGTTGCGGGCCGAGCCGGAGAGCAACCGGATCCGGGCGCTGCTGTCGGTCGACCGGTTCAACGTGACGGTCCAGTCGGCGTCGGCGTACAACGACAACCAGTGGCACCACGTCGTACTCCAACGCGTGAACGGCAAACTCCGCCTGCTGGTCGACGGCACCGAGGTCGGCTCCACTCCAGCCCCCGCCGGCTCGGTCACCGCCGGCAAGGAGTTCGGCGTCCAGGGCATCCACGTAGGCGAACGGGTAGACGGCGCCAACCGCTTCCAAGGCTCGCTCGACGAGGTCCGCATCTACCGCCGGGCTCTCTCCGACGCCGAACTAACCCAAATCCGCCTGACCAACAGCCCCGACAACAACCACCTAGGCCTATCCCTCCCCTTCACCACCATCCACTGACCTCAAGCGTTTGAGAGGTGAACCTCCGAGCCTGCCCCTTCGCCCGCCGCAGGCGGGGTGTGAACCGGCCGGCTCAGAGGTTCACCTCTCAAACGGACCGCGGCGGCAGCTCCGTCCGCTGGACAGTGCTGGACGGGCTGGCGACGGGCGGGGCAGCCCGGAGATGGCAGCCCGGGGGTAGTCGCCTGGCGGGGTCAGCGGATGAGTTGTTGGTGCCAGGCTAGGGCTGAGGGGTCGGTGAGGCTGGCTACCTGGTCCACTACGACGCGGAGGCGGCTGTTGTCGTCGGTCGCCGTCGTGAAGTCGGACTGGAACGGGATGTCCAGGTGCCGCGGGGCGGTCTTCCAGAGGGCTTCCACCAGCTCGGTGAGGAGCTCGCGCTGGGTGGCGCGACGGGCCTGGCGTTCGGGGGACTTGAGGACGTGGTACATCCCGATGCCCTTGAGAAGCCCGATCTCGGTCCGGATCCCGGGCGGCACCACCAGGTCCGCCTCGTACCGAATCAGGCGCGACCCGCCGAACACCGCGTGCGTGGCCTGCTCCGCGGCGGTCGCGAACCGGCCGATCAGCTCGCTGGTCAGGTCCTTCAGCCCGCCGAGCGCCCGCCGGCTGTCGTCGAACGTGGCTGCCGGCCAGTACTGCAAGGCCTTCAACCGCGCCCAGCCCTCATCGAGCTCGGCATCGCTTGCCTCCGGCAAATACATCTGCCGGACCGTCTCCCAGTACGGCTCCCGGACCGTGTCGACCGCGGCCAGATCGATGTGGTGGGCAACGATCCCGTCCTCGACGTCATGCACCGAGTACGCCACGTCGTCGGCGAAGTCCATCACCTGCGCCTCCAGGCAGCGCCGCTCCCCCACTCCCGGCCGCAACCACGTGAACACCGCGAGGTCGTCGTCGTACACCCCGAACTTGCGCTCCCCCGGCCGCCGCGGCCACGGGTACTTGGTCGCGGCGTCGAGGGTCGCGCGGCTCAGGTTCAGCCCGACGCTGCGGCCGTCGGCGTCGAACGTCTTGGACTCCAGCCTGGTCAGCAGTCGCAGGGTCTGCGCGTTTCCCTCGAAGCCGCCGATGTCCGCGGCGACCTGGTCCAGCGCGCGCTCGCCGTTGTGCCCGAACGGCGGATGCCCGAGATCGTGCGCCAGGCACGCCGCGTCCACGATGTCCGGGTCGCAGCCGAGCGTCGCCGCCAGCTCGCGCCCGATCTGCGCGACCTCCAGGCTGTGCGTCAACCGGTTCCGCACGAAGTCGTCGCTGCCCGCCAGCACGACCTGCGTCTTCGCCGCCAGCCGCCGCAGCGCAGCACTGTGCAGCACGCGCGCCCGATCACGCGCGAACGCGGTACGCCCCGGCCGCTTCACCGGCTCGGCGACCCAGCGCTCCGCGTCGTGCTCGTCGTACCCCTCATGCTGCTTCCTCATCACCGCCCACACTATCCGCGGCCACCGACAGTTTCGCGACCTTCAGATGGCTACGCAGTAACGGATCCAGATGACGCCGTCCCGGAAGACCTCGGTGCCGGCGTGCTGCAGGTGCAGGCGAGGTGTGTCGTACCACGAGTCGCCACCGACCAGCACCGGGTGGATGAGGAGCGCCAGCTCGTCCACCAGCTCCTGATCCAGACACGCAGCGATCAGCGCCGGCGAGTCGACGCGGACAGTCTGCAGACCCCGCCGACCCAGAACTGCCAGAACTTCTCCTAGATCGACTTCCTGGTAGCCGGTGATCAGTTCGCGGGTGGTCGCGTCGGCGGGGCGGGCGGGGGTTTGGTCTGCATACAGGGCGAGTACGTCGGACCAGTAGCCGAGGTCTCGTAGTGAGTCCCAGGTGTGGACCCGCGCACGGTCGTCCACCACCGCCAGCAACGGCCCGTCGGCACGTCGGCCGCGCCGCGGAGCCGCGCGTACTTCGTTCTCCTGGGCAACGATCGTGTGCGCGTCGATCAGCGTCACGTCCTCCTGCCACAGCGTCGCCAGCGCATAGAACCGCGCGAGGTCGACGTCGAACCCCGACGTCACCCCGTCCAGCGAAATCGCCAGCTGTGCCACCACATGAGGCCGCATAGCCCCAACCTAGGGACGGCCACCGACAGTTCCCGCGTTCACCAGGGCAGCGGCGTACCGGCGACGACGACCGACTCCAGCCGCGACCGGATGGCCTGACGAGCCTGGTCGTACCCCGCGAGGTCGCCCTGGAGAAGCGACGCGAAGTTCGCCGCCTCGTAGTACGCGTTCAGGTCGAAGGCCAGCTGCTTGGCGTCCGCGACGACCTCGCCGCGTTCGACGGCCGCCTGGACGACGTCCTCGAGCAGCTTCATCCATTCCCAGTGGACCTCGAGGAGCGCGTCGCGCACGGCGCCCTCACGGCCGGCGTACTCGTGCGAGACCTTCTGGAAGAAGCAGCCGCCGGGAAACACGCGTTCCCGCGAGTACTCCAGCCAGCACCAGCTCAGCGCCCACAC
>NZ_DASRVN010000470.1:0-3509 GCF_035655035.1 Kribbella sp. | reverse complement strand
AGGTTCCGGAACCAGTTCCGGAACCGGCAAGGGGTGTTGCCGCGGAGTTTCCGAACCTACAGTCGGCCTGCTTGAAAGGGTTTTCCGGTCGACGGGTGGAGGTTTCGTGAGGCGGACTCTGGGGCTGACGGTTGCGGTCGGCGTCGTGGCGGCGGCGGGGCTCGCGGCAGGTGGCGGGCAGGCCGTGGCGCAGCGTGGGGCGGTGGTTCAGGGCTCGTACTCGGCAGGCGCCGCGCACGCGTGGCAGCCGTTGCCGACGACGTACGTCGGGAAGGACGGCCCGGCCGATACGACGATCGTGGCGGATCCGAGCATCAGCAGGCAGAAGTACACCGGTGTCGGGTTCTCGCTCGACGAGACCAGCGTGTCGAACCTGTGGAAGCTGACCCCGGAGCAGCGCGAGCGGGCCGTCCGGCTGCTGGTGGACCCGAAGACCGGTGCCGGGTTCGACCGGTTCCGGCTGACGATCGGCAGCCCGGACCTGATCGAGCACCTGCCGTTCTGGTCGTACGACGAGCCGCCGGCCGGGGTCGCCGAGGACCGGGACCTGAAGTACTTCTCGATCAAGCGGGACGTCGACCTGCACATCGTCGACACCGTGAAACTGATCCAGAAGTACAACCCGCGGGCGACGTTCTTCGCGTCGGCGTGGAGCGCGCCCGCGTGGATGAAGACCAACAACCGGTTCACCGGCGAGGTCGCGCTGCGGCCGGGCAGCACGACGTCGTACTACCAGGTCGGCAAGCTCCGCGACGACTGCATCGACGTGTTCGCGAAGTACTACGTGAAGTACCTGCAGGCGTATGCGAAGTACGGGATCACCGTCGACGCGCTGACGCTGCTCAACGAGCCGGGGATCGACGTCGTGTACCCGGCGATGGACATCAGCGTTGCGCAGCAGCAGAAACTCGCGGTCGCGATCAAGCGCGAGGTACGGCGCGCCGGGCTGCGGACCCAGCTGTACGTGCACGACTTCAACTTCTGGGACTGGCGGGATCCGAACAGTACGGCGACGAAGAACTACTACCGGATCTTCGACGACCCGAAGACGCGGGCCGCGGCGGACGCGATCGCGTTCCACCCGTACTGGGGCGACCCGACGGTGATGCGGGACGCGTACGAGGAGTTCGGAAAACCCGTGCACATGACGGAAACCAGCGACCTGAATCCGGAAACCGTTCTCGACTATTTCCGGCTCGACGCGTCGTCGTACGTGCTGTGGGCGCAGACCACCGACCAGGACGGCGGCACGCTGCACTGGACGCCGGCCCGGGACAACAACGTCGACTGGGAAGAGGTCGGCCGGACCACCAAGTGGCCGAACCGGCTGGTGACCGTGAACACAGGTACGAAAACGTTTTCGGTCCGGGACGAGCTGTACGCGCTGGGGCAGTTCGCGAAGTACCTCGGGCCGGAGCACACCCGGGTCGAGTCGAGCGGTACCGCGAACGGGATCAGCAACGTGGTCTACAAGGACGCCGCGGACAATTTCGTCGCGGTTGTTGGGAACGCCAACGCAACGCCGAGCGATGTACGGATCACGCTGGCGGGCAGGTCGTTCACGGTGACGGTACCGGCCGGCGCGTTCGCGACGTACCGCTGGCACGGAGAGGTGCCGCGCCGGAGCCATCCGCCGCAGTTCGAGGCCGTACCGCCGGTGACCGCGGACCAGTACCAGACCACGCAGTTCCAGTTGCGGGCGACCGATCGCGACGGGGATCGGCTCGCGTACTACGCGACGGACCTGCCGGCCGGTGTCACGCTCGACGCCAGCACCGGGGTGGTGAGCATTCATCCAACGGTTTCCGGCGTACAGAAACTGACTTTCCGGGTCACGGACGGCGCGGCCCACGACGAGGTCACGGTGCCGGTGACGGTACGGCCGCACGGCGCGCCGGTCGGGGAGAAGCTCGAGGCGGAGTCGTACGTCGCCCAGCACGGCTGGACCGAGGGTGGCGCGAACTTCGTCGAGAACAACGCGGCGGCGAGCGGCGGGAAGGATGTCGGGTGGACGGCGGCGGGGAACTGGCTCCAGTACCGCGTCGACGTACCGCAGGGCACGTACAACCTTGAGCTCCGGGTCGCGAACGGCACCGGGGCGCCGGCTCCGGATGCGATCTCGATCCGGGACGCCAGTGGTGCCGTGCTGAGCAAGGTCACGGTGCCGGACACGGGCGGCTGGGCGAACTACCAGTCGGTCAGTACCCGGATCGCGCTCCCGGCCGGCGACCAGACGATCACCGTGTACTGCGAGACCGGCGGCTTCAACCTCGACTACCTGCGGCTGACAAGCTGACGGGTCGATGGTTGAATGAACAGACGACCATGAATATCTAGTCGTCGGGAGTCCGTCGTGGGACGTGTTGCCTTCGTGCACACCGGAGCAGTTGTCATTCCTGCGTTCGCTCGGCTGGCGGCGGAGCATCTGCCCAGGGTCGAGGTGCAGAACCTGCTCGACGACAAGATCGTCGCCGATCTCGGCCGGGGTGCCGCGCCCGAGGACGTGGCGCGGCGGCTGGCGGATCTGGGTGATGCGGCCGTTGCGGGTGGGGCGGAGGCGGTGATGTTCACCTGCTCGTCGATCTCGCAGTACGCCGGGCCGTTGGCGGAGCGGCTCGGGGTGCCGGTGTACCGGGTCGACGAGGCGATGGCGGACGAGGCGGTGGCTGCCGGCGAGTCGATCACGGTGATCGCTACGTTGCCGACGACAGTGCGGCCGACGGGGGCGTTGCTGCGGGAGCGGGCTGAGCTCGCGGGCCGGGCGGTGACGATCGACGAGGTGGTTGTCGAGGGGGCGTTCGAGGGTGCCTCCCGCCCGGTCCTCACCAGCCCCGAGCCAGGCATCCGCCGCCTGGCCGACCGACTCCGCTAGACCCGCCACCTCTTGACGGCCGGCAGTTTTCTACGGCAGGGTTTACAGCGCTGTATTACAGCGCTGTAAATGAATACAACCCCTCGCTCCGCTCGGGCGGGGGATGAGTGGAGAGCGGGTAGATGCGTCCCGACATCGTCATTGTGATGACTGATCAGCAGCGGGTGGGGTTGACGCGGCGTAGTGGGTATGCGGTGGACACGATGCCGTTCGTGGATGGGCTGGCCGCGGCGGGGACCGATTTCCGGAACGCCTACACGGCGGCGCCGGCGTGTGTCCCGGCGCGGACCAGCCTGCTCACCGGGCGGTTTCCGAGTGCGCACCGGGTCCGCCAGAACAGCAACGCGCAGTACGCCTACTACGAGCAGGATCTGCTCGACGTACTGCGGGCCGCGGACTACCAGCTGCACTTCGCCGGCAAACCGCACATGCACCGGGGCGCCGACGACTTCGACACCTACGCCGGACCGTACTTCCACACCCACGGACCCGAACGGACACCGGACGAGAAAGCGTTTGACGGCTGGCTCGAACGGCTCGACCACGGCGTCGCCGACGAGCCCACGCCGTACGACGTCACGACCCAGCTCCCGTACCGGATCACCTCGGACGCGCTGCGGGCGATCGACGGCGCGGA
>NZ_DASRVN010000469.1:0-5376 GCF_035655035.1 Kribbella sp. | reverse complement strand
CGCCAAGGATCTCGGGACGATGACCTGGAATCCGAAGGACGGCGGGACGTACGAGAAGATCGCGGCGCATCTGACGGTCGACACCAAGGGTGTCCGCGGCGATCAGCCGGGGTTCGACAAGAATCACATCAAGACGTACGGCTCGGGTGTCGTGGCGTCGAACCAGATGTCCGGTGACATCTCGTGGTATCCGTTCGCGGCGTCGACCGGCTGGCGATTGATGGACCTGAAGCATCCGACCCAGCTCAATTACGCCGATCCTCGCTTCGTGCAGACGATGGACTGGGCCAAGCAGATGGCGGCCAAGGGATACGCGCCGAGCTACAACCTGTTCACGCTTTCCGACAGCGAGCAGTTGGGGAGCGGCAAGGTGGCGATGACGATGGGCGGTTCCTGGGAGGCGGCGACCTTCGCGGCGCTGAAGGGGACGAAGGTCGGCATCGCGCCGACCGTCCTGGGCCCGGACGGAGTCACGCGGCACGTCACTGCCGGAAGCAACGGGAACGTCATCTGGACCGGCAGCAAGAACAAGGACGCCACCTGGAAGTGGATCTCCTACCAGGAGTCGAAGGAGTGCCAGACGAAGGCGGCGACGTACAGTGCGTCCTTCTTCCCCTCCAATCCGGACGCGATGGCAGCGCTGCTCGCGTCGGAGCAGAAGAAGGGCGTCGACCTGAGCGTGTTCTCCGGCCAGGCGCAGCACGGCGTGCTGCAGTACGACCCGCAGTACCCGAACGGTGCGGAGATGCAGGCCGCCATGGTCCCGCTGTTCGAGGCCTACCTGACCGGTAAACGTGATGACAGCGTGTGGCCGGAGGCTCAGACCAAGAGCGCCGAAATCATGGCGAAGAAGTAACCCGCCGCGCCGGCGGGGGATGGTGACTCGGCGGGGGAACGGAAACTGGCAGCTGTGGACGCCGGAGGATGAGCACTACATCCTCCGGCGTTCTCACGTGTTGCGGACGGTGCGAAGACGGCCTCAGGTCTTGACATGGGGTGCGGTGGGCGGGTTCACTTCCACATAGTTAACGGAAGAAATAAATTCTGGAGAAGTTCGGTGTCGGCGGCTCAGATCGACCCCGGGCTGGATCTGTGTATGCCTGGATCCGATGGCCTGCCATCGGATCATTTGCCGTCGGCCGGGTAGATAGTTGCTTATGGCAACTTCATAAACCCTTTGCCGACAAGGGATCTGGGCGCATCGGTCACCGTCCGGTATCGACAGCGGCCGGAACTCTTCCGCTCCCCGGTGGTTCTGTGTCATCCTCCGGGATAGCGAAACCCGAGATCCTATCGGATATCGGTTCCACTCCAGCGCGTGAGGGAAAGGATGCGGAGTGAGCGCAACCTTCGAGGTGAAACCGGCGCCGGCGCCCCCGGCGTCGCGAGCGGGAGCGGGTGCCGCCCGGAAGCCACCGCGAACGAGTCGCCGGACGCAGGCCCGGCGGAGTCTGCGGCGGCACTGGCAGCTCTACCTGCTGGTCGTCGTCCCGCTCGCGTACTTCGTGATCTTCAAGTACGTCCCGATCGCGAACGCGGTGATCGCGTTCAAGGACTACAGCCCGGTCGACGGCCCGTGGGGCAGCCCGTGGGTCGGGTTCAAGAACTTCGAGCTGTTCTTCCAGAACCCGGTGTTCTGGACCCTGGTGAAGAACACCTTCCTGCTCTCGGTCTACACCGTGCTCGCGAGCTTCCCGATCCCGATCATCCTGGCGATCGCGCTGAACGAGATCCGCAACGGCCGGTTCAAGAAGACCGTCCAGCTGGTCACGTACGCGCCGTACTTCATCTCCACCGTGGTCGTGGTCTCGATGACGATCCTGGTGCTGTCGCCGCGGCTCGGGTTCGTCAACGACGCGATCGGGCTGTTCGGCGTACCGCAGATCGACTTCCTGGGTAACCCCAACTACTTCCGGCACATCTACGTCTGGTCGGACGTCTGGCAGACCACCGGGTACTCCGCGGTGATCTACCTGGCCGCGCTGTCCGGGATCGACCCTGCGCTGCACGAGTCGGCGCGGATCGACGGCGCCAGCCGGCTGCAGCGGATCCGGCACGTCGACCTGCCGGGGATCATGCCGACCGCGGTGATCATCCTGGTGCTCGGCGTCGGCAACATCATGTCGATCGGGTTCGAGAAGGCGTTCCTGCTGCAGAACCCGCTGAACACCGCGCAGTCCGAGATCATCGCCACCTACGTCTACAAGACCGGGCTGCTGAACGCCGACTTCAGCATGGCGACCGCCATCGGGCTCTTCAACTCGGTGATCAACCTCTTCCTGCTGCTCGGCGTGAACTTCGCCGCCAAGCGCATCACCGGAAACGGACTCTGGTCATGAGCGTCACGTTGCAAGGATTCCGCCGTACGTCGTCGTCGCGCCGGCACGAGTCGCAGCGCACCACGATCGAGGAGACGCGGACCGACAAGATCTTCCTGACCGGCGTGAAGATCATGCTCTGGCTGGCCCTGATCCTGGTCGCGGTGCCACTGATCTACATCATCGCGAACTCGTTCAGCAGCCCGTCCGCGGTGAGCGCCGGCAAGGTCCTGCTCTGGCCGATCGAGCCGAGCATCCGGGCGTACAAGGAGGCCTTCAGCGATCCGCTGATCATGAAGGGCTACCTGAACTCGTTCATCTACGCGATCAGCGGCACCCTGATCAGCGTCACGCTGACGATCGCGATCGCGTACCCGCTGTCGCGCCGGACGTTCTTCGGCCGGAACGTGATCATGAGCGTGCTGATCTTCACGATGCTGTTCTCCGGCGGGCTGATCCCGACGTACCTGGTGGTCCAGGACCTCGGGATGCTGAACACCCGCTGGGCGATGGTGATCCCGAGCGCGATCGGCGTCTGGCAGGTGATCATCGCGCGGACGTTCTTCCGCTCGACGATCCCGGACGAGCTCTACGAGGCGGCGACCATCGACGGCGCCAGCGACCTGCGGTTCCTGTGGTCGATCGTGCTGCCGCTGTCCAAGCCGGTGATCGCGGTGATCGCGCTGATGTACGCGATCTTCCAGTGGAACAGCTACTTCGACGCTCTCATCTATCTCAAGGACCCCAGTCTGTACCCGTTGCAGATCGTGCTCCGGAACGTGCTGATCCTGAACACCCTCACCGGGTCCACCACCACGACGAGTCTGGCCCAGCAGCTCGAACAGCAACAGCTGGCCAACGTCCTCAAGTACGCGCTCATCGTCATCTCGAGCCTGCCCGTACTGGTCATCTACCCGTTCGTCGCCCGCCACTTCACCAAGGGCGTGATGGTCGGCGCGGTCAAGGGCTGACCTCAGCCCACTTCGGAAAGGAACACCGCAATGCGCTCATCCGTGAGCAAGGTCGTGGCGTTGGCAGCAGCCGGCGCGCTCGCCCTGGCCGCCTGCAGCTCGAACAAGACGTCCAAGGGCGCGGCGAACGAGACGTCGGCCGACGGCAAGGTGATCATCGACACCTTCACGCCGGCCGACCAGAGCACCAACCTGAACACCAACGCGGTCACCAAGATCATGAGCGACAAGTTCAAGATCCAGTTCCGCTGGCAGACCACGACGTACGACGCCGGTCCGGCCAAGGAGAAGCGGCAGATCGCGTTGGCCAGCGGCGACTACCCGGACCTGTTCTTCCTGATCCCGTGGATCGACGCGTTCACGCAGGCCGAGGTGCTCAAGCTCGGCCAGCAGGGCGTCGCCGTACCGCTGGAGAAGCTGATCAAGGACAACGCGCCGAACATCCAGAAGGTCCTGGACACCAACAAGGAATACAAGGAGATGGCGACCGCGCCCGACGGTCACATCTACGCGCTGCCGGAGTGGGCGGACTGCTTCCACTGCACGTACCCGGACAAGCTGTGGATCAACAGCACCTGGCTGAAGAAGCTCGGCCTGCAGGTGCCGAAGACCACCGACGACCTGCGCAAGGTGCTCGAGGCGTTCAAGACCAAGGACCCGAACGGCAACGGCAAGGCCGACGAGATCCCGATGACCACCGACGTCCAGGACAGCAGCCTGATCGCGTACCTGATGAACGCGTTCGCCTACGACCCGGTCGGTGCGAACAACGGTGTCCGGTCGCTGCTCACGCTGAACGGCGACAAGGTCGTCACGCCGGTCACCTCGGACGCGTGGAAGGAAGGCCTGAAGTACATCCACGGCCTCTACAAGGACGGGCTGATCGACCAGGCCGCGTTCACCCAGAACGCGCAGGCGCTGCAGGCCCAGGGCAACAACCCGAAGGCCGTCGTACTGGGCTCCGTGCCGGTGCTCTGGCCGGGCATCTTCGTCCAGCTGGACTCCAAGGACGGGCGCGACAAGCAGTACGACGCCGTACCGCCGCTGACCGGTCCGGAGGGGAAGAGCTACACCGGCTACAACCACCCGACGTCGACCGGCTACACGTTCATGCTGACCAACAAGGCCAGCAAGGAGGCCCAGGTCGCGGCCATCAAGATGCTCGACTACATCTTCAGCGACCAGGGCCAGATGATCGCCACGATGGGCCCGGAGGGTGTCGGCTGGAACAAGCCGAAGGTTGGGGACGTCGCGCTCGACGCGAGCACCAAGCCCCTGTACAACCCGGTGCAGAACCCGCCGAAGAACATCAACTGGGGCGCGCTGGCGCAGTACAACAACACGCTGGCCTACCGGAACGCGCAGGTCGTGCCGAAGGACATCTACACCGGCGCCGGTCTCGAGCGGCGGCTGTTCGAGGCGACCAAGCAGTACCAGGGTCACGAGGACAAGTCGCAGTGGTTCCCGCAGGCGTTCATGTGGCCGGACCCGAGTCTCAGTGGTGAGCTTGCGACGCTGCAGACCAACCTGAACACGTACGTCAACCAGAACCAGTTGGCGTTCATCACCGGGTCGAAGAGCCTCGACACCGACTGGGACGCGTACGTGAAGGGACTCGACAGCACCGGGATGCCGCGGTACCTGCAGATCAACCAGCAGGCCTACGACAAGTACAAAAGCGGTTCGAAGTAGTGTCTCACCTCCTGTGGTTCCGTAACCCTGCACCGGACTGGTTCGAGGCGTTGCCGCTGGGCAACGGGCACCTCGGCGCGAAGGTGTACGGGCGGGTCGCCGACGAGCGGATCGCGCTCAACCTCGACGACGTCTGGTCCGGGGACGGTCCGCGCATGCTGACCGTCCCGGACGGGCCGGCGGTGCTGGCCGACGTACGGCGGTTGCTGCTCGACGAAGGTGATCAGCTGGCGGCCACCGAGCGGACCCGGGCACTGCAAGGGCCGCTGGTGGAGTCGTACCAGCCGTTGGCGGATCTGGTGATCTCTGCCGGGGCGGGTGACGGCCGTGCGGACGGTGCGGGCGTTGTGGACTACCGGAGGAGTTTGGATCTGCGGACCGGGATCGCCGCCGTC
>NZ_DASRVN010000468.1:0-2900 GCF_035655035.1 Kribbella sp. | reverse complement strand
CCGGCGTACAGCTGCTCGAAGGTCAGCGGGTTCCGGGCGCCGGAGCCGATGTGGTAGTACTCCGGCTTGCTCAGCTCGGGCTCGGTCGCCATCACCGCGCAGATCGCGCCGACCACGTGGTCGACCGGGATGATCTCGATCACCGAGTCCGGCGACGCCGGGAACTCCGGCAGCTCGCCGCGGCCGTACGCCAGGATCAGCGGCTCGGCCATCTTGAAGCCCTCGATCCAGCCCGGGTGCGGGCTCTGCACCGCGGACTCGATGATCGCCGGCCGGACGATCGAGGTCGGCAGTGTCGACGAGAACTCCTCGACGACACGCTCGCCGAGTGCCTTGGTGAACGTGTAGCAGTCGGTCCAGCCGAGGCTGCGGGCGCGTTCGGTGCCGGTCTCGACCAGCCGCTTCGCGACCCATTCGGTACGGCGCCGCTCGGTGTCGGCCGCGGCGGTCAGGTGCCCGGCCCGGCGGTGCAGCTTCTCGGACTCCTTGCGGAACTTCGCCAGCATCGGCGCGGACCGGGACTGCTCCTCGATCCGGGCCTTCATCGCCATCCCGGCCTCGGCCTCGGTCCGCCAGTCGACCAGGTGCTCGACCGGGGCCTCCGGGATCGCGCCGCGGCGGCGGCCGGCCGTGTACGCCGTCGAGATGTGGACGTAGTGCACCGGGCGCCCGGTCTCGACGATGCGCTCGAGCAGGCTCTTGGTGCCGAGCACGTTGGTCGTGAACGCCTCGTGGATCGGCGGGTCGAAGCTCACGTCGCCGGCACAGTGCACGACGATGTCGAGATCGTTCGGCAGTTCCGGTACGTCGGACAGGTCGCCGTTGATCACGTGGATCCGGGCCGCGGTCAGCGCCTCGGCGTCGGCGTACGGCGTGCCCTCGCCGTAGAACGGCTTGAAGATGTCCTTCTTCAGCAGCTGCGCCATCCGGTCCGTGCCGGTCAGCGAGCCCTTCGGGCGGATGATCGCGGCCACCGTGGTGCCCGGCAGCTCACCGATGATCCGGTGCAGCAGCGCCTCACCGACGAAGCCGGTGACGCCGGTGACCAGGACCTTCTTGTCCCGGAGCTTGTCGGCCAGACTCACTTGTCGCCTCCACGCGTGAGCTCGAGTGCCTCGGTCAGGGTGAACGCGCCCGCGTACAACGCCTTGCCGACGATGACACCCTCGACGCCGTCGCCGACCAGCGTGCTCAGCGCCCGCAGGTCGTCCAGGCTGGAGACGCCGCCGGACGCGACGATCGGCTTGTCGGTCCGGGCGCACAGGTCGCGGTAGAGGTCCAGGTTCGGCCCCTGGAGCATGCCGTCCTTGGTCACGTCGGTGACGACGTACCGCTCGCAGCCGGCCGCCTCCAGCCGGGCGAGCACCTCGTACAGGTCGCCGCCTTCTTTGGTCCAGCCGCGGGCGGCCAGCGTCCGGCCGCGGACGTCCAGGCCGATCGCAACCCGGTCGCCGTACTGCTGGATGACCCGGTCGCACCACTCCGGGTCCTCGAGTGCCGCCGTACCGATGTTGACCCGGCGGGCGCCGGTGGCCAGCGCGGCCTCCAGGGACGCGTCGTCGCGGATGCCGCCGGACAGTTCGACCTGTACGTCGAGCTTGCCGGTCACCTCGGCGAGCAGCTCACGGTTGCTGCCCCGGCCGAACGCCGCGTCGAGGTCGACGAGGTGGATCCACTCCGCCCCGGCCTCCTGCCAGGCCATGGCCGCCGCCAGCGGGTCGCCGTACGACGTCTCACTCCCGGCCTCGCCCTGCACCAGCCGGACCGCCTGCCCGTCCGCCACGTCGACGGCAGGCAGCAGCACCAATTGCTCAGACATGGGGCACACCCTAGAGGGCTTTGCTGAGAGATCCGTAACCCGGAGCCCTCCTGAGTCGTTTGAAATCGATCTGTCTCAGCAATACCAGTGATGTTAGTGGTATTAAGCTTAGGGTTGGTCTGGTGGTCACCCTTGAGCAGCTCGAACGCGACCCTCATCCCGCCCTCGCCGCGATCCGTCCGGTCGGGTGGGTCGACCCTCTGAACTCTTGGGTCGTGACCGGTCGCGCGTTGGCCGTGCAGGTTCTTCGTGACCCCGAGACCTTCACCGTCGACGACCCTCGCTTCTCGACCGCCCAGGTGGTCGGGCCTTCGATGCTGTCGCTCGACGGCGATCCGCACAAGATCCACCGGGACCCGTTCGAGTCGCCGTTCGGGCTGGCCGAGACCCGTCGCCGCTTCACGGGACCGGTAGAGCAAACAGTGGCGGAGCTGATGTCTGCTCTGACCTCTCCGGCTGATCTGCGGACGGGCCTGGCGGGGCCGTTGTCCGTCGCTGTGGTCGCCTACTCGCTCGGGCTTCCGGCCGCATCCGCTCCGACGGTTCTCGGGTGGTACTCGGCGATCTCCGAGTCCGTGTCGGGGGTGTCGGCGGGACAACCCGTGACGGAGGCCGGTGCCGCGGCCTTCGGCGAGCTGCACAAACACGTTGCCTCGGGCATCGACAGTTCCGACTCCCTGCTCGCCGCGGCCGCGCATGCCGGGCTCGGGGTGGACGAGGTGGTGGCGAACGCCGCGGTGCTGATGTTCGGCGGGATCGAGACCACCGAGGGGATGATCACCAACGCGCTCTGGTACCTGCTGACCAACCCCGATCAGCTCGACCTGGTCCGCGCCGACCCGTCCCTGCTCGCGAACGCCGTCGAGGAGTCGCTCCGCCTCGAACCGGCCGCCGCCGTGGTCGACCGGTACGCGACCCGCGACGTCGAACTCGCCGGCCGGCGGATCCAGAGCGGCGACATGGTCACCGTCTCGCTCGCCGGCGCGGGCCGGGACCCCGAGGTGTTCGAGCACCCCGACGCCTTCGACGTACGCCGTACCAACGCCCGCCGCCATCTCGCCTTCGCCAGCGGGCCACACAT
>NZ_DASRVN010000467.1:0-4251 GCF_035655035.1 Kribbella sp. | reverse complement strand
CCCGGTCGCGAAGGACGTCAGCGAGCAGGTCGCGATCGAGGTGATGGAGCGCCGCGAGGACTTCCCCGGGGTCTCCGCCGACTCGCAGACCCTGCGGGCGTACCCGGAGCCGTTCAAGGTGAACGCCGCGCACATCCTCGGGTACCTGTCGCCGATCACCACCGAAGAGCTCGAGGCGATGGACAAGGCCGGGCAGGACTCGGTCCCGCACCGCTCGGACCTGGTCGGCCGGGCCGGTATCGAGCGCTCGTACGACAAGTTGCTGCGCGGCACGCCCGGCGAGAAGGACGTGATCGTCGACGCGGTCGGGTACACCACCGGCATCCAGAAGCAGACCGCTCCGGTCCCCGGCGCGACGCTGGTCAGCTCGATCGACTCCCGGATCCAGGCGGCCGTCGAGACCCAGCTGACGAACGCGATCATGACCGCGCGGAAGCAGACCGACCCGGTCACGCACAAGAAGTACGTCGCGGACTCCGGCGCCGCGGTCGTGATGGACACCAAGACCGGCCGGGTGGTCGCGATGGCCAGCTACCCGACGTACGACCCGGGCGTGTGGGTCGGCGGGATCAGCCAGCGCGAGCTGGATGCGTTGTACTCGGCGAAGTCCGGGACCCCGCTGGTGTCGCGCGCGTTGCAGGCGCAGCTGGCGCCGGGGTCGACGTTCAAGCCGATCACCACGTCGGCCGCGCTGGGCGCCGGGTACAGCCCGAAGACGCGCCTCGACTGTTCGGCGTACTTCCAGGTCGGCAACCGCAAGTTCAAGAACTACGAGTCGGCGTCGCGCGGGATGATCGGGTTCGACCAGGCGCTGGCGCTGTCCTGCGACACGTTCTTCTACCGGATCGCGTACGCGCTCTGGCTCAAGGAGGGTGGCAACTCCAGCGACGTCAACACCCACGACCCGCTGGTCGAGATGGCGCAGAAGTTCGGTCTGGGGACGCCGACCGGTGTCGATCTGCCCGGCGAGGCGAGCGGCCGGATCGCGGACCGGAAGTGGAAGAAGACGTACTACGACTCGATGAAGGACTACTACTGCAAGATCGCGAACAGCCCACCGGCCGGGACGTCCACGTTCCTGAAGCAGTTCTCCCGCGAGTTCTGCGTCGACGGGTACAAGTACCGCGCCGGTGACGCGGTGAACTTCGCGATCGGCCAGGGCGACACCACGGTCACCCCGCTGCAGCTCGCGACCGTGTACTCGGCGCTGTCGAACGGCGGCACCGTGTTCGAGCCGCGGGTGGTGCAGTCCTGGGTCGGCGCCAACGGCAAGCCGCACGAGATCAAGCCGGCCGTGAAGACCAGGCTCCCGGTCTCGGCGAGCAACCTGAAGTACATCGACAACGCGCTCAAGCAGACCACGATCTCGGGTACGGCGGCGTGGAAGTTCCAGGGCTTCCCGCTGGCCAAGATCCCGGTCCGCGCCAAGACCGGTACGGCCGAGGTCTACGGCAAGCAGACCACGTCGTGGCTGGCGTCGTACACCGATCGGTACGCCGTGGTGATGATGATCAGCCAGGCCGGTACCGGTTCGGGCGCCGGCGGTGAAGCGGTCCGCAAGATCTACGAGACGCTGTACAACATCACGCCCGGCACACCGCCGCCTGGCAACGGGCCGAAGCATTGAGAGGGCGGGTATGGCACTGCTGACGCCGATCCGGTCCCGGCCGCGGGTGGACCGGCGCTCGACCGTGTGGCAGATCGACTGGGTGCTGGTGTTCGGCGTGGTCGCGCTGTCGTTCCTCGGCGCGCTGCTGGTCTGGTCCGCGACCCACAACAAGACGGCGCTCACCGGCGGCAAGCCGGACGCGTACCTGATCCGGCACGCGATCAACTTCGCGATCGGCCTGGTGCTCGCGGTCGGCGCCGCGATCACCGACCACCGCCGGGTCCGGATTCTCGCCCCGGTGCTGTACGCCGGCTCGATCCTCGGGCTGATCCTGGTGCTGGTGCCCGGGATCGGGGCCACCATCAACGGCTCGCGGTCCTGGATCCTGCTGCCGTTCATGTCGGTCCAGCCGAGCGAGTTCGCCAAGCTCGCGGTGATCGTCGGGATGGCGCTGCTGATCGCGGAGAAGAGCGAGACCGACCGCCGCGAGGACGCCCGGACGCTCGACGTCGCGCAGGCCGTCGCGGTCGCCGCGGTCCCGGTGGTGCTGGTGATGCTGCAGCCGGACCTCGGCACGGTGATGGTGCTCGGGTCGATCGTGTTCGGGATCATCGCGGTGTCCGGCGTACCGAAACGCTGGATGCTCGCACTGCTGACCACGGGGGTCGTGGTCGCGGCGATCGCGATCAGCACGCACGTCCTGAAGCGGTACCAGATCGACCGCTTCACCGCGTTCATGCACCCGTCGTCGGACCCGCAGGGCATCGGGTACAACGTGAACCAGGCGCGGATCGCGATCGGGAACGGCGGCGTCTTCGGGCAGGGCCTGTTCCACGGCGGCCAGACGCAGAACGGGTTCGTCCCCGAGCAGCACACCGACTTCGTGTTCACGGTCGCGGGGGAGGAACTCGGGCTGATCGGCGCCGGCGCGATCATCGTGCTGTTCGCGATCATCCTGATCCGCGGGCTGCGGATCGCGGTGAACGCGCGGGACGCGTTCGGCCGGCTGGTGGCGACCGGGATCGTCTGCTGGTTCGCGTTCCAGGCGTTCGAGAACATCGGGATGACGCTCGGCATCATGCCGGTCACCGGCCTGCCGCTGCCGTTCGTGTCGTACGGCGGGTCGTCGATGTTCGCCTGCCTGCTGGCCGTCGGCCTGTTGCAGAACATCCATCTGAGGTCGCACCGGTACTGACTGCCCGGTCAGGTACGCTGCTGCCTGCTCGGCCCCGCCCAGAGCCCTTCGGAAGGCCCATGAACAGGTTTGTCGCGCTCTCAGCCGTCCTCGCGTTGTCCTTGACCGCCTGTGGCGGGAGCGGCAAGAAGGACGCGGCGCCACCCGCCACTCTGAATCCGAGTACTCCGAGTGCGGCACCGACGACGCCCGCCGGGCCGGTGACGCGGACGGACACGGAGCTGACCGGGGCGCTGCTGCAGCTGACCGACCTGCCCAGCGGGTTCTCGCTGGACAAAAGCGAGGACGACGGCTCGAAGCCGTTCTCCGCGCCGACCAGCCGCTGCAAGCCACTCGTGAAGTACCTGAACGCGAGCAAGGCGCCGGGGTCGAAGGCCACCGCGTCGCGCACGTTCACCGGCGGCCAGGAGGGCCCGTACATCGACTACGGCCTGGACTCGCTGGGTACCGCCGACGAGGTCAGGGATCTCCGCGAGTCGTACGCGAAGGCAGTCGACGACTGTCCGAAGGTGACGCTGAAGACCGCCGGCTCCGGCAACACGTCGATGAAGGTCGAGGCGATCACCGCCCCGGCGTACGGCACGAAGCCCTTCGCGTTCCAGCTGACCGGCACGAGTGGCCCGAAGCGCGGCCTCGAGTACGCCGCGGTCGTCACCGGCGTCGGCGACGTGATCCTCTCGGTCGGTGTACTCGCCGGCCAGGGCGGCGAACTGGACCCCGCGACCGAGGCCGCAGTCACGAAGGCCCGCCAGGTCCTCAAGCCCGCGTGACCGCAGCGACATCGACGGCTGTCAGATAGCACTAGGTTCTGCGGGTGGGACTGGAGCATGTCCGACCCGCAGATGGTCGGCAGCTACTTGCGCTTGCGTCGCGAGGCCCGCTCGATCTGACGGACGAGCTCCTTGACCAGCTTGAACGCCAGGTTCGGCGCCACCACGATCAGCCTGATCATCCCGTTGATCAGCGCTACGACGATGCTCACAATTGCCCCCCTTCGTCTGGTTTGTTGATCGTGACCAGCTGGTCGGGTGTTACTGGCGCGCGCCGGGGTTGGTGATAGTTGTCCGGGGCAACCGTCATCTGCTGACGCTGGAGTCCGACCGCTACGCGATCGCCCGGATCCGGGTGCAGGCCAACCCCGCGAAGCTGTCAGCGGTAGAGGGGTAGTGCCCCGGTGAGCGAGTCGATCGACCGGCGTGGGCCGTAGAGCGCGAGGCCGAGGTACTGGATGTCCTCGGGCTTGGTCCCGGCCAGCGTGCCGGCCATCTGCTCGTAGGTACGGGCCTGCTGCGCGACCTGGTGCATGTCGTGGATCGTGACGTCGCCGCGGGCGGCGGCCTGGGCCCGGAGCGTCCGGAGGTCGTCGGCACGGAGGATCGGGATCGGGTACGCGCACATCCCGGTGTGCGGCGTACCGGCGGCATCCGCGGTGTCCGGGCCGACCGTG
>NZ_DASRVN010000466.1:0-28041 GCF_035655035.1 Kribbella sp. | reverse complement strand
GACGGCAGCCATCCAAAGGTTTCGGCAACGGTTCTGGCCGTGCTCGACGACTGCCGGGTCGCGTTCTCGACGGCAGCCTCGACCAGTGGGCCGCGGGCTTCGGCGATCACCTCGTGGTGCCTCTCGCGCCAGAAATCCCGGTAGAACCCCTTGGCGGGCAGGGGTTCGACGCCGGCCAGGTCGATCAGGCGGAGGTTGCCGTTGTCGTCGACGAAGTACCTCATGTCACGGCGGAACGAGTATCCCTGGGCCAGCAGGGCGCGGCTGAACAGGTCGAGCTCTTGCGCCGTACGGAAGGTCACTCGCGAGCGCCAGTGCGCGGCCTCGGCCTTGTTCTCGGCGGTTGCGTCGCGGTTCTCGGCCTCGATCAGACCGCCGGCGACCGGCGCCATCGCGACACCGATGTAGTTCTTGTTGTCGACCGTCACCCGGACCAACCCGTACGGCGTGGGACCGAAGCCGGTCAGGTAGGCGCCGTACAGGCCTTCGAGTTCGGCTTGGGCCGTTTCCTGGTTGATAGCGGTGTCGGCGTACAGCTTGACGACCCAGTCGCGGTTATCGGGTCCGGTCATCAGGTGAGCACCGGCGTTCGGGTCCTCGGAGGCGAGGCGTCCGGCGTCGCCGGCACTGCTCAACTGCGGCGGCAGGGACTCGAGCCGACCGAAGTCCGTGGCATCGGCAAAGTCGCTCGACGGACGCGCGAGCGGCGCCGGAACCGGCGCGTCGGCGATCCCGGCGCCGAACAAGGTGCCCTTGCTGAACACCTCCTGGTAGCTGAGTCCTTCCCAGCTCCTGACCTCGTGCATCAGGAGCTCCGGATCGAGCGACCGCAGCCGCGGACTTTCGAGCAACGGCCGGAGACCTTCCAACCGGACCGGATCGTTCGCCGTGAGCTTCGCGACGATCCCCCGAACCTCGGCCTGATCCTCAGCCGCCAATTGCCGATACACCGGCCCACCAGCCGCCTGCGGCCCATCGGGCACCCGCCGACTCCGAGCGCTGTCGTCCACACGCTGCGCCGTACCAAGGTCGTCGGACTGCTGCGGGTGCCTGCCGTCGGACTGCTGCGTCGTACTGGCTTGGCTCTGGGGTACGGCGGTGTGCCGGGCGCGGATGTTGGCGATGTTGGACTGCTGCGACGCGAGCTGGGCGGCGTGGATCGCGGTGGTGTAGTTCTCGATGGCGAGCGCCTTCTCGGTCTGACGCACTGCTTCGTCTGCCGCCTTCAGGGTCTCGGCGGTTTGGGCGCCCGCGCCCAGCGCGACGGCCTTTGCGTGGGCGACGGCTGCGTCCGCGTAGGCCTCGAGCGCGCGCTTGTGGGCGGCGGTGGACGGTGAATCGTGGTACGCGATGGCGGCCTCGAGCGCGCTCCGCCGGCGGCGGAAGAGTTCGTCCTGGTGGGAGACGACCAGAGAGGCCTCGCCGGGCGCGCCCTGGCGGCCTGCCCGGGTCAGGACCTGGACCGTGTTGCGTGGCGAATTCGGGTCGTAGTAGCCGGCGCGCATCGCGATTCCGCCGGTGATTGCCTCCCGGCCGCCGCGCTCCTTGACGGTGAAGACGTGCACGTCGGCCGCGGGCCGGTCGCCGTAGGTGAACGCGTCCGGGTGCACCTTGATGTCGATACCGCGGCCGAGCACCTTGTTCCCGATCGTGATCGTGCCCAGTTCACCGGCCTTCTTCAAGGTGGCGCGCATCTGGATGTCGTAGTTGGACTCCTTCACGTCGGGAGTACGTTCACCCGCGTCAGGCTCGGCGCCGATCCACTCCGCCATCCGCTCGGCGTTGATCTTCTCGATCCGGATCGCGTCGGCGGACAGGTTCCGTTCGTTCAGCCGTTTGATCAGCAGTTCATAGACCTGTACGACCTCTTCGTTGTGCTCGGTGGCGATCACCTGCGGCCGCCCGGTCGACAGGTTGCCGTCCTTGGCCATGTCCGCGATCGCCTGGTCCACGATGGCCTGGTACTTCTCCTCGATTGTCGTGACCTGCAGCGTCGGCCGGTACTCCAGCTTCGCATCGTTGAACCTGTCGATCTCGACGACTGGGCCGACCTTGTCCTCGCCGTACAGCTCGCGGATCGCCGGCTCGGCCTCCTTCATCGTTCCCGACATACCGCTCATCCGGTCATAGCTGTCGAGCACATCCCGCGTCGTGATCGCCTTCGCGTGTTCGGGGTCCGCGCGCACCTCCAGGCCGTGGCGTGCCTCGAGCGCCTGGCCGACGCCTGTCCAGCGCTGTTCGAGCTGGGTCTCCCGATCGATCAGCAGGTCGTGGTCGTGCTGGCCGATGATCAGGATCCGCTTTTCGCCGCCGATCGCGCCGATGACGTAGTCATGGCCTTCGCGCAGGACCCAGTGAGCCTGCGCCGCGCTCTCCAGCCGCGTGACGTACTTGGCGAACTGACGCGACGTGGGCTTCAGGCCGGTCTCGCCGGCCAGCTTCAGCCGTCCGTCCGGGCTCAGCTTGGCACCCACCCCGTTGAGCGGTTCCCGGTCGGGCGTCAGGCCGAGGTCGGCGTACGTGAACTTGCCGCTGTCCAGGGATCGCTGCGCGAGCATGACCTCGGCCTCGACCTTCGCGCTCGCCTTGCCGGCGGCGCCGGAGCTGTGTGTGTAGACCTGCGTGGCGCGGTCGATCGCCACCGCGTCGGCCTCGTCGATGATGACGTCCTTGCCCGGGACCCGGTGGCCGCGGCCCATGCTCCAACCGAAAGCGGCGACATCGCCGACGTACACGGTGCGGCCGCTCGGCTTCGGATACCGTACGGCGGGATCGACGAGGATGACGTCGTACCCGAGCGGCTCGAGGACCTGCCGGAACTGGGAGTAGGCCTCCCCGGCGAGGGTCCGGTTCGACGTCATGAAGTGCACCGGGCGATCCGCCGCGATCATGCCGACGGCGACGGCGGCGACCGGGGACTTTCCTTCCCCGGGCAGCATCTGCACCGTCGAGCCGTCGCGCAGCGCCACCTCGGCCTGGATCTGGGTCACGTTCAGCGCGAAGCCCCAACCGCCGTCGTTGCGGTGGATCATCTCGTGCATCGCGAGCTGGAGCGCCTCGTCGGGGGTGACGTTCTCGGGGAGGGCGTCCTTGAGGACCTCGAGCTTCCCATCTCCGAACTGCTTGATCTCCTCGGGGCTGAGCCGCGCTAGCGCGTAGTCCAGCTTCGCCGACAGGTACGACATCCGCTCGGACTCGGCCAGCTGCTTGGCGGCGCGCAACGGCGCAGCCGCGATCTCAGCTGCTTTGACGACGTCCCGTGCGGACTCGTACTGCTTCGTCGCCGCCGTCACCTTTTCCTGCAGCTCGTCGCGTGCCTCGTCGTGCGGCTTGTGGCGCGGCTTGTCCGTCCGGACATCCGGGTCGCCGTGCCTGTCGAGGTACTTGCGGAGCGCCCGCGCGGCATCCTTCAGGTCCTTGCGTGCCTCCTTCAGGTCCTTGCGCGCGTCCTTCAGATCCCTGCCGGTCTCCTTGGCCCTGTTCTGGACTTCCTTGGTGTGCTGCGCCTTCTGGGCTTCTTCGTACCGGGCCTGCGCTGCCTTGGCGGCCGCCTGCCGCCGCTCCACCTCTTTCTGGTGTTCGGGTTCCTGACTCCAGTCCTTCTGTACTTCGGCAGTCGCGGAAGGCTCGCGACCAGCCTCCTCGCCCGTACGAGCCCGACCGGCCCCAGCCGACGATCCGCCCTCGGCCTCCGGCCCAACCTGCGCCTCGGAAACCTTGCCCTGCACACCTTGGCGATCCCCAACCCGCGAGGACCCTTCAGGCGTCCTTTCATCAGCAGACGAGTCGGCCCGCGGAGTGCCTTCACCAGCAGAGACATCGGCTCTGGAGGCTCCTTCACCCGCAGCAGTTCCACCAAGCGAGCCAGCCTCATCGGTGGACGCATCGTCGCGCGAGCCACTTGCACCGCCACTCGCGTCACCACGCGAACCCGGCTCGCCGGCGGGCGCACCATCGCGCGAACCAACGTCACCTGTACGCGCGTCGCCACGTGCGCCGGCCTCACCAGCAGTCGCTTCCCCTTGCGCGATACGCTCACTGATCGGGGCGCTGGGTGTGCTGTTCTGGTGGTTGCCCGGGCGTACTGGGGATCCGGGTTGGCGGTTGGCTGGATCGGCAACCTTCGCTCCTGGCTGACCACTCGCCGGAACCATCTGCCTCTCCGCACCACCCGGCTCGACCGCCGTACCCGGCTTGTCCGCACCAGACGGCTTGTCGGCACCAGCGGAGTTGTCAGGTCCGGCGGGCTTCTCGGTGCCGGCTGGCTTGTCGGCGCCGGCCGGCTTCTCGGTGCCGGCTGGTTTGTCGGCGTCGGCTGGTCTGTTGGCTGCGGCCGGGTCTTGGGGTGTTGCGGGTGCTTCCTTGCCCGGCGACTGGGGTTGGTCGGGTACGGCGGGTTTGTCCGGGCCGGACGGTGGATTGTCGGGTGGGGCTGCCTTCTCGGCTCCGGCGCCCTTGTCGGGTGCAGCCGCCTTGCCCGGCTGCGACGTTGTCGTGGTCTTCGCCGCCGGCGTGGTCGTGTCGGTGGCAGCTCGGGCGGCCGGGCTGCCCGAGGCATCCGGCGTACGCGCGCCGGCGGCCGGCTGGGCGGCACCGACGCTCGGGGCCACTCCGGCCTCCGCACCAGTCGTCGAGCCGGCGTTGTGCCCCGTCCCGTTCCCGGTCTGCGCCGTACCGTTGCCAGTCTGTGCGCTACCGCTGCCAGTCTGCGCCGTACCGCCTGTCTGGGTTGAACCGGTCCCAGCACCAGTCGCGTCAGTCCCGGTCGGCGCGGCTGAAGCATTCGGAGCTGTCGCCTCGAGACCCGGCTTGACGGTCTCCGGTGGGCCGTCGGGTGTGTGGTCGCCGCCGATCGTCGAGTGGTTGCGGACCGGGGCGACCTCGATCGGGTCGCCGTGGGGGCCGCCGGCGGTCGGGCCATGCGAGCCGCCGCCTGGGACAGCCGCACCCATCACAGCGGACTTCCACAGCTCTTCGCCAGTCGGCAACGTGTGGGTGACGACGATGGAGTTGGCGGCCGGCATGCTCACGCCCATCGTGGCGGCGCCGGCGGCCCGCCGGATGAGAAACTGCTGCACGGGACCGTCCAGCGCGCTCACCTTGCGAGTCGCGAAACTGCTCACGCTGCCCAATCCCACGCTGGCGGCGATCGCGATCGGTGTCGCGACCGCGGCGACCTCCGCGGCCTGCCTGGTCTCGCCCCAGTCCCAGCCGTCCGCGTGGCCGCCGTCCTTCGTGGTGCGGCCCGACTGGTTGGTGAGTACGCCGTACGCCTGCGAGATCGTGTTCGGTGCCAGGCCGTACCCGACCCCGCCGGCACCGGCGAGGACCAGGCCGCGGACGACACTGACCGGAGCCAGCGCCGGCCTCTTCCCGGCCTGCGCCACGATCGCGCGGACCGCATCCTTGATCGCGGCTTGCGCGCCCTTGTGGATGAACTCCTTCAGCCCCTGCCGTAACGCCTGCCGCAGGCCCAGCGAGATCAGCTTGCCTGCCGGGATCGCGAACATCAGGATGCCGATCACGATCTGGGCGAAGATCAGAATCTTGGTCCGGACGATCGTGTCGGCCTGGTCCCGCAGATACTGCGCGAGATCCGCGGCCGCCACCGCCATCGCCTCGGCACCGCCGAACTTCGGATCGGTGCCGTAGGCAAGGACCTCCGCGCCCAGCGCCCGTCCGCCCTCACCGTTCCAGGCCGCCAGGACAGCGGTCGATTGCTCACGGCATCCGCCGGCGACGGTCGAGCGCAGTCCCGCTGCGATCGCGTCGTACTGGCGGGCGCTCTCGCGCAGCGCGTCCTCGTCACCCTTCGGCCAGTCGTCGGGATCGACACCGACGATCGCCCCGAGGAATTCGACGATCGGGTGCCACCAGCTCACGTCGGCCGGCCGGCGTCGGCGGCGGGCGGTGCCGCGTTGGCCGGCAGGGGCATGCCGTCGGTCTGCAGGTCGAGGTCGGCGGCCCGGAGCGCGTCCGCGTTGTGCCCGTCGACCTGCTCGACCAGGTTCCCGGCGGCTGTGATCCCGTCTCCGATGTTGAGCAGGCTCTGTTCGATCGCCGCGCCCGCCTGGCTCAGATAGGCGAAGCGCTGGCTGAATCCGTCGGCCATCTTCCGCCCCATGTCGTCACCGCCGAAGGCCTTGGCGAGGCTGTCCGGCCCGAGGTCCTTCAGCGCACCGGTCAGCCACGCACCACTGGTGGTACCGAGCTCGCGTACCTTCTCGGCGGCGTCGTACACGGCCGACAGATCGACCTCGGTCATGACAGTCGCTCCGCGAGGTCGTCGTAGCGGGCGGCGATCTTGGCGGCCATCGCGGTACTGGCCTCGGTCAGCGTGGCGAGGATCGCGGCGGCCAGGCTCCGTGGGTCCTGATCGCGGAAGATGCCGGGGTCGAACTCGAGCTCCCGGACGTCGCCGTGGACTCCGATCGTGACCTTGATCTGCCGGTCCGGCGAGACCACTGTGACGGTGATCGACTCGAGCTCGGCCTGGAAGGCGTTCATCGCGGACAGCGAGCGCTGGAGCTCGTTGTCCAGGCCGAGCGCGGACAGTTCCTTGCCGAGGCGGAATTCCGACGGGTCCATGGGAACAGGGTCCGATCCGGACGGCGATCGTGGTCAGCCCTTGGCCACAAGGGGTCAGAACTCGTGGCCCGATCGGGCCGGGACCTACGGTCCGGAGGGTGATGACTGTCAGAGCGGGCCGCCTGACCGCGGCCACCGCCGGTGCGTTGCTCGTGGGGTTGCCGACGATCACGTCGGCGCCGGCCGCGTCCGCCGTACCGCCGGCCGGAATGTGTCAGTACGCCGAAGCCGGCGGGACCCCGGTGAGCAAGTTGCCGTGGGCGCAGACCTGGCTCGCGCCCGACCGGGTACCGGCGGGGATCACCGGCCGCGGCGTGACCGTCGCCGTGATCGACTCCGGCGTCGACGCCGATCACCCACAACTGAGCGCACCCGGCGCGGTGCTGCCCGGCCGCGACCTGCTGACACCGGGCGACACCCGCGCGAATTTCGACTGTGTCTCGCACGGTACGGCGGTGGCCGGCATCATCGCCGCCCGTCCCGCCCAGGGGATCGGCTTCCGCGGGATCGCGCCCGGCGCCACCATCCTGCCGATCCGGGTCAGCGAACGCGACGCGAGCCAGGACCAGGGCGACGCCGTCAGTCCGACGGTGTTCGCCGGCGCAATCCGGTACGCCGTCGACGCCGGCGCCTCGGTGATCAACATCTCGCTGTCGATGTACGGCGACCAGAAACCGGTCCGGGACGCCGTCCGGTACGCCGAACAGCACGACGCGCTGATCGTCGCCGCAGCCGGCAACGCCCACGCCCAGCAGGGAGCGGACCCGATCACCTACCCGGCGGCGTACCCGGGGGTCCTCGGGGTCGGCGCGATGACGATCGACGGGACCCGTCTGCAGAACTCGCAGGTCGGCTCGTACGTCGACATCTCCGCGCCCGGCGGTGGCGTCCTTTCGGCGACCCGGGTCCGCGGTCACCGGTACTACGACGGCACCAGCTTCGCCGCCGCGTTCGTCAGCGGTACGGCGGCACTCGTCCGTTCGGCCGATCCGCACCTGTCGGCGGCCCAGGTCGCGAACCGCCTGATCGCCACCGCCACGCCCGCAGCCGGTCCGGCGGATCAGTTCGGCGCCGGCGTGGTGAACCCGTACCGCGCGGTACAGGACGTCCTCGCGACGGCGAAACCCGCAGTACTGCCCCGAGTCCGTCCCGCAAAGGTCGACCCGATCGCGGATCGACGTATCCTGGCCCGGACCGCGGCCGGTCGGGAAGGTCGCCGAATCGCCTTGCTGGCTGCAGTTCTCGCGGCACTCGTCGTGGTTGTCGCCATCGTCGTACCACTCGGCCGCCGGCGCAACTGGCGCGCATGACAAAAGCCCGGCCCCGTCGCGGGGCCGGGCTTTGTCGTTGGGACAGCAGTCGTCCGGTCAGCAGTCCCGGGCAGCGTTCGCGGCGCGCTGGTCGGCGCGCTGCATCCCGATCTGCGCCTCGTCCATAGCTTGTGCCCGTTTGTCCAACCTCGCGTTGACCTCCACGGTCGCCGCCCTCCAGAGCGTCCGCAGGCTCTGGAACTCCGCGGCACCCTCCGGGCTGTCCCAGGCGTGGAACATGTTGGTCATGGCCTGCTCGAACTGGTCTGTCAGGTCGGTCACAGCCTTGTTGGCGCCGGCCATGTCGACGGCGCCTTGCCCCATCTGGTTGTACGGGTAGTTGATCAGCATGACGGCATCCCTTCCTAGAGGACAGTGGTATCGATGGCGCCGTGACCGCCGGCGCTTCCGGTGCCGGCGCCGCCACCCGCGAAGCCGCCGGACTGGCCGGCCAGCGTGCGGAACGCCTGCTGGCCGTCGGCGTCCTGGGTCTCGTATCCCACCTTCGAGACGGTGATGCCGTCAGCCATCCGGTGCAGCTTCGCGCACAGCTTGTCCATCGCTTCGAGGTGGTTGTGGTGCCCCTGCCAGAACGGATTCTTGATCTCGCCGTCCATCGTGCTCAGCCCGCTCATCGCGCCGTCGAGCGAGGCCATCACCGACCTCAGGTTGTCGGCGATCGTGGCGGCCGCCGAGGCCGTCTGCATCATCCTCGGGGTATCGGCCCTGGTACCGGCCATGGCGTTTCCTCCTTGCTGGGTTGCCGATGCGTGATCACCGGTTGGTATCACGCTAGGTCGGTGCGCGCGGGTCTCCCGGCGCGTACCGGTTGCGGCCATCGGATGGCCGGTTGTGCGGTCAGATGCGCCACAGGTCCTCGTCGAGTACGTCGCGCTCGACCGCGCGGGCGGCGGATCGCTTGCGTTTGCGCAGTGGCGGTACGCCGGACGCCGTCCGGGACTCGCCGTTCGTACGGCCCTGCAGATCGGACTGCACACCCTGCCGCCGGAGCCGTTCACTCTCGCTCTGGTCGGCCGGGACGTTGAACCCGGGCTTGCGGCCGGCACCGGGCTTGATGTCCCGTACACCGTTGCCGCCGGCACCCATGCCGCCGTTCTGCGCTGGGTACATCGGCGGCGTGCTCTGCTTGGCGGCCGTCGACGCCGTGGTCGAGGCCTGGCCGGACAGTTGCGGCTCGGTGCCCGCCGTACCCGCCGTACCCGAGACGGTCGCGGACTTCTGTACGGGCGTCGTCGTACGTTGCGACGTACCGGAAGACCCGCCGACCGAACTGTTGCCGAGGGCACCGGCACCGCCGCCGCCGCCGAGGGAGCCGATGGGGAAGTTGGTCGAGCTGTCGCCGGGCAACGTCGGTACCGACGGGGTGTGGAACGTCGGCGCGGTCGTCGTTCCCGCACCACCGGCCAGCGCGGGCGAGTCGGTCAGCGGTACGTGGGCCGAAGGCATGGTGACCGTCGGCGTGGTGGCGGTCGTGCTGGGATCGACCAGGTCCTTGGCGTGCTGGGCGAGCGTGATCCACTTGTCCAGGTTGTCCGGTACCTTCCCGAGCAGATCGATGCCCTTGCCAACGACATCGATGACCTTGCCCGCTTCGTCGACCGGATCCGTAGGCGTCTTGTCATCCGGCTTCTTGTCCGCAGGCGTCTTGTCATCCGGCCCAGCCTTGGTCTGCGCACTCTCCCCACCACCCCCGCCCTTCCCCGCCCCGGTCCCCGACCCGTCGCCTTTGTCCGGCGGCGGCTGATCCTTGGAGTCCGGCACCGCCCGGGGACCTTCCCATACCTGTGCCGGCGGACCGTCCTTGTCGGACAATGCACCGGACATCAATCCCGCCAGTTGCGTGATCGCTTGCTGGGCCTGGTAGTCGATCATGCTGACACCAAGCTGCGCCCAGTACCGATCGGAGTCGTTCTTCGCCTGGTCGACCTTCTGAACCTGCTTCTTCCGCTCGTCCACGCAGTGCTGCACCACGACCCGGGCGTTGCCGATCGCGTCGCCCACCGTTTGCAGGTTGACGGTCAGCTTGCGACCGTAGTTCCCCCAGTCGGTCAGCGACCGCAGATCACGGTTGATCCGGCCGTCGAAGGCCTTCTGCGCATTCGAGTCGTTGCTCTGCCGCCATACGGTGATCTCGCCACTCGCACCCGTGATGCCGGCCCCGACGTTGTCCGCCGCGACCGCCATCTTCCCCCAGGCCCGGGCCGCCGCCAGCCAGGCCTCGGGGTGCTCCCCGGCCAGCATCTGCTGGATCTGGTTCGCGTCGCACTTGCTGTAGTCCATCTCGGCGATCTCCTATGCGGCAGGTGGCGTCGGCAGCACCGGATAGGTCGGTGCCGGTTCGGGGAGCGGCTTTCCTTCGACATCGTGGAACGACAGGTTGATCGCGTTCACGCGGGCCGCGCTGTCACCGTCCGCCCCCTCGTAGGTGTCGATGAGCGTGGTGGCGAACTGCCGGAGCCCGTCCAGGCCCTGCGGCACCTCCGTGCCGAAGAGCTCGAGACTCCGGAGGAAGCCGAGGTGGAGCCGGTTGGCGTTCTGGCTCTCGGCCATCGGACCCGCGAGGTTGGAGCCTTGCGCGATCAGGTCCGGCAGCCAGCCGAAGTCCTCCTTCGGCACCTTGTCCCGGAAGTTGCGGATCTCTTGGGCGTCGAACAACAGACTCATGGGTGCTCCTGTGTCAACGGGTTCGGGTCAGGTGGGCAGTCCACCAGTTGGATGAGTTGGGTGGTGCCGCGGCGGCCGACGAGGTGGCCACGGCCTGGCGGCAGGGTCTCGGGTTTGGTGGTGCCGAGGAGTGCGCCTTCGGACCTGTCGCCGCTCAGCAGCAGGCCGGGGGTGCCGAGGTCGCGCAGGCGGGCGATCAGTGGCTCGTAGATCGCGCGGCCGGCGCCGCCGCTGCGGCGGGTGACGATCAGGTGCAGGCCGATGTCGCGGCCGTGGGCCAGGTAGTCGATCAGGCCGCCGAGCGGATTGGAGGTCTGTCCAACGACCAGGTCGTAGTCGTCGACCAGGATGTGGATGTCGGGCCCGGTCCATTCGCCGGACTGGCGGCGTTCGAGGACCGGCAGCAGGTCGGTGACCATCGCCTCGACGCCGCGTGGCTCCGAGAACGTCCCCATCACATGCTCGGCGGAGAGGTGCAGCGAGCGGCGGTAGTCGACCAGGATGATCCGTGCCTCGGTCGGTTCGTACCGCTCGGTGATCGAGCGGGCCAGCCGGCGCAGGAACCCGGTCTTCCCGGACTCGGTGTCGCCGAACAGCAGGAAGTGCGGGTCGGCGTCGAGGTCGAGGGCCACCGGGCCGAGGTCACGTTCGGACAGCCCGATCGGCAGGCCTGCGACAGGTTTGCGTCGCAGTACGGCGGCCAACTTGGCCTCCTGCAACTGGAGCGGGAGCAGCCGGACCCGCGGAGCACCCGACACCGGCCAGGCCGCCGCGAGCTGTGGGCCGAGGTCGGCGTCCGGGGTTGCCACGACGAAGTGCTGTGCCTTGTCGGCGAGTCCTCGGCCGGGCTTGTCGGCCGGCACGCTCATCGCGGCACGGCGGTCGATGACCGAGTCCGACGGGTCGCCCAGCCGGAGCTCGATCCGGGTGCCGAACAGGTCACGGATCGTGCCGCGCAGGTCGAACCAGCGCGAACAGGTCGCGATCACGTGCACGCCGTACGCGAGGCCGCGGCCGGCGATCTCGCCCAGGATCGGCTCGAGGTCCTCGAAGTCGGAACGCAGGACCGGCCAGCCGTCGACGACCAGGAACACGTCGCCCCACGGGTCGTCGGCGAACTCCCCGGCCGCCCGCCGTTCCCGGTACGACGCCATGCTCTCCACACCGTGCTCGCCGAAGTACCGCTCCCGGGCGGCCAGCAATTGCTGTACTTCGGCGATCGTCCGGCGTACGGCGCCGACGTCGAGGCGCGGCGCCACGCCGCCGACGTGCGGGAACTCACGGAGCGCGGAGAGGGATCCGCCGCCGAAGTCGAGGCAGTAGAACTGCACCTCGCGCGGCGTGTGGGTCAGCGCGAGGGCCGAGACCAGCGCGCGGACCGCCGTACTCTTGCCGCTGCGTGGTCCGCCGACCACGACCGCGTGACCGGCGCCGGCCGACAGGTCCACGACGAACGGGTCGCGCCGCTGCTCCAGCGGCTTGTCCACCAGGCCGATCGAGACGCGGAGCTTCCCGCGTGCTCCGGCCGCCGCGACGGTCAGGCCGCGGTCCGGGTCGACGGTCAACGCCGGCAGGAGGCTGGTGAGGGCCGGCGGGTCCTCCAGCGGCGGCAGCCAGATCTGGTGGGCCGGTTTTCCCTTGTTCTCCAGGCGATCCACGAGGATGTCGAGCAGCTTCTCGCCGACGCCGTCGTCCTCCGGCTCCTCCTCGGCCTCGGTGGCCGGCATGGATACGTATGCACTCGTGTACTCCGCCACGTCGTCCGCGACATCGTTGCCTGACGCAACCGAACTGATCGCCGGGCGGTGCACGCCGGACACGTAGGCGGAGCGGAACCGGACGAGCGTCTCGGTACCGATCTGCAGGAACCCGTGGCCGGGCGCCCGCGGCAGCTCGTACGCGTCCGGGATGCCGAGCACCACACGGCTGTCCATCGCCGAGAAGGTCCGCAGACCGATCCGGTACGACAGGTGCGCGTCCAGACCACGCAGCCGGCCCTCTTCCAGCTTCTGGCTGGCCAGCAGCAGGTGTACGCCGAGGGCTCGGCCCAGGCGGCCGATCTGGTTGAACATGTCGATGAAATCCGGCTTCGCCGACAGGAGCTCGGAGAACTCGTCGCAGATCACCAGCAACGTCGGTACCTCGGGGAGGTCGGCGCCGGCCGCTCTGGCGAGCTCGTACTCGCGGACGGACTCGTAGTTGCCTGCCCGCCGCAGCAGCTCCTGACGGCGGATCAGCTCGCCACCGATCGCGTCGGACATCCGGTCGACAAGTGCCAGCTCCTCACTGAGGTTGGTGATCACCGCACTGGTGTGAGGAAGCCTGTCCAGCTTGGTGAACGTCGCACCGCCCTTGAAGTCCACCAGCGCGAAGTTGAGGCTGTCGGACGAGTGCGTAGCAGCCAGTGCGAGCACCAGCGTCCGCAGCAGCTCGCTCTTGCCGGAGCCGGTCGCACCGATCAGCAGACCGTGCGGCCCCATACCGTCCTGGGCGGACTCCTTCAGGTCGAGCTCGACCGGCGTACCGTCCGCAGTGACACCGAAGCGGACGCGCAGCCGGTCCCTGTTCGGCCTGGGTCCCCAGTGCCGCGCCGTGTCGTAGCTGTAGGGATCCCCGAGACCAAGCAGATCCGTGAGGCCGAACACCGAGGCAAAGCTCTCCTCACCGTCGCCCCCGGCCGACAGTCGCAGTGGAGCGAGCAGACGGGCCAGCGCATCCGCGTCCGGGATGGTGAACCTGTCCGCGGTACCGACCTCGGACTCGCCGTCCGCGGTGACGCTGGTCAGCGCACCGTCGTCAGCCACGTCCAGCAGCACGGTGGAACGGTCGAGCAGCCGCGGCGGCTGGGTGGTCAGATCGATGACGCTGACTCCCTCGACACCGTTACCGGCCATGAGGTGGTCAGAGCCGAGCACGTCACCGCCGTCGATCAGTACGACGATGTGCGGACCGTCCACGCGACCCGTAGCAGCCGGGTCGAACCGCGGTCGCTGCGCCAGCAGGTCACCCAGTACCGACTCGAGGTCCGGAACGCTCTTGCTGATCAGGCGGATCGGCCCGAGCGCGTCGGACTTCTCCGGGTGGTGTGCGTGCGGCAGCCACTTCAGCCACTCCCAGTCCGCTCTTGTCTCCGGACCGATGACAGCCGTGATCAGGAGGTCGTCCGGCGAGTGGAACGTCGCCAGCTGCGCTACGAGCGCACGTGCGAGGCTGCGAGCACGGTCCGGGTCGCCGTCGACGTACACACGTGCAAAACCACGGAGTGCCATAGCGACAGGCAGTCCAGGTACGGAGGAGTACGTCGTGATGAAGCGACGCAGTGCACCTGCCGACAGCGGCTCCAGCTCCTCCAACGGCACCGTGTCGGGAGGAGCGACCGGTGTCGCCAGTGGCTGCGCTCCTGTGCCCACACGCACGATCGCGAAATCGGTGTCGTTGCGGCGGCGCTCCCAGAGGCGGTAGCTCTCGACCAGCGTCCACAGCTGCGTCGGATCGGGATGCAGGTACGACAGCGCCTTCCGTTGCTGTACGACGGCCCGCCGGGCCCGGATGCGCTGCTGCGACAGGTGTCTGAGGTACCCACGTCGTGCCCGGGCCATCTCCCGGCGCGGGGCGCCCTGGCCGGCGAACGCGACCGCGGCCATCCCCAACGCCGACAGACCGAACAGCCCGCCGACGATGTAGCTCATCCGGCCGCCACCGCCGAGCGTCGAGTACATCAACGCCATCGCGCCGCCGCCGGCGAGCATCGGCACCATCATCATGTACTGCGACAGCTGCCTGCTCGCCGGCTGCGGCAGGGCCGGCGGCGGGTCCAGCGAGACGTCACCGCTCGGCAACGCGGGACCCTCGCGACGCGGCGGCCTGCTGACGATGACTGTCGACATGTTCCAGGACGCTAGGCCGCGCAGGAGCGGTGCAGGAGCCGGCGGCCACTTGCTGACTGTCCACAAGCTGCAAGCACGAAGCCCTGTGGTGCTGTGCGTGTCACGGTGTCGGACGTGAGCATTCGTGGACTGGTCAAGGTCACCATCGACGCGCCCGAACGCCGCATCGACCTGGCACTGCCGGAGCGGTCGACGGTGGCCGAGGTGCTGCCCGGAATCGTCCGGCACGCCGGCGACGACCTCGCCGATCTCGGCGCGCTCCAAGGCGGTTGGGTACTGCGCCGCCCCGATGGCGAGGCGCTGGAGACGCACCGGGACCTGTCCGCGCAGGGTGTCCGGGACGGCGAGATCCTGCATCTCGCCCCGGCACACCAGCACTGGCCGGAGCTCGAGTACGACGACCTGGTGGACGCGATCGCCACCGACGCACGGACCAGCGGCCGCGCGTGGACTCCTGGAGCGAGTCGCTGGTGCGGGTTGATCACCGGAACGGTCGCACTGCTGGCAGCCCTCGCCGAGTTCCGGAGTGCGTCCTTCGCGCTGATCGTCGCGGTCGTGCTGATGACGGTTGGCGTCATACTGTCGCGTGCTGTTGGTGACGCGGCGGCTGCTGCGATGAACGGTGCGGTCTCCTTGGTGTTCGCTCTGGCCGCTGGAGCGCTTCGGTTGTCGGACTTCGGTGCGGCGCAGCTGACGGCGGGTGGTGCGGCTCTGTTGCTGTTCGGGGTGCTCGGGTACGTCGGGATCGCCCGCCATACCGCGGTGTTCGTCACCGCTGTGACCGCAGGTGTGCTCGCACTGCTGGCGGGATGGCTGGGCAGCGCACTGGACGGTACGCGGTCGGCTGCTGTTGTCGGCGCCATCGCGGTCGCCTTGATTCCAGTGGCCGCACCGCTGGCCATGCGGATCGGGCGGCTGCCGAAACCCGTTCTGCCGACCAGTACTGCGGACCTGTTGTCCGACGCGCCGCAACCACCACGCCGTCTGGTGCACGCCGCCGTACTGCGGTCTGCTGCTCTTTACACGGGCATCCTCGCTGGGCTCGCTGGTGGACTGGCCTGCTGCCTGTACGTGCTGGCGCGGTCCACGTCGACGCCGGGACGTGTGCTGGTGGTGCTGGTTGTCGGCATCTGCTTGCTACGGGCGCGGCTGCTACCCGTGGTGGCGCATCGGCTCAGTCTTACCGCTGCCGGCCTTGTAGGACTCGGCTGCTTGCTCGTGCAGTCGCCGTACAGCCTGCTGTTGTTCACTGCGGTCGCTGCGTTCCTCGGGCTCTGGTACGGGCGGCACAAGCCGGGGGCGTACTTGGCCCGGTACGCCGAACTGGCTGAGGTCGTCCTGGTGTTGCTGGTGGTGCCGTTCGTCCTGTGGGTGCTGGGGCTGTACGCGTACGTCCGTGGGCTTGGTGGGTGACCGATGGCGTCCAAGCGGGACCAGCTGCAGTCACACCAGTTCGTCAAGCAGCGGATGACCCATGCGTTGCTGCTGCGCGAGACGGACCCGGAGTACCCGCCGTTCCGCCGCGGCATCGTGGCGATGCTGGTCGGTATCGGGCTCGCCGTCCTCGTGCTGGTGGGGTCCGGTGTGTACGGGCAGCTGTCGCCGGGCGGCAAGACGTCGTGGCAGTCCGGCGACCACGTCATCGTGGAGAAGGAGACCGGCACGCGGTACGTGTACCGCGACGGCGTGCTGTACCCGGCCGCGAACTACGTATCCGCCCTGCTGCTGGCGAACAAGTACAGCGAGCCGCTGATGGTGTCGGCGAAGTCGCTGCTCGGCGTACCGCGTGGCCAGCGGGTCGGGATCCCGGACGCGCCGGACTCGCTGCCGGCCAAGGAGCGACTGCTCGCGAGCGGGTGGTCGATGTGCGCCAAGCCGACCGTCGACTCGTCGGGCAGCCCCACCGTCAAGTCGGTTCTCCTCGTAGGGACAGAGCAGTCCGGTACGACGGCGGACTCCCTGCTGACTGTCGGGCCTGACGGTCGCCGCTACCTGATCTGGCACGGCTACCGGCACCTGATCCAGCAGCAGGCGACAGTGGCCGCTGCGCTCGCCCTGAACGACGAAGCCTGGCTGCAGGTCCCGTCCGTCTGGCTGGACCTCATCCCGTCCGGTCCTCCACTCGGACCGATCTCCGTGCCCGGCGCAGGCACCCCGTCCGCTCTCTTACGACCAGGGCGAGTCGGTGCGCTGTACGTCGTACAGACATCGACCGGACAGGGGCAGTACTACCTGCTACAGCGGGACAGGCTGGTAGCGATCAGCTCTCTGCAGTACGACGTTCAGCGGACGGCACCTGCCACCCGTAAGGCCTACCCGGGTGCTGTACCGGAGGCGGTTCCGCTGGACCCGGCTGTGGTGGCTCAGGTGTCCGGTGGGATGGGTACGCCGACCTCGGACTCGGCCCTACCGGCCACCCGGCCGACCTTTGCGCGGCCGGGGTCCTCCGCGACGTCAGTGTGTGCCGTGTTCGCCAATGGCCAGTTCCAGCCCCGCTTCGCGCTTGCCGACTCAGTGCCGGTAACCGACGACGCGGGGGTCACCACAGGACGTGGACCGGGCGGACTGCCGCTGGCTGACGTGGTCGTCGTACCGCCGGGGCACGGGGCCGTTGTCGAGTCCATGGCATCACCCGCGCAGCCGGCCGGGTCCGGCGCGTTGTCGTTCGTCAGTGATCTCGGGCGTCGCTACCAGCTGGCGAGCCACGACGTACTGGGTGTTCTCGGCTACGACCAGCCACCTGTGGTGCGGCTGCCGGCCGAACTGATCAGCAGGCTCCCCGCGGGTCATGCGCTCGACCCGTCGTCTGCGACCTACCCGATCGGCCCTTGAGAGATCTAGGAGGAAGTATGGATATCGGCACACTGACCGTGGTGCCCGACGAGCTGCGGCAGTTCGCCGCGCTCGCACCGCTGGCGACCGTCACGCCGGTCTCCGGCACGGTCCAGGCGACGCCACCGCTGGCCGGCCCGATGCCGGAGAGCGCGACCGTGGAGGCCCACGTCCGTTTCTGCGTCGAGCACACCGGCTCGGTCACGCTGCAGGCGACCGGCGGCATCGCGTCGCTGATCGAGGCGGCGCTGTCGATCGCGACCGGCTTCGAGTCCACCGACCAGGCGAACGCGACCGTGCACCGCGCGCTGGCCGACGAGCTGCCGAGCTGACGGGACGATCATGGGTGCGTACTTCGGAATGGAACTGAACACGATGGCCGCGATGCTCTACGGGCAACGCGCCGAACCGTGGCACGCGGGCGCCGACATGTGGGGCTCGGCGTGCCAGCAGCTGCTCGCCACCCACGGCGACCTCGGCGCCGCGAACGCCGCCATCGCCACGTGGCCGCTCAGCATCGGTTCGCTGTCGCAGATTGCGTTCAACGGACAGGTCGTCGGCAGCCTCGCCTCGCTCGGCGAGTGGGCGGCGTACACCGGTGCGATGTCCGCGGCACTCCGGCTCGGCGGTACGGCGCTGAACGCGGCGCAGGCGGTGATGCCGGCGCTGCAGAGCGGGTACGACACCGCGGTCTCGCTGAGCGCCGTACCGATCATCGGGCCGTTCGCCGCGCAGGTCGCGGTCGGACTGCAGCAGGTCGGCGCCGGGATGATGGAGGCGGTCGGCATGGTCATGCAGGCCCCGACCGCCGTACCGACGCCGACCCAGGGGTGGCAGGGACCAGGGGGAAACGGCGCGCCGATGCCGGCCTCCCCTGCACCGGCCGTGCCGGTCAACGACGTGATGGATGCGGCCGGCAAGCTCTTCGACACGATGAACAAGGGCGCGACGCTGCTGACGACCGTCACGGGGCTGGTGCAGTCGGCGAGCAGCGGCCTGGGGAACACCCAGGGCATCTCGACCAAGGTGCCGGACCTGAAGCTGCCGAAGCTCAAGGTGCCCGGGACGATCAACCCGCCGAGCCTGGACCTGCCGACGCTGGCGGGAGGAGCCACGACAGCACCGACTACGCTCCCGGCCACCGTCGGGGTGTCCGCGACCTCATCAGCTGGGCTGCCCGGCGGACTGCCGACCGCGGCGCTCGCCGGGTCACTCGGAGCATTGACCAACACGGTGCGCCCAGCCGTGTCCGCAACGGGCAGCGCGGTGTCGGCGGCCGGTGCACGCATCGCGGCCGGAACGGAGCCGGCGCTGGCCGGCAGTACGGCGCGTGCTGCAGCGTCGGCGGCATCGGCGGCGAAGTCGATGCCCGCGATCGCGCCGCCGATGTCCGGCGGTGGAGGCGGCGGCGGGTCCAACGAGCCACGCTCCGGGAACAAGAAGCGGGACACGCTCCGCGACAGCGGTGTCCAGCCCGACCTCCAGGGTCGCACGGCACAGGAGGCACCTGAGCAGTTCACCCTGCCGCCTGTACGTCGCCGTACCGCTGCCGGCCCGGTCCTGGACGACGAGCTCTTCACATGAGCACTGCACCCACCTCAGCCCCACAGGTGTCGGCTGCTGCCACACGGAGCGTTGCTACGGCTGTCACGAGTACGGTCGCGCCGCCGCGGGTCGTAGCACCGCGGGCCGTACCTGTCCGGCCTGCTGTTCGGGCTCAGGTCACCGCTCCACCCGTGGCACCTGTTGTAGCCCCGGTCCGGGCTGTCGTGCCTCCGGTCGAGGTCGAGGTACGGCGGCTACCGAGAGTGCGGATGGCACAGGTGGTGTGCTGGCAACTGGCGGCCGGTGTAGTCGCCGCCTCCGTTGGCCGGGGCTGGGTGACCGCAGCGGTCGCTGGGCTGGTCGGACTGGTCGCCGTTGCGCTGACGGCGAGCTGGCGGCGCGGGTTGTGGTCCTACCAGTGGCTCCACCTGGCCGTGGCGTACCTGGTACGCGGTACCCGGTTCGTCGCGATGGACGGCGCCCGGGGCGAGCTCGAGGACGGACCAGGCACCATCGTCCGGTCCGACGGGATCACGGTGCTGCTGGAGACCGACGTACCTCCCGAGCTGACCCCGGCCGAGCTGCTGGACGAGCACACCGGTCTGCGCCTGAAGCTGCTGCGCCGCCCTGGTCGGGCTTGGATCGCCCTGACCGCTCTTCGGTCCGCCGACCGGCCCCAGGACGCTGAGCTGGAGCTGCTCCTCACGAACACGGTCCGCCGGCTGAGCAGGCGGCTGCGCCGTCGCAACTTCCGGGCCGTACCACTCGACCCTTCCGAGCTGGCCGAGGTACTGGCCGCGCTGACCCCCGAACAGCTCACCGAGGAGTGGGACGCGCTGGCCGTCGGCCCTGCACGTTTCCGGATGTACGCCGTACCCGCGCATCTCGCGCTCCAGCAGCCCGGGGCGGTCGCTGTCAGCACGTCCAGCGACCTCGACCACGCCCTGGTCCTCGCGCCTGCGGATGCACCACTGACGTCGGCCGCCGTACCGCAGACCGGCCGGCACCGGTCCGCTTTCGTAGCCGCCCTGCCTTGATCCAGCGGCTGATCCAGCGGATGTATCGGGACCGCTGGACAGCCGCTGTATCGACTGTATTGAGCGTGGACAGCCGCAAGATTCGCGCTGGACGCGGGCTCGGGATGGTTCTGGTGTTCACCACCGAGTCCGTCCGACTCACCGAATCCCAGCGAGGTGTCCCGTGTCCCAGTCAGAGCCTGTCGAAGGCGCTTCGTACCCCCGTGCGGTCCGCTACCCGCGGGCCGTGCAGTCCACTCCGCAGCTCCGCAGTACCGGCCTGCGGCTCTCCCATCTGGGCGTCGACGCGATCGCCGAGCGCAGCTACCTCGTGGTGCTCGAGCGGCCCTCCTGGACCGCCGCCGAACTCGGCGAGCGGCTCGGCCTCGACGACGAATCCACCCACGAGGTCATCCGGCACCTGACCGCCCTCGGCCTGCTGGCCCGGGACAGCTCCGGTGACGTGGTCCGGCCGCTCAACCCGCGGCTCAGCCTGACCGCGCTGCTCGCCGAGCGCGAGGCGGACTTGGCCCGCGTCACCCGCGACCTGGAACGCAGCCGGGTGGCCGCGGCCGAGATCGCCGGCGAGTTCGCCCGCCGGCACCCGGCACCCCTCGGCGACAGCAACGGCGCGCTGGACTGGGCAGGCAGCCCAGCCGCCGCACAGCGCACCATCGAGGGCCTGCTCAAGTCAGCCTCGGGTGAGGTGCTCGTGAGTACGCCGGCCACGGCCGCGCTCGCAGACCCGATCGCGGGCCTCCGTGAGCTCGGTACGGGCGTCCTGGCTCCGCCCGTCCGCTACCGCATCCTGGTACCGGACGCCGCGCGCACCGACCCCATGCTGGCGCGACGGCTGCAGCAGCTGACCCGCAACGGAGCCCAGGTCCGTACTGCGAGCACGGTCCCGCTCTGCGCGATGATCGTCGACACAGCCACCGTCGCGCTCCCGGCTGACCGCACTGGTCGGGGAGCGGTCAGCATCCTCCGGCTGGCATCAGCTGTCGGCGCAGTGACCGAGCTGTTCGAACGGGTCTGGCATGCGGCCACACCGCTCCGCCAGCCGACCGGTCTGGGCGACGCGTCCGGGCTGACTGTCCGCGAACGCGAGGTGCTCTCGCTGCTGAGCGACGGGGGTACCGACGCATCGGCAGCCGCACAGCTCGGCGTCTCCGTCCGGACCGTCCGGCGGATGGTGTCGGAGATGATGGCTCGTCTGGGCGCACAGAGCAGGTTCCAGGCCGGGCTGAAGGCGTCAGAGCGCGGCTGGTTGGGGACGCGATGAGCCGCACGCTGCTGGTGTCTCCTGACCGTCCAGGCGCGTACTCGAGCATCGGGGACGCTGTACTCGATGCACCCGACGACGCGGTCATCTCGATCGCACCAGGTGTCTACCGGGAGACCATCGACCTCGCCGACAGATCCGTGACGCTGTCCGCAGACGGCGACGACGTGGTCATCGACGCCACCACCTCACCGGTGCCTGTACTGCGTGCTGCCGGCGGCCGGCTGACCCTCCGGGACGTGACCATCCGGGCCGGCGACGCACCAGCCCTCCAGCTCGACGGCGGCACACTGCGAGCCGAGTGGTGCGTACTGTCCGCAGGCTTCGGTCCGGTCGTACAGATCACCGGTCCGGCCGAGGCGTCGGTGTCGCACTGTCAGGTGACCGGCGGCGAGCACGGTCTGGTGCTGGAGGACTGCACGGCGACGGTGGAGCACACCAAGGTGACCGGTGTGTCCGCCGACGGCGTCATCGTCCGCCTCGGCGCAACCGTCGTACTCAACGACTGCCAGATCACCGACTGCGGACGCCGCGGCATCTACACGTACCAGTACGGACGGCCGACCATCGAGAGCTGCGAGGTCACCGGTACGTCGGAAGCGGGCATCCTGATCGCCTACGACTCCACAGCGGTACTGCGCCACACGGTGATCCGTGACGTATCAGGACCGGCCGTGGCGTACGGGCGACGCTGCCGGGGAGAGGTGGTGTCCTGCCGCTGGGAGAACACGGCTGAGCCCGCACTGGAGCTGTCGGAGCCCGACCTGGTCGCTGTGACGGCTGCTGAACAGATGGATACGCGTGTGATCACGGACGAGCCCACGGGGGCGGACGTGGAGTCGCTGCTCGCCGAGCTGGACACCATGGTCGGCCTGGCGGGTGTGAAGGACGAAGTACGCAGCCTGATCGACGAGATCCAGGTCAACGAGTGGCGGCGCCGGGCCGGGCTCCCGGTGGGGAGTCTGAGCCACCACCTGGTGTTCGCGGGGGCTCCCGGTACCGGCAAGACGACCGTGGCCCGCATCTACGGCAAGCTGCTCGCCGCGCTCGGCGTACTGCCGAAGGGCCAGTTCAACGAGGTGGCACGGCGGGACTTGGTCGGGCAGTACCTCGGCCACACCGCCGAGAAGACCACCACGGTGTTCGAGAGCGCGACCGGTGGGGTGCTGTTCGTCGACGAGGCCTACACACTGTCCCGGGCCGGGGCCGAGAACGACAGCTTCGGCCAGGAGGCGATCGACACCCTGGTCAAGCTGATGGAGGATCACCGCGACGAGGCCGCGGTGATCGTCGCCGGGTACAGCGACGAGATGGTGCGCTTCCTGGACGCCAACCCCGGTCTGGCGTCGAGGTTCTCGAAGACGATCGACTTCGAGAACTACTCCCCCGACGAGCTCACGCTGATCGTGCAGCGGATGGTCGCCGCCCAGGAGTACGACCTGGACGACGGCGCCGAGCCGATCCTGCAACGGCACTTCGCCGTGGTCTCACAGGCCGCGAACTTCGGCAACGCCCGCGACGCCCGCCGGCTGTTCGACCGGGTCCGGAAGGCCCAGTCGCAGCGGCTGCGCCGGCTAGGTGGCATGCCCGGCATCAGCGAGCTCCGTACGCTGCGGCTGGACGATGTGACCGTCGCGGTGTCATGAGACCGGGTCGAGGACTGCGACGAAGTCCGCGAGCAGCGTAGTGACCCCATTGAGTACTTCGTCGAGCTCTGGCCGCTCGCCTATGGTCCCCAGCACTTCGCAGTGCGCCCACAGCGACGGTGCTATCCAGCCCCACCGCCACAGCTCGTACGTCGTCGCGGGGACCACCGCTAGCGGCTCCAGCCCCGGCAGACCGATCGCGAACTGCCCCGGGTCGTCGGGACGGTTGCCCAGGCCGATGAACAACGGCAGCAACCGGTACTGCCGCGCGAAGCTCGTCAAGTCCTCGATCTGCGCCAGTAGACCACGGCCCAGCAGCCCGTCCACGTGCTGCTGGGCGTTGTCGATGCCTGTGACCGCACAGGCCGCCAGCAGCTCGGTCAGGTCGGTCGTCCGGTGAGCGAGGACCCAGACACCGAACTCCTGCTCGCTCAACTGCTCCGCCGCGCTGCCGACACGTACCACGTAGTGCTCTGTGTCAGGACCGGCGCCGTGGCCGACAGGGAGGATCACGGCTGCTCCTCGATGGTCGCCAGGTCGAGACAGGCTGCACTCGGTGACAGCAGCGCGTGCAGTGACGTCAGTACGGCGGGCAGCTCCGCGTTGTGGGCCTTACACGCCACCAGCAGATTGGGAGACAGGTGGCCCGACAGCCAGAGGTCGTAGAGCGTACGGGTCATCCCTGCGAGCGGGAGCTCCGTCGTACCCGATCTGAACACCGCAGTGACCTCTGGCGAGTTCCCGAGACCGAGGTGCAGCGGGAGCAGCCTGTGACGTGCTGCGAAGTCCGCTGGGCTGTCGAGGTCCACTTCGGCCAGCAGGTTCCTGGCCAGCAGCTGGTCGATGCAGTCCGGGATCTCACTGCCCGCCAGCAGCTCGGCGATCCGCTGGCGGTCCCACCGGCTGCGGTCGTCGGCCAGACCGTGTGCCAGCGACCAGACTGCGAACTCCTCGTCGGTCAGCCCCACGATCTCTCCACCGAGCCGCACCTGCTGGACGTGACTGTCCGTCGTGCTGGCGTAGTACGTCCCGAGGCAGTGGCCGATCGGGAACATCAGCGTGGTCATACGCCTCATGGTGCCAGTCACGGTGCAGGGCCACAGGCAGCCTGCAGCATGTGGCCAGAGTGTGGCCGCAGCCGCCGGTATCGCGGCGGACGACCTGTTCGCACGAGAAGATGGACAACGTGACAGACACAGGACCGGCCGTTCCAGGCTGCACGGACGTGGTGCTGGTCCGGTCCGGTATCCCTCAGGTGTACCGATGCCTCCGGCAAGGGACCACGGTCAACGCCCTGGTGTACCCGGTGCGCGTCGACGCGGGTACTGCGGCCACGTTCGCCAAGCAGGCGAAGGCGCTGCAGGGTGTGGACCACCCGCACGTGGCACGTGTCCTGGAACCTGGCATGACCGACGGCTACCCGTACGTGATCACCACGGCCGACACCGGCACGCTGGCGGATCAGTTGCGTGACCAGCTCCGTTCTCCCGCGGACCTCGCCGTACTGGGCCAGCAGCTCGCAGAAGGCCTGGCCGCGATCCATGCGGCCGGACTGGTCCACGGCGGCCTCACACCTGGTGCCGTGGTGATCCTGCCCGACGGCCGGCCACAGCTGTCAGCACTGACCCTAGGCCTCAGCCAGCACACCGGCCACGCGGCCCTGAACTCACCGAGCCAGCTGTACATCGCACCGGAGACCTTGCGCGACGGCACCCTGACGGCCTCATCCGACCTGTACGCGCTCGGCGCTGTGCTGTACGCCGCCGGCAGCGGCAAGCCACCGCTCGCGGCGCGGATGGGCGAGACGGCAGGCGAACACATCCTGCGGGTGCTCAACGACCCGCCCGCGCGCCTCGACGTACTGCCTGACTCGTTCGCCGGGCTGATCGCGCGGCTGCTGGAGAAGGACCCGGCCAAGCGGCCAGGCTCCGCGGCGGAGGTGGCTGCTGCGTTAGGTGTACTCGCAGCGTCCGCGACACCGATGCCCGCCGCACGCTCGGTCGCGCCAGAGTCCACCCCTCCGCCGAAGCCTGTCGCTACCACGCCGCTCCGGCCCCGGCCGACCGTTCTGAAACGCAAGGACCTGCCGTCGTGGCCTCCGGCAACCAATCCGGCGCCACTACCCCCACGTCAGCCAGTAGCTCCGCCAACTGCTCCTGCACCTGTCGCACCTCCTCCTGCTGCTCCCCCGAAAGCACCTGTCCAGAAGCAAGAGCCGCCAGCTCCCGTAAAGACACGGCCCAAGCGTCGCAGCCGGTTGTTAGTAGCAGGTGGCGTCGTACTGGCCGCTGCGCTCATCACAGGCTTCGCCCTGGCGAACCGCAAGGGCCAGACCGAGCAGCCACCGATCAGCGCACCCACACCGACTCAGTCGTCCACACCTGCACTGGTCATCACGCTGAACCCGCCCGCCGACCACAGCACGTATGTCGACCTGAGCTGGAGCGGGCCGTCGGACGTCAACTATGCGGTCGTCGTCGCACAGGCCGGGCAGAAGGCCACAACGACACTCGTCTACAAGGCGACCAAGTACCGGGTCCCTGTGGTCCCTGGCGTGCAGTACTGCTTCGCGATCCAGGCAACCGACGGGCTGAACCCGGGCCAGTCCCAGTCACGCCCGATCCGCGACGCGCAGTGCGAAGGGCACTGATCAGCCGATCAGGCTGCGCGCGCTGAGCGTCGTCCGGATCCGCTGCGACAACCGTCCCTCGGCAAGACCGCGCCGAGCCTTCCGTACGGCGGACCACGCGAAGTCCCGGTCCGGGTCGGAGTCCTGCCCGGACCACAGCGCCCGGTCCAGACACCCGGCCAGCAACGTCATCGCCTGCGACACGGCCCCGTCCGAATCACGCGCCAGGTCCCGTGCGGTAGCGGCCGGCGTCACCCGGATGCCGTGGTCCCGCAACAGGTCACGGGCCTCGGCCCACGCCCCGAGCGTCCCGTGCCGCCGGCGGCGCTGACGACGTACAGCCTTCGCCAGCGGGACTCCGACGAGCCAGAGCAGGAGTACGACGACCAGTACGCCACCTACAGCCCAACCTGGGAAGTGGTACGCGACCGCAGGCTTCGCGGCGGGCAGGTTGGGTTCGGACTGGTGCTCACGCTCGATCTCCTTGGTGGACGGGAGGTTCTTGCGCACAGTCTCCGCAGCCCCGGCCAGACCGCCCTTGTTCGTCGTGGACGTCGCCGTACCGGTCGGGTCGAGCGGCACCCAGCCGACACCGGTCACCGCCACCTCCGGCCACGCCAGTACGTCGCGGTTGCGGATCACGTACGTACCGTCGGGGCTCGGCGTGTCCGGCTGCTTGAACCCGACCACTAGACGCGCCGGTAGCCCGAGCAGACGGGCCATGACGACGTACGCCGCCGCGAACTGCTCCGACGTACCCCGCTTGCTGTGCAGGAGGAAGTAGTTGAGCTGGGCGTACCCGTGGCCGGTCGGGAGGTTCTCGCCGGTCGCGAGCTTGTAGTTCGTTCGCAGGTACTTCTCGAGCACCAGCGCGAGCTCGAACGACGGCCGGACGTCACCGGCGATGCCGCGCGCCAGGTCGTCGATGCCGGCCGGGACCTCGCCGAGGTCGTCACCGCTGCGCAGGTCCGCGTCGACACCTGCCGATGCCAGCTGGTCGACGTCCACCGTCGGCTCGGCCCAGTTGACGCGGTACTGCGAGGGCCTGGCCTGCTCTGCCAGCAACGCCCCGGACGCCGGGTCCACCAGCAGCGGCTTGTCGTCCACCACCGACAGCGTGCGGCTCTGACTCGGCAGCCACGGCAACGACCAGTCGGCCAACGCTATGTCGGCGGACTGCCGCCGTACCGGGACCGTCACGCGTGAGTCGAGCGGGAGCTCGCGGCCGAGCTGCTGGAACTTCGGAGCGGCCGTCCAGGTCACGCCGTCGAACGTGTCAAGCGCAATGACCGGCCAGCGATCCACAGGCCCGTTGGCGCGCGCAGTGAACACCACTGTGTCAGGTGAGTGCAGTCTGGCCGCAATCTCGGTCAGGGGGTTGCTCAACACCGTCGGAGAATCAGGCGGGCTCGGCTTCGGCAGGTGCACCGCAGTGGACGCTGGCAACGCCACACCAAGCGTGCTGGCAGCTACCGCCATCACAGCGAGTGCTGCGACCAGCCGGACCCAGGACCCGCGATCACCTGGCCACTGCAATAAGACCAACGCAAAGCAACCCGTCAACGCCAGCCCGGCGAGCACTGCGTCGACACCGGTGACAGTGACGTACGCCTGCGACAGTCCAGCCACTACAAGCGCAGGCAGCAACGCCAATAGCCGTGAGCGTTGCAGCACACGTGCGCCGATAAGACAGGCCAGCAGAACCAGTACAGGCACGAACGCCACCAGGTCGGGCACTGGACTGGCGGGCCACGTCGACTCGAGCGTACGGCGCCAGCCCGAGGTCACGGCCTCCCACAAGGACAGCGGGCGTCGAGCAGCATCAGGTATGACCGCCAGCAACGCGACTACGCCACCGACCAGCGTCATCGGCACCCGCCAGCGGGCGAGCCGTGGCCGGTGCAGGATCGATTCCTCAACCAGGTAAGCAACAACCGCGACCGCCAGCATCGGCCAGAGCACAGCCGGGGTACCGAAGAGCGGAGCGAACAACAGGCCCGCTACGACACCAGCTGCGAGTACTCCGAGGATCGGTAGCCGTCGGCTCATGTCGGTACGACGTTCCAGGCGTCGACTGCGTTCTGCGCGTTGTCCGCGTGAATGAGGTGTACGCCGGCCGCCGTGTGCAGCGCCGCCTCCGCATGCGTCACGTCGACGTACACAACGGGCCGGTAGCTCGTCCGTACCGTCGACAGGTCCGCTGCCTCACCAGTAAGCACAACCAGCGCCCCACCATCACGTGTGACGGGCAGCGCCTCGAGCAGGTTGGTTGTGGTGGTCGACTGCTCGATCATCGCCAGTTCGTCGAGCAGATCGCTGACGGACTGTACGTCGTGGTCAGTACCGCATGGAGTCGTGAGCCGCAGACGCTGACCGGACTGTGCAGCCACGACCAGGATCGAGGCGGCCACTGAGACAGCCGTGTCGAACTGGTCCGCCGTCAACACCGACGTACGCGTGTCCAGCAGCACCTGCAGCCGTGGCTGGTCCGGGTCGACGTACTCACGCACCATCAGCCGTCCCGCGCGCGCAGACGCCTTCCAGTGCACGTGTCTGACCTCATCACCCGGCACGTACTCGCGCAGCCGTCGCAGGTCGATCGAACCACGCAACGGACCAGC
>NZ_DASRVN010000465.1:0-14363 GCF_035655035.1 Kribbella sp. | reverse complement strand
TACGGAGCGGACGCCCTGGTTGAAACAGCTCGGGCACTGGAAGCCGACGGCGGCGCTGTTCATGCACGCCGGGCAGATCGGCCGGTCGCAGCGCTGGCAGCGCACCCCGGCGGGCCGATCCGGGTGCCGGTAGCAGACGGTCTCGGTCACGCGGGTGCGTCCCTCTCTGGGAACGCGGGACCGGGTCGCTCCCGGCCCCGCGATGAAGCTGTGTCAGGCGTTCTTGCGCTCGACGACGACCTTGTTGATCACGATCGGGTCGATCGGACGGTCGCCCGGCGCGGTCTTCGCGGTCGCGATCGCGTCCACGACCTTCTTCGAGTCGTCGTCGGCGACCTCACCGAAGATCGTGTGCTTGCGGTTCAGGTGCGGGGTCGGGACCACGGTCACGAAGAACTGCGAACCGTTGGTGCCCTTGCCGAACTGGATGCCGGCATTCGCCATCGCGAGCAGGTACGGCTTGTCGAACTGGAGCTCCGGGTGGATCTCGTCGTCGAACTGGTACCCCGGCGTGCCGGTGCCGGTGCCGAGCGGGCAGCCGCCCTGGATCATGAAACCGTCGATCACCCGGTGGAAGCCGAGGCCGTCGTAGAACGGCTTGGAGACCTGCTCGCCGGTCTCCGGGTCGGTCCACTCCTTGGTGCCCTCGGCGAGGCCGACGAAGTTGCTCACCGTCTTCGGCGCGTGGTTGGGGAACAACCTGATGACGACGTCGCCCTTGTTCGTCTGCAGGGTTGCGTACAGCTCTTCGGCCACGGGAGTTCACTCCTAGTCGGGATACAACTGCTTACCCCTCGATCCTGTCATGCCGTTCCAAGAACTCCCGCATCGACGGGCGGTGACGAACTGCACCCGCCCCTCGGTCCGCTCGGGGCGGGGTTGGAAAGCGGCCGCGCTCCCCGGAGCACGATGACGCCGGGCCGGGGTGTGTTGGGATGAACGTGTGGGGATTGGGCGGTGGGGGCACAGGGTTATCGGCTCGTGACGTCGTACGATGCAGATGTTGCCGGATTTGTCCAGAGTTAGCCCATGTCGCCGATGGGCGGGAGAGCTGTCCGCGGGGCGGGCGGCACGAGGAGGGAACCGTGGGTTTGAGGAAGTCCAAGGACCGGGTCGAGGCCGCAAAGGACCGCGTCCGGCCGCTCGCCGAGTCGGCGACCGAGAAGCTCGGACCGGCCGTGGGCCAGGTCCGGGAGCACCTCGCGCCGGCCGTTGGCACCGCACGGGAGAAGGTGTCGCCGTACGCCGAGAAGGCTGTCGAGCGGGGCGCGCACCTCGCCCACCAGGCGGTGGAGAAGGCCGGTCCGGCGCTCGACGACGCCCTCGCGAAAGTCGGTCCGGCCACCGAGCACGCGGCGGAGAAGGCCCGCGAGCGGCTGAACGACGACGTACTGCCGAAGGTGACCGCCGCACTGGCCACCCTGGCAGCGGCCGCCGAGCCGGTCGTCGAGGAGACCACCCGCCGGGGCAAGGCCACCAAGGCCGCGCTCAAGGGTGAGCTCGAGGTACCGAAGAAGAGCCACAAGCTCCGGAACGTGGTGCTGTTCCTGGGCCTCGGCGCGCTGGCGGCGGCAGCGGTGAAGAAGCTGCTCACTCCGCCGGAGCCGGCATGGCAGTCCACGCCGACCAGCGGGCGCGACTACAGCTCGGCCCCGGCCGGTACGACGACGCGCCCGGCCGACACCACCGCGTCGAACGGCACGACGTCGAGCAGCACGGCGTCCAACGGCACCACCTCCGCGGCCAACGGGAAGACCGAGGCCGAGCCGGAGGCTCCGAAGGCCGAGGCTCCGAAGGCGGAGGCCAAGCCGGAGGAGGCCAAGGACGAGGTGAAGGCCGCGTCCAACGGCGCCGCGAAGAAGACCACCACCAGGAAGTCGACGGGTTCGGGCGAGTCCCGGCCCAGCGACTCCTGACCCACCACCGCAACGGCGAAGGTCCCGAACCCCACCAGGGGTCCGGGACCTTCGTCTGTCCGGGCGCCGTCTTGCGCGTACGGCGCTCTCAGTTGACCTGCGGCTCCGGGTCGTCGGCCTTCGTCATCGTGTAGCGGCCGGCGGACAGCAGTTGGGTGGCGTACCGGTGCGTGATGCACGGGTAGGTGCCGCCGCAGCTCAGGCAGACCGCGTCGTTGCGGTGCAGCCAGGGGACGACCTTGAACCGCCTCGTCCAGGTCATCGGCTCCCGGTCCGGGGCGTGCATCCGGAGCGCCGCGCGGGCGGCGCTCTGGATCTCCGGGGCCGACCATTCCTCGGCGCTCTTGTCCATCAGCGCGCTGAGGTCGGGGTGCAGGTGGTCAGTGGTTCGGGCTTTGTTCATTTATATGTCTTCCAAGGCAGGTGGGAGGATGCCTGAATCGCTCGCTTCAAACGTTAGTGCCCACAACCCACCGGCGCGCCTCGATTACGCCCTGTCGAGTGTCAGATCTTCGTCAGGTCTCAGGTCCACATCGTCTCGAGGGCGATTCGGGCCTCGAGCTCGAGCAGGTGGCGCTTGGTCGGGATGCCGCCGCCGAAGCCGACCATCTTGCCGCCGGCGCCGACCACCCGGTGGCAGGGCACCACGATCGCGATCGGGTTCCGGTTGCACGCGGTCCCGACGGCCCGGGCGGCGCCGATGTCGCCGACGATCTTCGCGACGTCGCCGTACGTCTGCATCTCGCCGTACGGGATCCGGGTGAGTTGTTTCCAGACCGCGCGCTCGAAGTCGGAGCCGCCGCGGACCGACAGCGGCAGCGTGAACTCCTGCAGCTCGCCGGCGAAGTACGCCTTCAGTTGCTCGGCGGCCTCGGTGAGCAGCGGGTCGGCGGACTGCGGCCGGTCGGTGCCGCCGAAGTGCAGCCGGCAGAGCCCGGTCTCGTCGACCGCGAGCGTGAGGTCGCCGATCGGTGAGTCGACAACGGACCAGTGCATACGACCATCCTCCCCGCGACCACCGACACTTTCTGGCAGAAATCCGCCACAACGTGATGTTCTCGCCCGGTCACGCCCGGTTGTGCTATGCCTGATCCATGCCGAGCCGGCCCGCACAGGTACCGCCCTTGGACCGCTGGTTCAGTTCCGAGCGGGCGATGGGGATCGGTGCGTCCGTGCTGATCGGCGTGGTCACCGTGACCACCTGGTCGAAGGCGTGGTCCGACTTCAACCTGTACCGGACCCGCCGGACGTACGGCGACAACGCGGACCGGTGGTCCGAGGCGAACCTGATCTCCGGCTCGCTCGGGATCGTCGCGGCGCTCGCCCTGTTCGCGTCCGCGGTGGTGTTCATCGTCTGGCTGTGGCGGGTCCGGTGGAACGCGGAGATGTTCTGCCGCGGCCGGCACCGCTACACCCGCGGCTGGGTGCTCGGCTGCTGGCTCGTCCCGGTGGTGAACCTCTGGTACCCGAAGCAGGTCGTCGACGACATCGTCGCGGCCAGCGACCCGCGGACCGATCCGCTGACCCCGGAACTGAAGGACGTTCCGGGCACCCGGCTGGTGTGGGCCTGGTGGCTGACCTGGGTGACCGGACTGGTGACCGGAAACATCGTCCAAAGAGGTGTGCTGTCCGGCGCGTCGCAACTGGGAGACCTGCGGACGAACGTCATACTGTCCTCCGTCTCGGCGCTGTTCACCACCGGCGCGGCGGTGTTCGCGGTGATCCTGATCCAGCGCATCGACGAGCTCCAGAGCCTGCGCCCGTGGGTCCCTTGGTGGGCGGCCGGGACACCCCAGAACGGCTTCCAACCACCTGCGCGGTAAACCAAACCGTCACGCCCTGGCGAATGCCTCGTTACCACTGGTGATGGGCGTACGAAAAGAACACGTTAAGTCGACACCCTCTGTGCTGGGGCCGACTGCCCTGGCGTACCTACTTCGTGGTATCAATGTGGCTCGGTCACGCGGGGGCAGGGCCGGGCCGAAGCGCCGGACAGACGACGGAGTTCCAGCAACGCGAGGGACGCGAGACGTGAGCCACCCGCAGGCATTGATGACTGCTGTCGAGGACGAGGAAGACTGGCAGCCGCACGCGGCTGAGGAGTTCCAGCAGGTCGGGACGGTCGGCAAGATCGCCATCGGACTGCTGGGTGCGTCCACCGTGACGCACCTGCTGTCCACCTGGTCCGACTGGAACACGTATTCCGTGGTGCACCGCTATCTCGGCGGGATGCCGAACGTCGGCGACGCGGACCTGAACCGCGCGGACGCGATCGCCAAGGTGACCGCCGTTCCGAACGTCATCGTCTCGGTGGCCGCCGCGGTCGTCTTCGTCGTCTGGCTGTGGCGGGTCCGGGTGAACTCCGAGGTCTTCTCTCAGGCCGACCACCGCCGTAGCCACGGCTGGGTGCTGGCCAGCTGGTTCGTCCCCGGACCGAACCTCTGGTATCCGAAACAGATCGTCGACGACGTCTGGATCGCCAGCGATCCGAAGACCCCTGTGTACGCGGACGACCTGCGCCGGTTCAGGACTCCCCCACTCACCTCGGTGTGGTGGGTCGCCTGGATCGGCGCGCTTGCGTTCGACGTGGTGGTCCGCCGGTTCCTGATGTGGATGGAGGCGACCGTCGGCTCGCTGCGCGGGATCGCGCTGGCGGGTACGGCGTCGCTGGTGCTGACCGCGATCTCCGCGGCGGCCGCGACGATGATCATCCGCAAGATCAACCACATGCAGACCACCCGCAAGTGGGTGCCGTGGTGGGACCAGGGCCCGAAGCTCAGCGCCGTCCCGGCGTACGAGGTGACCCAGGTCCCGTCGTACGCGAACGACGACACCGACGAGCAGCCGGTGATCTCGGAGCCGATCGCGCCGTCGCTCGGCCTGGTCCGCGAGCCGCAGCTGCAGATGGCCGGCGCGTCGCAGCACCAGTTCCAGCAGCAGGCGCAGTTCCAGCAGGCGCAGCCGAACAACCCGTTCGCACCGCAGGCCCCCGCTCCGGAGGCGCCGGTCGCGAGCCCGTTCGCGCCGCAGCAGCAGCCGCAGGGCTTCCCGGGCGACGGCGCCGCCGCCCCGGCCGCGTACGGCGGTGCGCCGCAACAGCCCGAAGCGCCGAAGTGGAGCCCGTTCGCGCCGGGCGCGGACAACTGGCAGGACAACGACGGCGGTCCGGCGACCGAGCAGTTCAGCCCGATCCAGGACTGGCCGGAGGAGCAGCCGGCCGCGGAGACGAAGTACACCGCCGAGCCGACCTGGGAGGAGTACCGCAACACGATCACCCAGGACACGCTCGGTTCCACGAGCAGCTGGCGTGACGAGGCGGCTCCGATGACCGTCGTCCAGCCGGACCCGTACTCGTACCACCCGGAGCCGCAGCAGCCCGCGCAGGAGGAGCACTGGGCGGCCCGCTACTCGGAGCCGTACTCGTACGAGCCCGACTACACCTCGACGTCCTCCCCCGCGGAGGCGCAGACCGCACCCGAGCCCGAGCCCGCACCCGTTGCGCGCGCTGGTCGCCGGGCCGCTCGGGTCGCGGTCGACAGCCCGTCGGCGATCCAGCCGGCCGTCGGGAGCCACACCACGCGCGCGGCGCACTCCCCGCACACGACGCAGTCGGCGTACCAGGACCACACCGTCTACGGGCCGTCCGAGCACTCGCAGCCGTCGTCGCACGTGTCCGCCTCCAGCGGGTACTACGAGCCCGCGCCGGTGCCGAGCCACGACGCGCAGGACGACTTCCTGACCCCGTCGAAGCCGCTCCCGCCGGTGCCGTCGTACGGCCCGGAGCCGACGTACCCGGCGAGCAACGACTACACGGACTACGCCTCGTCGTCGTACAGCTCGGAGTACGGCAACTACTCGTACGAGAACAACAGCAACGAGTCGTACGAGTCCTACAGCCCGAACTACGCGACCGAGTCGTACCCGTCGCAGTCCCAGGAGCACACGGACTACAAGCAGTACCCGCAGGACCAGCACCCGTCCGAACCCGAGCAGCCGAACGGCCCGCGGACCCGACCGCGCCGTGGCCGCTGGGTCTGATCAGATAGAGCGTATGCGTTTAGGTTTCGCCACCCTCGGTTGTCCCGGAGCAGCACTCGACGAGGTCCTGGCACTTGCCCAGGGCAACAAGTTCACCGGTCTGGAGCTGCGCGCCGCACCGGACGAGTTCACCAACGTCGGCCTGTCACCGGCCCAGCGGCGCGAGCTGTGCGGCCGGATCGAGGACGCCGGTCTGGAGATCTTCGCGGTCAGCAGCTACGTGCGGCTGTGTGCGGTCGAGGAGCAGCCGCTGGAGGCGCACCTGGAGCTGGCGGCCGATCTCGGTGCGCTCGGCGTCCGGGTGTTCCCGGGTGACGACGCCGACGCCGGTACGCCGGACGGCCCGAGCGCCGGCGAGATCCGGGCGCTGGACCGAGTGACGTCCGCCCCGCGCGAGGTGCCGATCCTGCTCGAGACCCACGACTCGCACTCGACCGGCCGGCAGGTCGCGGCGTTCTGCGCGCTGCTCGACACCGACGTACCCGGCCACAATGTGCGGGCGCTCTGGGACAGCTCGCACACGTGGTCGCACGGCGAGACCGCGGCCGAGTCGTATGCGCTGCTGCGGCCGTGGCTCGAGCTGGTCCAGTTCAAGCAGGCGGACTCCCGGCAGGACTACCGCCCGGTCGCGATCGACGAGGGCGATTTCCCGATCCACGACCTGCTTGCAGCTCTGGACGGCACGGACTACCCGCTCTCACTCGAGTGGGAGCTGAAGTGGCACCCGGAGCTGCCGTCGCTGGCAGAGACCCTGCCCGCCGTTCACGCCTGGTTAAGTGCCCCGTAAGCAGTGTGGCCCGGCGCTATCGACGCCCAGGCACGCACCTCGCGGCACTTGAGCAGCGCCCACGATGCTCCGCATCGAGGCCACTACCCAAGCACCGCGATGCACGCACCTGAACGCCGCTATCGCTCGGGCCACACCGCTTACGGGGCACTCGGCGAGGGCTCGGTCAAGTAGCGCGTCACGGTCGGGCCCAGCCACGCGATCGCCTCGTCGGTCGTCAGCTCGACCACCGGCCGGAGCTCGAGGATGTAACGGCACAGCGCGAACCCGAGCGCCTGGGTCGCGATCAGCCCTGCCCGTACGGCGGGCTGATCGATCGCGGCGCGCTGGAACGTCGGCGTCAGCTGGCCGATGAACACCTGCCGCATCCGCTCGGCCGCCGCCTCGTTGGTCACCGCGGTCCGTAGCAGCACCCGCAGCGTGTCGTCCTCCTCCCAGCGCTCCACCAGGTGCCGGACGAGCACCTCGCCGAGCCGCTCCTTCGGTACGTCGTGCAGCTCGGGCATCCGTACGTCGAACTCGGCCGCTGCCGCGAACAGCTTCTCCTTGCTGCCGTAGTACCGCATCACCATCGCCGGGTCGATCGCCGCGTCGGCCGCGATCGCCCGGATCGTCGCGCGCTCGTACCCCTCCGCGCCGAACCGCTCCCGCGCCGCCGCGAGGATCGCCGCCCGGGTCCGGTCGGACTTCTTCTCCGCCATGCCCACAGCATATGCCAACACCTGTTGACTTTTTCAAGACGGCGCTCTAACTTGAAAGTCAACAGGTGTTGATAAAAGCAGAAGAACAAAGAACCCTCGCTTCGCTCGGGGTGGGGGTGGGAGGCAGAACCCTCGCTTCGGTCAGGGTGGGTGGAGGGAGTTCGTGATGAACGCAGAGGTAGTAGTTGTGGGCGCTGGGCCGGTTGGGCTTGCGGTGGCGGTTGGGCTGCGGCTGCACGGGCACGAGGTGCTGGTGATCGACAAGCAGGCCGAAGGCGCGAACACCTCGCGCGCCTGCGTGATCCACCCCCGGACGCTCGAGGTCCTGGAGCAGCTCGGCGTGACGAAGCGGCTGATCGACCTCGGCCTCGAACTGCAGGACTTCGCGATCCGCTCCGGCGACAAGCAGCTGATCCCGGTCGGCTTCGCGGACCTGCCGACGGCGTACCCGTTCGTCGCGATGATCCCGCAGCCGGTCACCGAGCAGGTGCTGCTCGAACGCCTGCAGGAGCTCGGCGGTTCGGTGCTCCGTCCGTACGCCGCCACCGGCCTCAGCCAGACCGCCGACGGCGTCGAGGTCACGCTGGACAGCGGCGACGTCGTTCAGGCGAAGTACGCCGTAGCCGCCGACGGCATGCACAGCACGATCCGGGAGCTCGCCGGCCTGCGGATGCCCGGCAACACGCTGGAGCTGTCGCTCAGCCTGGTCGACGTCCGCGTCGCCGGCGGCCTGCCGACGGACGAGGTCGGCCTGTACTTCGCCGCCGACGGGATGCTCGTGGTGGCACCGCTGCCGGACGGAAGCTTCCGGCTGGTGGCCGAGGTCCACGATGCGCCGGAGCACCCCGACCTGGCGTTCGCGCAGCAGTTGCTGGCCGACCGTGGCCCGCGGAAGACGCACCCGAAGGTCACCGAGGTGGTCTGGGGTTCGCGGTTCCGGATCCACGAGCGGGTCGCGGACAGCTACCGGACCGGTCGCGTGCTCCTGGCCGGCGACGCGGCCCACACGCACAGCCCGGCCGGTGGCCAGGGCATGAACCTCGGTCTGCGGGACGCGGTCGCGCTCGCCGACGCGGTCTCGCAGGCACTGGCCGGCGACGAGTCAGGCCTCGACGGCTACGCCACGAACAGCCGGGCGGAAGCGGTCCGCGTGATCGCGCTCGCCCACCGCCTGACCCGGCTCGCCAACGTCCCGCGCCCGATCCGCCCGCTCCGCAACGCCGCCCTTCGCCTGGCCGCCCGCAGCACCAAGACCCAAACCGCCGTAGCCAAACAACTGGCCGGCTTCCCCGAGCGTTAACCACCGACATGGCCCCTGAACCACCGGCATGCGAGAGGTGAAGGGGCAATCCGCGAGGTTAACCGGCCGTCGACTCGCGGATCTGCAACGTGTACGGGACGGTCAGGTCGCGGTGCGCGGAGTTGTCGTCGCCGGTGATCCGGTCGAGGAGCAGGGCGACCGCGTTGTCGGCGAGCCACTCCTTGTCCGGTGAGACCGTGGTCAGCGACGGCGAGTGGAACCGCCCGTCCTCGATGTCGTCGAACCCGGCCACCGCAACGTCCTCGGGCACGCTGAGCCCGGCGTCGGCGAGGCTTCGCAGCGCGCCCAGCGCCATCAGGTCGTTGAAGCAGAACACCGCGTCCGGCGGCTCCGGCAACGCCAGCAGCTCCCGCATCGCCGCCGCCCCGTCCGCGCGGTGGTACCCGGACCCGGCCAGCTCGAGCGCGGCGTCGTGCCGCAGCCCGGCATCCTTGAGCGCCTTCCGGTACCCCTTCCGGCGGACCGCGCCGGTACTGGTCCCGCCGACGCCGATGGCCGCGATCCGGGTCCGTCCGAGTGAGATCAGGTGCGTGGTCGCGTCGTACGACGCCTGCACCGAGTTCACGGCGACGCGGTCGAACTGGCCGCCGGCCGGGCGTTCGCCGAGCAGCACGAGCGGCTTCCCGATCGCGACCGAGGTGAGCTTGGCCGGGGCGGTGGCCAGCGGCGAGAAGATGATGCCGTCGATCAGCTGTCCGCGCATCCCGTCCAGCACGACCCGCTCGGCGTCCGCCTCGCCCTCGGTCTGGTCGATCAGCACGGTGATCCCGCGGCGCTTCGCGGCCCGGCTGATCTCGGCGCCGAGCTCGGCGAAGTACGGCGAGCCCATCTCCGGGATGGCGAGCGCGATGAAGTCGGAGCGGCCCTTGCGCAGGGAGCGGGCGCTGACGTTCGGTGTGTAGTCCAGGGCGGCGATCGCGGCCTCGACCTTGGCCCGGGTCCGCGCGGTGATGTGCGGGTAGTCGTTGATCACGTTCGAGACGGTCTTCACCGAGACCCCGGCCCGCGCGGCCACGTCACTCAACCTGGTCGCCATCCGCGCCTCCTGTCACGCAACTGTCGCCCGAGTGTCCCATCGCCGAACCCTTTACACCGATTGTCAATCGTTGTAGACATCCACGGTAAACGTTGTAAAGCATCCTGGGGAGGCCCTGTGGCTCGGCTCGTGGTGGACCCGGCGTTCGCCGTCGGTGCGCTGGACCGGCGGTTGTTCGGCTCGTTCGTCGAGCACATGGGACGGTGCGTCTACACCGGCATCTACGAGCCCGGGCATCCGAGCGCCGACCCGGACGGGTTCCGGCAGGACGTGCTCGAGCTGGTCCGTGAGCTGGGCGTCACCGCGGTGCGCTACCCCGGCGGCAACTTCGTCTCGAACTACGACTGGGAGGACGGCGTCGGGCCGAAGGACGAGCGGCCGCGGCGGCTCGACCTGGCCTGGCGGGCGATCGAGTCGAACCAGTTCGGCACCGACGAGTTCGTCGCTTGGGCGCGGAAGGCCGGCGTACAGCCGATCTGGGCCGTGAACCTCGGCACCCGCGGCATCCGGGACGCCGTCAACCTGCTCGAGTACTGCAACCTCCCGGCCGGTACCGCCCTGTCCGACCGCCGGGTCGCGAACGGCAGCCCGGAGCCGCACGGCATCCGGACCTGGTGCCTGGGGAACGAGATGGACGGCCCGTGGCAGATCGGCCACAAGACCGCCGAGGAGTACGCCCGGCTCGCCGAGGAGACCGCGAACGCGATGCGCCGGGTCGATCCCGGGCTCGAGTTGGTCGCCTGCGGGTCGAGCAACGCCGGGATGCCGACGTTCGGCGAGTGGGAGCGCGTCGTCCTGGAGCGCGGCTACGACCTGGTCGACCACATCAGCCTGCACGCGTACTACGAACCGAAGGACCGCGACCAGACCAGCTTCCTCGGGTGCGCCGAGGAGATGGACCGGATGATCTCCGCGGTGGTCGCGACCGCCGACCACGTCAAGGCGCTGAAGCGCAGCGACAAGGAGCTGACGCTCTCGTTCGACGAGTGGAACGTCTGGCGCCAGCAGGAGTTCCCCGGCGAGCTCGGCCTGGACATCCGCGAGGCCGGCCCGCTGATCGAGGACACCTACACCGTCGACGACGCGGTGGTGGTCGGCAGCCTGCTGATCACCCTGCTCCGGCATGCCGACCGGGTGAAGATCGCTTGCCTCGCGCAACTGGTGAACGTGATCGGCCCGATCCGCACCGAGCCGGGCGGCCGCGCCTGGCGGCAGACCATCTTCCACCCGTTCGCGCTGACCGCCCGTTACGCCGGCCCGACCGTGCTGCAGACCGCGATCACGGGTGGACCCGACGTCGAGACCGCCGCGTTCGGGTCGATCCCGGCGCTGTGGAGCACCGCGACGTACGACGAGAAGACCGGGGAGACCGCGATCTTCGTGGTGAACCGGAGCGAGACCGACAAGATCGACCTGGAGATCCCGGTGACCGGGCGGCTCGTCCGGCACCTCGCCCTGTACGACGACGACCGTACCGCCGTGAACACGGCGGACGATCCGGACCGGGTCCAGCCCCGGGCCGTCGACACCACCGCCGTTGTCGACGGTGTCTGCCGTGCCACGCTGCCGCCCGCATCGTGGCACGTGATCCAGCTCAGCAGTTGATTCGAGAGAGGACCCGCCCGTGCCTCCGAAACGACTCCTCGCCGCAGCGATGGCTGTGGCAGCGATCGTCGCCGGTACGTCGGCCGCGACCGCCGCGCCAGTGGTGACCACGACCAACCCGATCACGTCCAGCTTCGCCGACACGTTCGCCGATCCGTCGATCATCCAGGGCCGGGACGGCTACTGGTACGCGTACGCCACCTCCGACCCGCTCAAGGCGAACGGGCCGTTCGGCCTGATGCACATGGCCCGGACCAAGGACTTCAGCTCCTGGGAGTACCTCGGCACGGTCTTCAACGACCAGACGAAACCGTCGTGGGCCGCACCCGGCTCGTTCTTCTGGGCCCCCGACATCCGGTACTTCGACGGCCACTACGTCATGTACTTCACCGTCACCGACACGCTCGCGAATCCCGGCGGCGACCCGGCCATCGGTGTCGCGACCGCCCCGACCCCCGCCGGCCCGTGGACCGCGACCGGCGGCCCCGTGGTCGCGCCGCGCCCGGACGGCAACGGCGGGTACCTCGGCACCATCGACCCGGCGATGCTGACCGCCGCCGACGGCAAGCGCTACCTGTACTACGGCGGCTTCTACGGCGGCATCTCCGTCACCGAGCTGAGCGCCGACGGCATGCACGCGGTCGGTACGCCGACGCAGGTCACGATCGGCGACCGCTACGAGGGCTCGTACGTCGTCTACCGCGACGGCTGGTACTACTTCATGGGCTCGTCGATGAACTGCTGCGCCGGCCCCACCACCGGGTACTCGGTGTTCGCCGGCCGCTCCCGCTCGCCGCGCGGGCCGTTCGTCGACGCGGACGGTGCGGCGCTCACCGACTCCCGCGTCGGGGGTACGACCGTGATCACCCAGAACGGCAACCGCTGGATCGGCCCCGGGCATCACGCGTTCATCACCGACGCGGCCGGGCAGGACCACATCGTGTACCACGCGATCGACCGGAACCAGTCGTGGCTGACCACGCCGTTCGGGATCAACCGGCGGCCGATGCTGATCGACAACATCGACTGGATCAACGGCTGGCCGCGGACGAACGCCGGCGCCGGCCCGTCCGAGAACCCGGTCGCCGCCCCCACCACCGGCTCCGCCCTCGGCATCGACTCCACCGACCCGGCCGCCGGCCTGCTCGGCGCCACCCGCCAACCCGGCGACACCCTGGGCGGCCCGACGGCTGCCATCAACGGTGCCGCCCAAACCCGGCAGTCCGCCCCAGCCGGCTCCCTCCGAGTAGAAGCCGACGTCAAGCTCGGCTCGTCTTTCACCACGGTCCTGGGTAATCAGGTGGTGGCAACTGTCGCGAACAATCGCCTGACGGTGCAGGCCGGACGGCGTACGTCGTCCGTCAACCTCCCGGCGGACTTCGACCGCACTCAGTGGAACAAGCTGTCCGTACAAGTCTCCGAATCCACCGTGACAGCACGACTGAACGACGCGGGCCTAGGAGATGTCTACGGGGAGGCGCAGCTCGCCGTGCCGGGGCTGGAGCTGAAGTCGGCGCCCGTGCGGTGGTTGGGGTCCGCCGAGGTGGACAACCTGACCGTTCGTCCTGTCGCCAAGCCGGTGAACAAGATGGTCGCGGTGCCGCGGCCCGGGAAGTTGCTGACCGGTGACGACTTCAACGGCCCGCTCGGTGCCGACTGGTCGTGGGTCCGCCAGGACGACAAGGCGACCGTTGCCGACGGCAAGTTGTCGTGGCCGTTGGAGAACGCCGACATGGTCGGCTCGTCGAACAACGCCGGACTGCTGCTGCACAGCACACCGGCCGGTGACAGCTGGATCGCGGAGACCAAGCTGCACCTCGACACCGGGCAGGGCGACGTCCGCAACTACCAGCAGGCCGGGATGATCGCGTACCTCAACGACGACGACTTCGCCCGGCTCGGCAACGTCGCGATCTGGAAGACCCGCCAGACGGAGTACGGCCGCGAGTTGGTAGCCCGTCCGTCCGACGGCGCCACGTCGTACGGCGCGGCCGCGATCGGCCGTTCGGCGCCGACGCTGTGGATGCGGCTCGCGTACCACAAGAACGCGGCCGGCGAGCACGTGTACCGCGCCGGCACCTCGGTGGACGGCAAGAACTGGACCTGGGGCGCGTCCTGGGTGCTGCCGTCCGCGGCGCGGATCGGCCTCTACGCGCACGGCGAGTTCACCGGCGCGAACCCGCCGCCGGTCGCCACGTTCGACTACCTCCACTTCTACGAAAGCAAGTGAATGTTCTCCAACCCGGTGTACGACGGTGGTTTCGCCGATCCGCAGATCATTGCGGTGGGCAACGAGTACTACGCGTTCGCGACCAACGGTGCGCTCGGTAACGTGCAGACGCTGACCTCCCGCGACCTGGTGTCGTGGGAGGCGGTGGGTGACGCGATGCCGGTGGTCCCGGGTTGGACGGTCCCGGGGTGGGTGTGGGCGCCGGAGGTCGCGGTGCACGCCCCGGACCGCTACGTCATGTACTACACGTCCCGCGACGCCGCCGCCGAACGGCAGGCGGTCGGCGTCGCGGTGGCGTCCGCACCCGAAGGTCCATATGTCGACAAATCGACTAGTCCGCTCATCAGTCAGGTCGCCGAGGGGGGCTCGATCGACGCGTCGCCGTTCCAGGACTTCAGCGGCCGGCGGTGGTTGTACTGGAAGAACGACGGCAACGCGATCGGCGTCGACACCTGGATCTACGTCTCCGAGCTGTCCGACGACGGTCTGACCCTGGTCGGCCCGGTACACCGGATGATCAAGCAGGACCTGCCGTGGGAGGGCGCGCTGGTCGAGGCGCCGTACATGGTCGAGCGGGACGGGAAGTTTCACCTGTTCTACTCCGGCAACGCCTACGACAAGGCGGCGTACGCCGTCGGGCATGCACTGTGCGAGTCGCCGATCGGCCCGTGCGTGAAGTCCGGCGACCCGATCCTGGCCAGCTCCCCCGATGCCGCCGGCCCGGGACAC
>NZ_DASRVN010000464.1:0-22868 GCF_035655035.1 Kribbella sp. | reverse complement strand
ACGAGCGACGGGATGATCGTCTGCGAGGCGGTGTCGAACAGCAGAGTCAGTACTCCGGTCAGTACTGCGACGACGTACAGCTGCTCGATCCGCAGCCAGTCCAGGGCCGCCGCTGCGGGCACGGAGCCGAGCAGCACGAGCCGACCGAGGTCTGTCCAGATCAGCACGCGGCGCAGGGACCACCTGTCGATCCAGACACCGGCCAGGAGCCCGAACACCAAGTGCGGTGCGATCGACAACGCCGACAACGCACCCATCTCCACCGCCGAGGCGTGCAGAGTCACGACAGCTACCAGGGGCAGGGCGACCGTGGTGACCGCACTGCCCGACGCCGACACCAGTTGGCCGATCCATAGCTTCCGAAACTCACCTCTGACGACCCATGCCATGCCGGTGAACCTGTCACGCAGCAGAACCACCCGACTACGCCTGTTCGCCTCCAGCAGAGCGTGTTCACTGCACGCGAAACACAGGGCCTCTCGGGGTGAACGGCAGCGATGCGCCACTGGGAATCAGCCACGCGTGCTCCCGCCGTACCCGGACCACGTCGCACTGGCCGTCCGTGATCAGCAGGATCGGGCCTTGCGCCGGGAAGTCGTCTGCACGCTCCAGGAGGTCCACACCCGGCTGCAGGACGGTCCCGCCGCGCCCGTGCACCTTCATACGGCCGGCGATGTCGTCCACGGGTACGTAGCCGGCGTCGTAGGCCGCGGCATCGCAGTACACGACCCGCGCAGCCGGTACGTCGCGAGCCCGTGAGTACGAGGCGATCGCTCCGAGCGCCTTGCCGAGCAGTTCGCGGTTCATGGAGCCGGACGTGTCGAGCACCACGCCGTACGTCGGGAGGCGTTCCAGTTCGAGCGGTCGGATCCAGCCGGGGCGCGGGATGTCCGGCGTACCGGACTGGCGCCGGGAGGCACGGGCGTACGTACGGCGCTTCTCGACGGCGGGGACGTGCTCCTCGAACCAGCGGGCCAGCTGGGCGTCCCAGGCGAGCGGCGGGTGCTCGAGCGCGCGGATCTCCTCCACGAGGCCTGCGGGGAGGGTGCCGCGCCCGGGATCGTGGTAGGCGAGTCCTGTGTTCAGTGCACGCCGGTAGATGTCGTCCAGCCCGGCTGCTCTGGCTGCTTCTCCTGCGTGCGGCAGCGGGTGGCCGAGTACGTCGCCCAGGCCGACTCCGCGGAGCGTCGCCAGCTTCCGGTAGCGGCGCAGGTCGGTGGTGATGCGGTCGTAGACCTCTTCCGCGGACATACCCTTCAGCACCGGGTCGTGCAGGGCTCCGTCGGGCATGGTGCCGACGCCCATCTCCAGCAGCCAGCCGTTGATCACCAGGTCCGCGGCGACGTTCCACAGGTACGGGTCGCGGCCGCCGACCCGCTCGCCGTGCCGGAGCGCGGCGTGCAGCATCTCGTGCGCCATCACGAACCGCCACTCGTTCTGCGTGAGGTCGGTCAGCGGGTTCACGTAGATCTCGCCGGCACTCGCGTTCACCGCGGCGACGTGGATGTCCCAGCCGCGCGCGAGTTCCGGCTCCGCGACCACCGTCATGCTCGACGCGATCGCACCCAGCAACGGGTACGACGAGACGAACCAGCCGAGCGCCAGGTCCCACTTGTCGCGGCCTTTTCGGCTCAGCGACGAACGGGCGCCACCTGCGACGTCAACGGCTGCTGCGGCGGCTGCGGAGAGCCCTGCTGCGAACAGCTCGCCCCACTTCGGTGGCTTGCCCCAGCCGTACCTGTGGGCCGTGGTGACGTCGGCTGCGTGACCGGCGACGCCCTGGCCGTCGTACTCAGGAGGAACTCCTGTACGCCGCCAAAGGCGGGCCAGGCGGTCCTCTTCCATGCTGGGGAACGTCGAGGGGAGCTCCACGACCGGTGTGCCGAGTTTCAGCGAGTGCAGGTACCGGTTGACCGCTACGTCGTATGCGGCGGCGGCAGCCTGGTCCGGTGTGGTGTGACCGAGCCCTAGATGGATCAGCAGGTGCGCGAAGACCCACGTCCATTCCTCTGGCGTCGCCCTGCGGGTCCGGTGCGTGTGGATCTGCCCGTTCGAGTCGATGACCGCCCAGCCGTCGTCCGGGCAGCTGTCGTCGCGCTGTGGGGCGTACATCCGGTCGATCATCGGCGCGAACAGCGGGTGCGTCGTGACCGTGGTCCAGCCGGCCTGGATCGCCTCCAGCGCCGGGTCCTGCTTCTTCCGCTTAGGCACGGGCTGCTACCAGGCGCGGCAGGTCGCGGCTGACCTCGACCAGGAACCACGTCGGCAGCACCGGGCGGCCGTCGTCGTCGGCCGCGATCACCAGCTGCGCCACCTCCAGCGAGATCTCTGCCAGCTCCACCAGCAACGCCTTGCCGCGGTGGGCGAGCTGCCGGGCCGCAGGGCTCGCGGACGCCTTGTCGGCGGACAGTTCCTTGATCAGCCGCGCGCGGAACGTCTCGGCCAGGAAGTACAGCAGGTCACGGTCCTCGGGAGCCGACGGCCAGCCGGCCTCGCCCTTGAGTACGGCGTCCAGCCCGAACGCGTGCCGGACCGTCTTCACGTACGCGCGGAACGTTGACGCGTGCGCCGCGGACAAGGTGCCGAAGGCAAGCACCCGGAGCGTCTCGTCGGACACGTCCTCGCCGTACGAGTGCAGGGCGTCCGACAGCATGTGCCAGCTGCGCGGCGTGGAGAACGGCTCCTCGGTCTTCGGTGGCGCGGTCCACAGGTGGTCGGGGCGGTTGCGCAGGTACTCGAGCACCCACTGGTGGATGCCCGCCGTACCGGCCCACTGCAGCCAGTCGGTCGCGGAGGCGCGCAGGTGGACGTGGACCAGCCGGTTGACCAGCGCGCTCGCCATCGGGCGGGCCAGGGCGTTGTCGGTGGCGCGGTTGCCGGCGCCGATCACGACGGACCCCTCCGGCAGCTCGTACTCACCGATCCGGCGATCCAGGATCAGCGAGTAGAACGCCTTCTGCACCTCGGCGGAGGAGGCGTTCAGCTCGTCCAGGAACAGGCAGTACGGCTCGTCGCGGGCGATCGCCACCGGCGGCGCGAACCGGCTGCGTCCGTCGACGATCTGCGGTACGCCGATCAGGTCCTCCGGAGCGAGCTGGGTCCCCAGGAGCGTCACGCACTCCAGCCCGAGCGATTCGGCGAACGCCCGTACCAGACTGCTCTTGCCGATGCCGGGTGCTCCCCAGAGGAACACCGGGCGTACTACTGCGACGTGCAGCAGCACCTCTGGCAGCTCGGCTGCCGATACCGTGATTCCTGCCTGCATGCCTTCCCTTCAAGTCGGTGGCCAACGTTCCAGGATCCTCTGGAGGTCACGGGGTGTCACCTGGTTTTAGCGGGTTGCTTCCGTTACCGGCGGTTACTGGTTAGGGTGCGATGGCTTAGGAGTGCTGGGGGGTCTCGTGTTTCGTGCCAGGGCTGTTGCCGTGTGTTCTGTCGTGCTGCTGCCGTTGACTGCGGTGCAGGCGAGTGCTGCCGATCCTGTCGAGGCCGGTGTGCTGGTTCCGGGGCATGCGGCGGCTGACGTAGGGCTGTCCGGTGCGCGTGTGGTGGTGTCGGATCCTGCGACGCACACGGTGTACGAGACCAGCAACAACGGGACCGCCTGGACCGCTTCGGGTGGTACCAGCACCGGTAAGGCGTTGCAGGTGGAAGGTGCGGCGCTGCTGACGTTCGACGGGAGTACGGCGAAGGTCGGCGGGCTCACGTTCCCTGCGGCGGACGAGGTGGTGCTCGGGAAGGGCGGTCTGCTCGTCGCGCATCGTGCTGCGAGCGCTGCGACGGCTGAGGTGTACTCCGTCGCCAGTAAGACCAAGCTGGCCGATATGGCGCCGCCGTTTGCGCTGTCCGGCGACACCGTGTGGAAGGTGACCGAGCCAGGGCATCTGGACGGTAAGAACCTGACCACTGGTGCCGTTAAGACCGTCCTTGTCGCCAGTGCGTGCAGTGTGGGACCTGGCGCTGTCAACGGGCGCTGGGCCGTGCTCAGCGGCTGCAATCAGGTCGTCGACGTGAACGGCCCGCAGCCCCCGCGGAACTTCACTGTTGCCGCCGACTCCCAGCTGGGCAACGGGTTCGCCGTACAGACATCAGGGTCGAACCTGTTGGTGACAGACCTCAACGACCCGGCGTTAGGGCAGCGCAGTTACGGGCCGATCCGTAGTACCGGCCCTAGCTTCCGGGCGGATGGGTCCGGGCTGGCCAAGCTGGTGTACGCCGACGCGTCGAATGGTGTGCGGGTGGCGACGTTGAGTTGGCTGGCCGCGGACCCGCAGCAGCACCCGGACACGGTTCCGCCGGTACTGACACACGCTTCGGCGGGCGACAGGGTGCGTGACAACACCAGCCTGTCGTTCGACTGGGCGTACGACGACCCGCAGGACCCGAACTCGCCCGCCAGCGGCGTGCTGAGCTACGACGTACGGATCCAGCAGCGCCCGAACCGCACGTCGCCGTACGGCGCCTGGAACGAGGTGCCGGGCTGGCAGGGCCTCAAGACGACGGCCGTGAGTCTCACCGCTCCCATCGGCACGGACACGTGCTGGCAGGTGCGAGCGCGCGACTACGCGGGCAACGTGAGCGCCTGGAGTGCGTCGTACTGCAGCGAAGTGGACGGCACGGCGCCTTCACTCGTCACGTGGCGGATCGGCGACCGCGTGCAACTGAGCGGAACAGCCACGGTGCGCTGGGCCTACAAGGACGACACCAGCGTCGCGTCGTACGACGTCGTCTACAAGACCGCCGCGACAGGCGCCGCACTCGGCAAGTGGCTCTACCCGGCCAACTGGCAGAACACCCGCATCACAGCGATCACCTGGACCCCAAGACTCGGCTGGGACGAGTGCTTCATGGTCCGAGCCCGCGACTACCTGGGCAACCTCTCGGCCTGGTCCGCCCCCATCTGCTCCGCCGCCCCCGAAGACGACCGAGCCCTGACCTCCGCCGGCACCGTAACCCGCACCACGAGCACCCTGGCCTTCCAAGGCACCACAACAATCCTCCGCGCCAACGGCGCCTACCTCACCAAGGCCACCGAGGCCGGCCAACGCATAGCCCTGGTAGCCCTCCGAGGCCCCAACCAAGGCAAGGTCGACATCTACCACGCCAACATCAAGATAGGCACCGTCAACCTCGCCGCCACCACCACGGCCCGCGTAGTCACCTACCTCCCCACCACACCCTTCCGAACGGGCCCCCTGAAAATCATCTCCACCACCACAGCCCCCGCCTCCATAGACGCAGTAGCCCTCCTCAGAGCCCCCTAACCCCAGCACCCGCACCCGCACCCGACCACAAAACCCGCCCAGAGCCGCCGAGCGAAGCGAAGGCGCAGGGGGTGCGGGTGGCGGAGCCCCCGCTCGCGCCGAGCGGAGCGACGGCGCAGAAAGCAAGAGGGCGAGGCCGGCCTGCGCTTTCCGCAGGCAGACCTCGCCGCTCGCCCGAGCGGGTGACGAGAATCGAACTCGCGTAGCTAGTTTGGAAGACTAGGGCTCTACCATTGAGCTACACCCGCGTGCCCGGACATGATTCCACATGGGGGCCGTTGGACTCAAAACGGTATTTGTGGGGCCCCGGTGGCGCGAGCACTGGTTCGGGGCAGCTAGACTCGTGCGGTCACTGCGGGGCGTAGCGTAGTGGCTAGCGCGCCTGCTTTGGGAGCAGGAGACCGCAGGTTCGAGTCCTGTCGCCCCGACAAACCCCGTGCAGTACCGGCTGTGGCGTCGGCTGTCCGGCGTCGCAACATGTCACCGAATCAAGGAGAACCGCCACCGTGAAGAGCACCGTCGAGTCCTTGAGCCCGACCAAGGTCAAGCTCATCGTCGAGGTGCCGTTCGAGGAGCTCAAGCCGAGCCTCGACGCGGCGTACAAGAGCATCGGCCAGCAGATCGTGGTGCCGGGCTTCCGCAAGGGCAAGATCCCGCCGCAGGTGATCGACCAGCGGGTCGGCCGCGGGCCGGTGCTCGAGGAGGCGATCAACGACGCGCTTCCGAAGCTGTACTCGCAGGCGGTGAGTGACAACCAGGTGAAGGCCATCGGCCGTCCCGAGGTCGACGTCACCGAGTTCAACGACAAGGAGAGCCTGCAGTTCTCCGCCGAGGTCGAGGTGCGCCCGGAGATCACGCTGCCGGACCTGGAGGGTCTGGAGGCCGAGGTCGAGGACATCGCGATCTCCGACGACGAGGTCACCGAGCAGATCGAGTCGCTGCGCCAGCGCTTCGGCTCGCTGAACCCGGTCGACCGGGCCACCGCGGACAAGGACTTCATCACGATCGACCTGTCCGCCAGCAAGGATGGCGAGAAGGTCGAGGAGGCTCAGGCCACCGGCCTGTCGTACCAGGTCGGCTCCGGCCAGCTGCTGGACGGCCTGGACGAGGCGGTCATCGGCCTCAGCGCGGGCGAGAAGAACACGTTCGTCACCCAGCTCGTGGGCGGCTCGCTGAAGGGCGAGGACGTCGACGTCGAGGTGACGGTGACCGCGGTGAAGGAGCAGGAGCTCCCGGAGTTCGACGACGAGTTCGCGCAGACCGCGTCGGAGTTCGACACCGCCGACGAGCTGAAGGCCGACGTACAGACCCGGCTGGAGCGCGGCAAGCGCCTCGAGCAGGCCGGCGAGGCCCGGGACGCGGTCCTGGAGAAGATCCTGACGCTGGTCGACGTGCCGGTCCCCGAGGGCCTGCTGACCGACGAGCTGGCCGCCCGCAAGGAGAACCTGGAGCAGCAGCTCGGGTACTCCGGGATGACCATGGAGCAGTTCCTCGAGGGTGAGGAGCAGACCCAGGACGAGTTCGACGAGGACCTGAAGAAGCGCTCCGAGGACGCGATCAAGGCGCAGTTCGTGCTGGACCTGGTGGCCGAGCAGCAGGAGCTGAGCGTCAACGACCAGGAGCTGACCGAGCACATCGTCCGGCACGCGCAGCGTTCCGGTGTCAGCCCGGACCAGTTCGCCCAGCACGCGGTGGAGAACAACCTGGTCCCGAGCCTGGTGTCCGAGGTCGTCCGCGGCAAGGCCCTGGCGTACCTGGTGGAGAACGCCAAGGTCACCGACGCCTCCGGCAACACGGTCGAGCTGAAGACGCTGCAGCCGGACGGCACGTACGCCGACCCGGAGGCCGCCGAGGCCGCGGCCGAGGCGCCCGCCGACGAGCCGGAGCCTGCCAAGGCCTGAGCCGTAGCTCACCGACACGGCCCGGGAACCCCATACGGCGGTTCCCGGGCCGTTCGCATGCCGTCGTACGTTCGCGATCCGGCTGTTAACTTCCTCGCCTAACGTGCTCGGTGAAACGATTTCCGAGCGGAGGAGGCGGGTGTGGCCGCGCTGCTGGAGGAGCCTGAGGTACGGCGGGACGCCGACCGCCCGGAGCTCCGCGAAGTACCTGACGAGACAATCGTCGAGGAGTCCGGCTCCGTCGTCCTCTGCGGCTGGTGACGGCACCGGGTTTAGCTGACAGCAGACGAGCGATGCGCCGTGAGCGAACACCTCCGGCCCAGCCTTAGGTCTGTCGCCCCGGACCAGTAATGTCGGGTTCGTGAACGAGACATTTGCAGCCGGCCCCACCGCAGCGGGCGGCAACGGGTCCGGCGGAGACGACAACGACATCTACCGCGAGCTGCGGAAGAACCGGATCATCTTCCTGGGGTCCGAGGTTCGCGACGACAACTCGAACGCGATCATCGCCCAGATGCTGCTGCTGAACGCGCAGGACCCGAACGCGGACATCTGGCTGTACATCAACTCGCCGGGTGGCTCGGTGGACTCCGGCATGGCGATCTACGACACCATGCAGTGGATCTCCAACGACGTGGCCACGGTCGGGATGGGCCTGGCCGCCTCGATGGGTCAGTTCCTGCTCTGCGCCGGCGCGAAGAACAAGCGGTTCTCGCTGCCGCACGCGCGGATCATGATGCACCAGCCCTCCGGCGGCATGGGTGGTACGGCCTCCGACATCAAGATCCAGGCGGAGCAGTCGCTGCACCTCAAGGCGCTGCTGTTCCGGCTGATCTCCGAGCACACCGGCCAGCCGCTCGAGCAGGTCGAGAACGACGCCGACCGCGACCGGTGGTTCACCGCCGAGCAGGCCAAGGAGTACGGCTTCATCGACCACGTGGTCAGCAGCGCCGCTCAGCTCAGCCAGGGCAGCCCGAACTCCTGATCTCCCACTCCGTCACCTAAGGACGTACCAATGAACTACTTCATCCCGCAGTGGGAGGAGCGCACGTCGTACGGCATGCGCCGGATCGACCCCTACACCAAGCTGTTCGAGGACCGCATCATCTTCCTCGGTACGCCGATCACCGACGAGATCGCGAACGCCGTAATGGCGCAGCTGCTCTGCCTGCAGTCGATGGACTCCGACCGCGACATCAGCATCTACATCAACTCCCCGGGCGGCTCGTTCACCGCGCTGACCGCGATCTACGACACGGTCCGCTACATCAAGCCGGACGTCCAGACGGTCTGCCTTGGCCAGGCGGCCTCCGCGGCGGCGGTGCTGCTCGCGGCCGGTACGCCGGGCAAGCGGCTGGCGCTGCCGAACAGCCGGATCATCATCCACCAGCCGGCCACCGAAGGCACCTACGGTCAGTCGAGCGACATCGAGATCCAGGCGAACGAGATCCTCCGGCTCCGTTCGCTGCTGGAGAAGATGATCGCCGACGCCAGCGGCAAGTCCCACGAAGAGGTCTCCCGGGACATCGAGCGGGACAAGTTCCTGACCGCCGAGCAGGCGATCGAGTACGGCCTGATCGACGACGTCCTGCAGAGCCTCAAGGCCCCGGTCCCGGCCGGCGTCTGAACGGGTTCGAAACTGGCCCGGCCGGTCCCACCGGCTGTCAAGAGCCTGACGCGTTCGCCACCGGCGTAGTCACAACCCGGTGGCGAGCGCGGTTTTTCGGCCCCGTACGGGGTACCGTCGAATTCGGTCCGACTGCGCATAGAAGGGATCTGCACCGGTGGCACGCATTGGTGACGGCGGCGATCTGCTCAAGTGCTCGTTCTGCGGAAAGAGCCAGAAGCAGGTCAAGAAGCTCATCGCCGGTCCCGGCGTCTACATCTGCGACGAATGCATCGATCTCTGCAACGAGATCATCGAGGAGGAGCTGAACGAGGGCTCCGAGGTCGGACTCACCGAGCTGCCGAAGCCGCGGGAGATCTACGACTTCCTCAATGCGTACGTCGTCGGTCAGGACGTGGCCAAGAAGGCACTCGCGGTGGCGGTCTACAACCACTACAAGCGGGTCCGCGACGGCCAAGGTGCTTCCAGCGCCGGCCGGCACGCGAAGGACGAGGCCGTCGAGCTGGCCAAGTCGAACATCCTGCTGATCGGCCCGACGGGCTGCGGCAAGACGTACCTGGCGCAGACCCTGGCCCGGATGCTGAACGTCCCGTTCGCGATCGCGGACGCCACCGCGCTGACCGAGGCCGGCTACGTCGGCGAGGACGTCGAGAACATCCTGCTGAAGCTGATCCAGGCGGCCGACTACGACGTCAAGAAGGCCGAGACCGGGATCATCTACATCGACGAGGTCGACAAGATCGCCCGCAAGAGCGAGAACCCGTCGATCACCCGGGATGTCTCCGGTGAGGGCGTCCAGCAGGCGCTGCTGAAGATCCTGGAAGGCACCACCGCGAGCGTCCCGCCGCAGGGCGGCCGCAAGCACCCGCACCAGGAGTTCATCCAGATCGACACCACCAACGTGCTGTTCATCGTCGGTGGCGCGTTCGCGGGCCTGGACCACATGGTCGAGCAGCGGGTCGGCAAGAAGACGCTCGGCTTCAACGCCAGCCGCGAGCCGGAGAAGCCGAAGGAGCTCGGCGGGTACGCCGACGTGATGCCGGAGGACCTGCTGAAGTTCGGGCTGATCCCGGAGTTCATCGGCCGGCTCCCGGTGATCACCACGGTGTCCCCGCTGGACCGCGACGCGCTGATCAAGATCCTCTCCGAGCCGAAGAACGCGCTGGTCAAGCAGTACCGGCGGCTCTTCGAGATCGACAACGTCGAGCTGGAGTTCAGCGACGACGCGGTCGAGGCGATCGCCGACCAGGCGCTGCTCCGCGGCACCGGCGCGCGCGGTCTGCGGGCGATCATGGAAGAGGTCCTGCTGAACGTGATGTACGAGGTGCCGAGCCGCGAGGACGTCGCGAAGGTGGTCGTCACCGGCGAGGTCGTGCTGGAGAACGTCAACCCGACGCTGATCCCGCGCGACCAGATCGAGCGCACCAAGCGCGACCGCCGCGAGAAGAGCGCGTAAGCACCAGTCACTCCGCAGAAGGAGGCCGGGTCCGCCGTACGGCGGGTTCCCGGCCTCCTTCTCGTGGTGGACGCGACCGGAGCGGTCACCCGCCTACGGTCGGTGACATGACGCCCAGAAGAATCCTTCGAAGACTGTCTGTCGCCGGTGCGGCCCTGGTCCTGCTGACGCCGATGACCTCGGCCCTCGCCCAGGCGAAGCCCGTCGCACCCAAGATCACCTGGGGCAGCTGCGGGACCGATCCGAAGCTCAAGCCGTTCCAATGCGCGTCGGTGCGGGTGCCGACCGACTACGACAACCCGTACGGTCCGACCACCAAGATCGCGCTGACCCGGTTGCCGGCCACGGATCCGGCGCACAAGATCGGCACGCTGTTCACGAACCCGGGCGGTCCCGGCGGCCCCGGTGTCCTGTTCGTGCACCAGGACGCGCAGCGGATCTACACGCCCGAGGTACGCGCGAGGTTCGATATCCTCGGCTTCGACCCGCGCGGTGTCGGGCAGTCCGATCCGACCACCTGCTACCTGACCAGGGCCGACGAGGACAAGGCGCTGGCGAACTTCGCGCCGTTCCCGGTGGGGGCGAAGGAGCAGCGCCAGGCCATCGTGGACGCCGCGAAGCTCGCGGCCGCCTGCCAGGCCACGTCGCCGGACCGGCTCGCGCACTTTTCGACGGCGAACGTCGCGCGGGACATGGACCTGCTCCGGCAGGCCGTTGGCGACGACAAGCTGTCGTACGTCGGGTACTCGTACGGCACATACCTCGGTGCGACGTACGCCAAGCTGTTCCCGAACAAGGTGCGCGCGCTGGTGCTCGACGGCACCCTGCTCCCCGCGTGGTACTCCGGGTCCGACGGTGACAGGTCCCCGATCGGTGTCCGGATGAGGCAGGGCGAGGGCGGGTACGACACGTACGAGCAGTTCCTTGCCGAGTGCAAGAAGGCGGGCGCGAACTGCGTCCTCAACAAGCTCGGCGACCCGAAGACCGTCGTCGAGGGCACGCTGGAGCGGCTGAAGACGCATCCGGTCGACCTGACCGGGCCCGATGGCTCCACGCTGAAGATGACGTACGCGGTCGCGGTCGCGGTCACCTTCACCAGCCTGTACGACCCGAACGGGTACCCGGACTTGGCGCAGCTGTGGGTGCAGCTCGCGCAGCTCTCCAGTACCAACCGGGCGCTGGCGGCAGTCCAGGCTCCGCAGGCGGTCGTCGAGTGGAGCCGTCGCAAGGACGACTACACGTCGATCGGCACCGTGCTGCAGCCCTGCGTGGAGGCCAAGCAGTCCGGCCGTCCGCTGGCGTACCCGGCGTACGCCGCCGCGGCGGACAAGAAGGCGCCGCACTTCGGGGAGTACCGCCTGTGGCAGGGCATCCAGTGCGAGTTCATGGGCATCCGTGACCACGACGCGTTCCTCGGCCCGTGGAAGAACAAGGTGAAGCAGCCCGTGCTGGTCTTCGGCACCCGTCACGACCCGGCGACGCCGTACGAGGCGACCAGGCCGTACGCCGACCTGTACCCGGACGCGCGGATGGTGACGGTCGAGGGCTGGGGGCACACCACGATCGGTAAGAGCGCGTGTGCCGACAAGCTCACGACCGACTACCTCACCACCCTCAAGGCACCCGCCGACAACACGACGTGCCAGCAGGACCGCAAGCCGTTCGACCCGGTGCCTACCGGGAAGAAAGCACCGAGGCTGCTGCCGCAATAGTCTCGTCGACCGGCCTCGCCCGCCTGAGCGCGCTCGCCAGGCGGGCGAGATCTTGGATACCTCCTGTCGTCAGTGCACCAGCGCGGCGGCGATCGAGTCGGCGATCGACGTGGTCGGGCGGCCGATCAGGGCGGAGAGGTCCCCGCCGCGGCCGGCCAGCCGGCCGCGCTCGGTCGCCTGCGCGACGCCGACGAACATCTGCGCCATCGGCTCCGGCATCCCGGATCCGACCAGCACCTGGAGGTAGTCCGCGGACGGAAGGTTGTGGTAGGCAACATCTTTCCCGGACTGCCTGGCCAGCTCAGCAGCGTACTCCGCGTGCGTCCAGTCGGCGTCGCCGTTCAGCTCGTACGCCTTCTTCTCGTGGCCTTCACCGGTCAGTACGACGGCGGCCGCCGCGGCGAAGTCCCGGCGCGACGCCGACGCGATCCGGCCGTCGCCCGCGCTGCCGACGACGCCGTTCGCCAGCTGTCCGGCGATCTGGTCGGTGTAGACCTCGTTGTACCAGCCGTTGCGGAGGAAGGTGTACGGCAGGCCCGAGTCGAGGACCGCCTGCTCGGTGGCGATGTGATCCGCCGCCAGGTCGTAGTCAGCCTCCGGGCCGCCGAGCACGCTCGTGTAGGCGATCCGCGCGACCCCTGCCTCGCCGGCGGCCGCGATCACCGCACGGTGCTGGTCGCGGCGGTTCGGCTCCAGGCCCGAGATCAGCAGGACCGTGTCGCCGGTACCGAACGCCTCGGCCAGCGCGTCCGCGTCGTTGTAGTCGGCGATCCGCACCTCGACGCCGCGATCGGCGATCGGGGCGGCCTTGGCGGCGTCCCGCGCGACCGCGACGACCTGGTCGGCGGGCACTCGCTGCAGCAGTTCGTCGATGACGAGGGTGCCCAGCTGCCCGGTTGCTGCGGTGACGACGATGCTCATTCCTGGCTCCTTGTGTCTGTGGGGTTCTGTCACCGACAGTAGGAGCAGGTGGTGAGCGGATCTATGTCCATCAAGCGCTGATTTATATCCGATCGTCTTGATCGGAGCGCGTATGATGCAGTCATGGATGTACTCGCCGATGTCGTCTCCGCGATGCGGACCGGTCCTGCCACGTCCGGGCGGAGTGTCGTCCGGGGGCCTTGGGGGCTGGGGTTCGTGGACTCGCCCGGTGCCACCTTCCACCTCGTGCTGCAAGGGACGGCGTGGCTGCTGCCGCCCGACGGCGACCCGATCCCGCTCGGTCCGGGGGACGCCGTGCTGCTGCCGCGCGGCCTCGACCACGCGCTCGTCGATCACCCGGACTCGGAGGTCGTCCCGTTCGACCCGGCCGTCGAGGAGCCGCCGCAGGGCCAGGGCGCGCGGACGTTGCTGCTCTGCGGGACGTACCGGCTGGACCGCGAGCGCCCGCACCCGGTGCTGACCCGGCTGCCGGACGTGGTCGTCGTACCGGCGGATCCCGGGCGGCACAGGTCGTTGCATACGGCAATCAGCATCCTCGGCGAGGAGCTCGACGCGCAACGACCCGGCGCGGCGGCCGTCGTACCGGCGCTGGTTGATGCGCTGCTGGTGCTGATCCTGCGCGCCTGGCTGGAGGACCACAACTGCCCGGCCGACGGCGGCTGGGCGCGGGCGCTGACGGACCCGTCCGTGGTCCAGGCGCTGGAGCTGATCCATGAGCAGCCCGGCGCCGCGTGGACAGTCGCCGAGCTGGCGTCGGACGTCGGGTTGTCGCGGGCCGCGTTCGCCCGCCGCTTCACCGAGGCCGTGGGGGAGCCGCCGCTCACGTACCTGTCCCGCTGGCGGATGACCACGGCGGCGCGGCTGTTGCGGGACCACGACCGCCCGCTCGCCACGGTGGCGAAGGAGATCGGGTACACGTCGGAGTTCGCGTTCGCGAAGGCCTTCAAGCGCGACTTCGGCGTACCGCCGGGGACCTACCGCAAGCAGCTCACTCCGGCCTGAGGGTCGCGACCAGCTCGCCGCGGCTGCGGACGCCGACCTTGGCGAACGCCGACTTCAGGTGGTCCTGGATCGTGTACGGCGAGATCGCCAGCCGGCCGGCGATCGCGGTCGTGGTGCGGCCGGCGATGACCTCCAGGCAGATCTCCCGCTCGCGCGCGGTCAGTCCGTACGCCGCGAGCAGCATGCCGAGCAGGTGCCGCCCGGACGCGGGCTCGATCGTCACCACGACTTCCTCGTCCTCGCCGATCAACCGGCTGCCCTGCATCAGGATCCACCCGCCCGACGGCGTTTGCAGCCGCGCCTCGAACGTGCCGGAGACGGCGGCCCGGGTCCCGGTGACGACGGCCTTGAGCAGTACGCCGAACCGCGGCCCGAGCTCGTCCTGCCAGCTCCGCGCCGCGGCGGTGATCGCCCGCGGCGTACCGGTCGGGTCCGTGACGACGATCGACGGACCGGCGCCACCGCGGTACCCGTGGGCATCCGTCCGGACCGCGACCCGCGTCGCCGCCCCGATCGCCGGCGCCACCGCGGAGAGGAACTCCAGCTCCCGATCGCTGAAATCCGGACCGCTCCGCACGAACCCGGCGGCGCCCCAGCAGTCCCCGTCGACGACGAACGTGGTCCGCACCTCGTGCTCGATCCCGAGTGGCCGCCACACCTCGTTCAGCCGCCGGTGACCGACCACCTCGCGGTGCGGCAGGTCGGACAGCCGCGCGACCGGGTGCGACGTACGGGCCATTTCGGCGAACGAGTTCGGCACGGTGCCGGCGTACTCCGTCTCCGCCAGCCGCGGCTCGTACTCGTCCGGGATGCGGTCCGCGCCACTGGTCATCGAGCTGATCACCAGCGTCGCCGGGTCGATGCCGGCCCAGCAGGTCAGCTCGCTGCCGACGACGCGTTCGACCACCTCGATCGCGGCCGCGTGCAACCCGGCGACGCCCAGCCCCGCCGTCCCCAACGCCGCGATGTCCCGGCGCGCGGCCCGCGCCCGGCCCTCCCACATGCGCCCAGTATGCGCCGCCGTACCCCCGCCGCCCATCCCGCAAATGTGGGGATTCCGGCCGTCGTCACGAGCCCTTTCGCGCGGGATGGGTGCCTGCCCGACGGCCTCCTACCGTCGGCGGTATGAGCGAGTCGGTGCAGCTCAGACACGGGGCCTCGATCAGCATTCCCGCCGGGACGCTGAACACCTTTTCGGTGCTCGCGCCGTCGGCGAAGTTCCTGACGATCAGCCAGACCGGGCGGATGAGCGCGTTCTTCGCGGATCTCGCCGAGGCCGATCCGACGGACGACGTGGCGTTGGGGACGGTTTCCGTACGCCACGAGGTGGAGCTCGCATGAGTACCGCCGCGCAGATTCTCGCGATCGCGATCGCGGTCATGCTGGCCTCGGTCTGGCTGATGGAGTCCTTCTTCTACCGCAACCCGCGGCTCTATCCGCTGTTCCTCCTCGAACGACGGGACTTCGACGCGGTCAGGCTGTGGATCGTGAACCTCGGCTTCTACAACCTCACCACCGGCGTCGCGCTGGCGCTCGGTGTCGTGCTCGTGCGGTCGGGGCATGTGCCACAGGGGGAGGCACTGGTCGCGTTCACGGCCGGGCAGCACGTGTTCCTGGCGCTGGTGCTGCTCGCGACGGAGCGCCGGCTCTGGACGAACACGCTGCTCGAAGGCGTTCCTGCTCTGATATTGCTCATCCTCGTTCTGTAGGAAAGTTACCAATCCTCCGCAATCTCGATCAGTCGCAGAACCCTTGTTCTCAGAGGACTCGCCGCCGGTCGCGACCTGCTGATGGCGTTCACCTCGTGCTCGCACTACGAGGAGGGCTACTTCACCGTCTACCGCCGGATGGCCGAGGAGAACCCGGGCGTCATCCTGCACCTCGGCGACTACGTCTACGAGTACGGCGCGACGGCCGGCCGGACCCGGCTGCACCTCGGCAGCGAGACCGTGTCGCTCGCGGACTACCGCCGCCGGTACGCGCAGTACAAGACCGACCCGGACCTCCAGGCGGCACACGCCGCCGCGCCCTGGATCGTCGTACCGGACGACCATGAGGTGGAGAACAACTACGCGGGGACGATCCGCGAGAACAACACGCCCGCGCTGACGGCGGCGCAGTGGGCCGCGCGACGCTCCGCGGCGTACCAGGCGTACTACGAGAACATGCCGTTGCGGCCTGCTCAGGTGAACAGCGGGAACAGCATCCAGCTGTACCGGCGGCTGCGCTGGGGGAGCCTGGCGACGTTCCACATGCTCGACACGCGCCAGTACCGCAAGGACCAGGCGTGTGGTGACGGGTGGAAGGTCTGCTCGGACGCTGACCTTGCCTCGCGCAGCCTGCCCGGCAACGCGCAGGAGAGCTGGTTGTTGGACGGTCTGGGGCAGCAGTTGGGTACGTGGGACATCATCGGGCAGCAGGTGTTCTTCGCACGCCGGTTCAACTCGACCGGAGCGAGCATGGACTCGTGGGACGGGTACCGGGCGTCGCGGGCGCGCATTCAGCAAGGCTGGGTGGACCGGTCCGTGCGCAACCCCGTCGTACTCACAGGAGACGTGCACCGCGCGTGGGCGAGCGACCTGAAGGCCGACTACAACAACGCGAACTCCGCGACGATCGGTACGGAGCTGGTCACCAGTTCGGTCACGTCGAGCGGCGACGGCGACGGGTCGACCACGGTGCCTGACTGCCGCGACTGTGAAGTCGTTCGTGGTCCAAGAGGGCCACCCTGGCCTGCAGGCGGTGTGAAATGAGGAAGCTACTCGCTCTTACTGCTCTTGCCGCCACTGCGCTCACCTTGACTGCAACCACTGCCTCAGCACACGTTGCTACGCCGACCTGGGTGACTGCGAACAGCATCGCTACTGGTGATCAGGACAACGCGTCCGTGGCCACCAACAGGAACGGGTACGTCGCTGTGGTCTGGGAGGACGATCGTGACACCGACAACGCGACGGACAACGTCCACAGCGAGATCTACCTTCGCCTGTTCCACAACGGCACAGCTGTGTACGAGAAGAAGCTGTCCGCGGGTGGTGACACCGGTGTGACGAACTGGCGGCACCTGCACCCGGACGTCGGCCTGGATGACAACGGCAACGCCGTCGTGGTCTGGCAGGACGACCCTGACGGCAACGGGTACTACAACATCCCGTACCGCGTCGTGAACACCGCAGGCACCGTCACAGCATCCGGCAACGCCAACAGCAGCGCCACTGGTCAGCAGATCAACCCACGTGTCGCTGTGGACCCGGACGGCGCACCCATTGGTGGCGCGGTCGCGTTCACCGTGGTGTGGGAGGACATCCAGACCGGCGCGCAGGCCACCGTGAAAGCTGCTGGCTTCACTGGCCCCAGCACGCGCGCCTGGGAGGTATCGGCCTCTGCCACAACCGGCCAGCACCACAACCCGGACGTCTGGGTCCGCGGCTTCGGTACCGACGGCACCGACACCGGCCGGCTCTCCGCGCAGAAGTTCAGCTCGGTCACCACCGGCCGGCAGGAGCAGATGGCAGTCGCGGTATCGCCGTACGCCGAGGTCGCCGTCGCCTACACCGACGACAACGACGGCAACACCTACGACCAGGTCATCCTGGGAACAGGAATCTCCAACAACAGTTGGTGAACCGGTCGCGTGCGCTGCCCGGTCGCGAGCCGGGCAGCGCGCTTCGTTCATGACAACGCCATTCCAGGGACGCGTCGGCGGATGGCCTCCAGTTCGGCCTCGTCGGAGATGCCCTGCCAGTCGTAGCGCGGTGTGTACGGCGCCTCGAGGGCCTGTACTTCGTCGTCGCTGAGCTCGACGTCCAACGACGCCAGGGCCTCGTCGATCTGGTGGATCGAGCCGGCGCCGACCAGCGGTGCGGTGACGACCGGCTGACGGCGGAGCCAGGCGAGGGCGATCTGCGCGCGACTGACGCCGTGGTCCTGTGCGACCTGTCCCACCGCGTCGATGATCGCGCGGTTGGACGTCTCGAGCTCCGGTGAATAGAGCAGGTCCGCGTAGGCGCCGTCGGTCTCGGAGCGCGCCGTCGACCTGGCGTCGCCCCAACCGCGGGCCAGCCGGCCGCGAGCCAGCGGTGACCAGACGATCGTGCCGACGCCTTCGTCCAGGCACAGCGGGATCATCTCCCGCTCCTCCTCGCGAGCGAGCAGGTTGTAGTGGTCCTGCATCGACACGAACCGCGCCCAGCCGTGCTGCTGCTGCAGATGCAGCGCTTTCGCGAATTCCCAGGCGTGCATCGAGGACGCACCGAGGTACCGCACCTTGCCGGCCTTCACGAGATCGCTGAGCGCCTCGAGAGTCTCTTCCCACGGAGTCGCGTGGTCGTTGCGGTGAATCTGATAGAGGTCGATGTAGTCCGTCCCGAGACGCCGCAGGGAGTGGTCGACCTCGGTCATGATCGCCTTCCGGGACAGACCGCGGCCGTTCGGGCCGGTGCGCATCGGGTGCCGGAGCTTGGTCGCGATCACCAGGTCGTCGCGGTCGGCGAAGTCCTTCAGCGCGCGCCCGAGGATCTCCTCGCTGGATCCGTTCGAGTACATGTTCGCGGTGTCGAAGAAGTTGATGCCCGCCTCCAGCGCGTGCTGGATCAACGGTCGCGCCTCGGCTTCGCCCTTGGACCAGACGGGATGGCCGCGGTCCGGTTCGCCGTAGGTCATCGCACCGATCGCGATCGGCGAGACGTCCAGGCCGGTCGTGCCGAGCTTGATGTAGCGCATGATGCTCCTCTAAACTATGTGGAGAGTTCTCCAGATAGAGTAGTGGAGAGCTCTCCACTTAACAACAGGGGATTTCTGTGGTTCGTTCGGACGCCCGTGAGAACCGGGAACGCATCCTCGCGGCGGCCCGCGAAGCCTTCACCGAGGACGGCGCCACGTCGATGAATCAGGTCGCGCAGCGCGCGGGGGTCGGCGCCGGCACGCTGTACCGCAATTTCCCGACCCGCGAGGTACTCGTCCTCGCCATCTACCAGGACGAAGTCGAACGGATCATCGGCACGGTGCCCGGGCTGCTGGCCGGCCTCCCGCCGCTGGAGGCGCTCCGGCAGTGGATGACCGGCCTCGTCGAGGCAATGCGCCGCAAACACGGGCTGGGCGATGCGCTCAGTCCCGGCGCGCACCAGGCGATCACCGCCCAGACGTACGGACCGGTCGTCGCCGCGATCACCGAGCTGCTCGACGCCGGCAAGCAGGACGGCAGTATCCGCGCGGACGCGGATCCCGGCGACCTGCTGCAGCTGACGGCCGCGCTCTGGCGTGCCGCCGAGGACCGGTCGCCCCGGATGCTCGGACTGATCCTCGACGGTCTCCGCGCCGCGACGTGAGCCGGCGTTCGATCTGAACCGGTCTCCGGGATCGTCCGTATCCGAGGGCGAGAGGAGATCCCGATGAAAACCACAATCTTGTTGCTAGGAGCCACGGTTGCCGCACTGGGCACGCTGACCGCGTGCGGTGGCGGCAACAGCAGCTCCCCGCCGGCTTCCGGTGGGGGTGCTGCCGCGGCCGTTTCCGTCAAGGATGTCAGTGGCGTCGGCAAGGCACTGGTCGACGCGTCCGGCAAGACGCTGTACTTCGCCCAGCAGGAGACCGGCCGCACGATCAAGTGCACGGCAGGCTGCCTGAGCTTCTGGATGCCGGCGACCGGTAGCACGACCGGTGCCTCGGTCAGCGGGCTCGGCACGATGAAGCGCTCCGACACGGGCGCCGAGCAACTGACCTATCAGGGCAAACCGCTGTACACGTTCAAGCTCGACACCAACGCCGGGGACGCGAAGGGCAACAACTTCTCCGACTCGTTCTCCGGTACCACGTTCAACTGGCATGCCGCGACCACCTCAGCGGCGGCGTCGTCGCCGGCTCCGTCGTCCTCCGGTGGTGGTGGTAACGGCTACTGACGTTTGTAGACCGCCGTCAGCCGCCCGCGGGCGATCGTGGTGCTGTCGATCGCCTTCAGCGCCTCGGCGAGCTTGGTGCCGGCCGGGAGGTTGGTTGCCTTGGACAACGCGTAGACGGTGAAGCGGTAGTGGTGCGTGCCGCTGGGCGGGCACGGGCCGTAGTACGACGGCTTTCCTGTCGAGTTGCCGGCCTGCTTGGCGCCGGGCGGCACGGCGCCTGCCGGGAGCGATGTGGTCTGCGGGGCGACGTCCAGCAGGACCCAGTGCGTGAAGGTGCCGTGCGGCGCGTCCGGGTCGTCGACGACGATCGCCAGCGCCTTGGCGTCGCCCGGCGTACCGCTCCAGGCGAGCGGCGGTGAGGTTCCGTCGCCGTCGCAGGTGTACTTCGTGGGGATCGAGCCGCCGTCGTGGAACGCCGGACTGGACACGGCGATACTCGACGGCGCTGTGGTGGCGGGCTCCTGCGGCCCGCCACTGCTGCATCCCGCGGCACCGAGCAGCACCACCACCCACAGCACCCTCATCACCTCAACGTACTACCGCACCTGGTTGCTCCGGGCACCGATCACCGCGGTCAGCCGGATGCCGCGGGGTGCCGGCGCGGGTGCCGAAGGTCATGACGTGTGCACCGTGCGGTTGGTGGCGACCTGGTCGCCGCGGCCGAAGGGCTTGCCCTCGAGGTTGAAGCTCCAGGAGATCGTCGGCGTGATCCGCAGGTACTTGCCGGCGCCGAACTGCCCGGTCCGCTCGACGGTCTCGGCGGTGCCGTAGATGCGCAGGTACCGCGGCACCCACGGATCCGTCGACGCCACGTCGTCGAGGATCACCGCGACCTTGGTGTTGCCGGCCTGCACGTTGCGGTACTTCCGCGTCTTCGCCGGGTCGAGGCCGCCGATGAACAGGTGTGTGCCGTCGTACTCGAACCCGACCGGCACGGCGTCCGGCTGCCCGTCGGAGCTCACCGTCGCGATCCGGGCGATCCGCTGCGAGCGCAGGTACGCGAGTTCCTCGTCGCTGAATGACATCGGTCCTCCAAGCTGGTTAATGCCACGTACTGTACGCTCAATTAACCATACGCGCCATGTACTGTAGCCCTGTGAGCGAGACGTGGGCCGAGCAACTGGACGCCGGGACCGGCCTGATCCAGCTGATGACGCTCGTGCAGGGGATCTACACGACTGTCTCCGAGCGCCACGAGCTGACGCCGGTGCAGGCCAAGCTGCTGTGTGTACTGATCGGTGGACCGCGGGGGATGGCGGAGTTGGCGCAGCTGTTCGGCGTCGAGAAGGCCGCGCTCACCGGGCTGATGGACCGCATCGAGAAGCGCGGGCTCGCCGTCCGTTCCGCCGTGCCCGGCGACCGGCGGGCGGTCCGGGTGACGCTGACCGAGGCGGGGCGGCAGGCGGCGTCCGCGTTCCACACCGACATGGGTGAGGCGCTCGGGCGGCTGACCGATGCGATCCCGTCCGGCGACCGCGAGCAGTTCCGCAGTACCGTCGAGGGCATCATCATGAGGTGCCGCACCTCACCGTCCAGCGACTGAGCGACGCGGTTCCGCGGACAGCGTTTACCCGTACCATCGAGGTCGTGCCCAACCCCCTGAGTGCCTGAGATGTCGGCCGTCATCGGCGCCTTCGCGGCGCTGGTCGCCGTGGCCGTGCTCGGGTACGTCGTGGGCCTCTTCGGCGTACTGCGTTCACAGGACGAGCTGGTGCTCTCCCGGCTGGCGTTCTTCGTGGCTACGCCCGCGCTGCTGTTCACCACCGTCGCCCGCGCGGACCTGCGGTCGATCTTCTCCGCGGTACTGGTCACCAACCTGGTCAGCCTGTTCGTGGTGCAGGCGACGTTCCTGCTCGTCGCCGGGTTCCTGTGGCGGCGGACGCGGTCCCAGGCCACGATCGGGGTACTCGCGTCGTCGTACGTGAACGCGGGCAACCTCGGCGTGCCGGTCGCGGCGTACGTCCTCGGCAACGGCGCGCTGGTGGCACCGATCGTGCTGTTCCAGGTGCTGGTGATGGCCCCGATCGCGTTCGCCGTCCTGGACGGCGACCGCCTGGGCAGTGGCCGGCGGGTGGACCTGAAGACGGTCCTCACCCGCCCGTTCCGCAACCCCCTCACGGTCGCGTCGCTGCTGGGGCTGCTCGTCTCCCTGCTCGGCGTGCGCCTCCCGGACCCGCTGATGCGCCCGATCGACCTGCTGGCCGCGGCCGCCGTACCGGTCGCCCTGATCGCCTACGGCCTGAGCCTCAGCGCCGGCACCAAGGCCTCGATCACCCTCCGCCGCGATGTCATCCTCGCGGTCTCCCTGAAAACCTTCGCCCAGCCCCTGATCGCCTACACCATCGCCCGCTGGCTCCTGGACCTCCACGGCCCCGCCCTACTTGCCCCCACGCTCCTCGCGGCCCTACCCACCGCCCAGAACGTCTACGTCTACGCCGTCCACTACCGAGCCAGCCGCACCCTGGCCCGCAGCGCAGTACTCCTCAGCACCCTCCTCTCCATCCCTGTCATGATCCTCATAGCCGGCCTCCTCACCTGACTCAGCGCATGGATTTGAAGGCTTCTTCGGCTACTGGGGCGACCTGGTCCACGGGGACGCCTTCGTTGGCGGACTGGGCGATGACGGTGAGGGTGTTGGAGCCTCGGTAGCACTGGGTGGGGAGGTTGCCGCTGGCCTCGACGCAGGTGCTGCTGCCGATCTTCTTGACCTTGTCCGGGGTGGCGCCGGAGTCGGCGACGGTCTTGGCGATGTCGACCTTGCCGCGGAGCGCGATGATCACGTACATCCGGCTGCCGTCGATCGTCCCGTACGCCTCGACGGTCGCCTGCTTGCCGTTGTTGATGCGGCTGAGCGCCTGGCGGGTCTGGTCGAGCTGCAGCTGGTTGCGGATGTCCTTGTCGGTGATCCGGTCCAGCCCGGCGAGCTTCGCGGGCGGGTTGATCCCGCGGTTGGTGTTCAACCGGTTCAACGGCCCGAGACCCCACACGTACCCGAGCAGCGCCAGTACGACGAGCAGAACCACCGCACCACCGACCGTCAGCCAAGCCCCACTCAACCGAACCCGCC
>NZ_DASRVN010000463.1:0-6240 GCF_035655035.1 Kribbella sp. | reverse complement strand
CTGGCCTGCGACGCGAACATCATCCCGATCGTGCTCGGCTCAAACTCCGAACCGCTGGACGTCGGCCGCCGCGAACGCCTCGTCACCAAACACATCCGGCACGCCCTCAACGCCCGCGACCGCGGCTGCGTGGTCTGTGCGGCCCCGCCGGTCATGTGCGAAGCACATCATTTGATCTCGTGGATCGACGGCGGCCCCACCGCCCTGTCGAACCTCGCGCTCCTCTGCCGCCGCCACCACACCGACTTCCACCAGGGCCGCTGGACCATCACCATCACCGACGGCCAAGCCCACGTCACCCGCCCCACCTGGTCCGACCCACCACCAACCAGAACCACCCACACACCCGGGACACCCGGGACACCCTGGACACCCGGGACACCCGGGACACCCGGCACACCCGGCACACCCGGCATGCCCCCAAGAGGCGTACCCCGAACACCGAATCACCAGAGGACACTCCCGCACGCCCAGGGCCGTCGACTAATCACATCGGCCAACCTCCAACGGCCGAAGGCGAAGTCTCGTGGGGGACAGATCTGCCCGTAGCCAATACGCCTGGGGTACGAACCAGCCGCTGGAAGGCGGACGAAGCAACGCTCGCGGCTGCGGCCCGATTCGCGGTCTGGGGCGACACCGTCACAACCGAGGCCCCCACAGTCCCACCACCCTTCGCGATGCTCTAGGCGCGCACCTCCCGATCTCGCACCGCCTGGGCCCAAGCCGTCACAAGCCGACTGCCCCGGCCGACTCAGTCCGCCGATGCCGATCACAGATCCACGGGAGAGCGCGGCCGCAGCACTAGCCCGAGCACCGGACGCGCGACCCGCGACGTACCTGGCAGCCACGAGCGGCGCCGGGCCCACGCACACGGCGCCTAGCTCACGACATACCCGGCACGCGCAGCGGCCCACGACACGCTTGGATCCACGGTCGGCGTGCCCGATCACGACGTACCAGGCATGCCCAGACGGCACCGACCAGGACATAGCTGGCGGCCGCAGGCGGCACCCGGGACCGCGACGTGCACGGCAAGCGCTGGGGCCGCCGCGACGGAGCAAGCGCCAGCGGCATTGGGCGGCGACGCAGGTCGCGGTGGTACGGGCGCGGTGGTACGGGCGCGGTGGTACGAGTGGAGGCTCATCCCGGGTTGGGGCGGCGGGCACGACTGGCCCGTCGCCAGGGGGCGCGGCGAGGCTCTCGTCCTGGCATGTCGTGCTCCAGCTTGTGTGGCGGCCGGATCGCCGCGTGCTGCTGCACGCGGACGCGGCCACTGCCTGGTTCTGGTCAACGGCCACGGCGGCACCGGCGCCGAGTGGAGTGCGATGGGGTGGTGGGTGGCAGGTCTCGGGGTCGTGGCGGAGGGCTCGGGGTGCCTTGCTTGTCAGCTTGGCGGTTCTTAGCTTCAGGAGCCTTTCGGCTTCCCGCGCGCTATGACGTTCATCCTGCTGATTCGCAACATCCCACCCGACGCTGAAGTGGCTGGCATCAACCGATGTCTCAGGTGCAGCGGCGAACCCGGCGCAGTCCTGCACCTGAGGTTGTGCGGGTCTGCGTCCGCCCTGGTGAAGGTTCCACGGCAGGTCGCGCGGGACTGCGCCCCGGACCGCCTCGTGACGGTTTCCACGGCAGGTCGCGCGGGACTGCGCCCCGGACCGCCTCGTGACGGTTTCCACAGCAAGTCGCGCGAGACTGAGCCCCCAGGCCGCCTGGTGAAGGTTCCACGGCGGGTTGGGCGGGGGTGCTCGAGTTCCCGGTGGTCATGCTCTGTGGCTGGTTGTGTGGGAATACTCGCGGATCCCAGGAAGAGATGCTCTGTGGCTCATCGTGCGGTGGCTGTTCGAAGCATCGCCCGGGGAGAGGTTCCGCGGGTAGCTACGAAACCTGTGGCGCGACTTGCGGGACGTTGGAGAGAGTGCTCGCGCGGCCGCGGCGGGAGGCGTTCCTTGGCTGGTTGGTCGGCGCGGCCGCCAGGTGATGTTCTCGCCGAGGGGTGTTGCCCACTGGAGGCCACCGGCGGTGGTGGGCGTTAGTGGAGGAGCGTGGTGGTGTGGGCTATTAGGAGGTCGCGGAAGACGGTGGAGGTTTGGAGGGCGGGGGGAAAGATGGTGTCGATTGCCAGTAAGGCGTCGACCAGTTGGGTGGGGGTGGTGATGCCTGCGGTGGCGGATTTCAGGTGGGAGGACTGGGGGTCGTCGAGGTCGGGGGTTTTGAGGACGTAGACCATCCAGGCGGCGACGGCGAGGGAGATGGTGTCGGGTTCGGCGCCGGTGGCCAGGCGGTCGTCGACGGTGCCCAGCATGCGGACGGGGAGTTTTACGGAGCCGTCCATGGCTACCTGGCGGGTGCGGTGTTTGAGGGCCGGGTTCTCGAAGCGTTCGAGGACTGTTTCGCCGTACGCGGCGAGGTCGAGGCCGTCGGGTGGGGTGAGGGTGGGGATGACGTCGTCGGTCATCAGCCGGCGGGCGAGGGTGCCGAGTTCGTCGTCGCGGACGGCTTCGGCGATGGTTTCGTAGCCGCGGAGGGCGCCGAGGTACGCGAGCATCGAGTGGGTCGCGTTCAGCATCCGGAGTTTCGCCTGCTCCCAGGGGGCGACGTCCGCGGTGAGGACCGCGCCGCCGCGTTCCCAGGCGGGGCGGGGGCCGGCGAAGTCGTTCTCGATGACCCACTGCAGGAAGGGTTCGGCGACCACCACGGCCTCGTCGCGTACGCCGAGCATCCGGGCGGCGTCGTCGCGGTCCGCGTCGGTGGTGGCGGGGACGATCCGGTCGACCATGCTGGCCGGGAACCGGGTCGCCTCGAACGCTTCCGGAACCTTGCCGAGGGCATCGAAGTAGTCGGTCATCAGTTTTCGCAGGAACGGGCCGTTGGCAACCAGGTTGTCGCAGGAGAGGATCGTCAACGGTTCGTCGCGGCGGGCGAGCGCCGCGGCCAGCTGGCCGATCACGGTACGCGGTGGGCGGCCGGTCAGGTCGGCGCGGATCTCCGGGTCGTCCAGATTGAGGCCGTCGCCCGCGGCCCGGTACCCCTTCTCGGTGACGGTCAGCGTGACCACCGACACGGCCGGGTCCGCGATCCGGGCGACCACCGCGTCCGGGTCCTCGGGCGCGGTGAGTACGTCGCGGACGCTGCCGATCACCTGGATCGACGGGTCGCCGAGGCCACGCTCGAGGACCGAGTACAGGCCGTCCTGCGGGGCGAGCTGGTCGCGGACCGTGGTGGAACGCTGGCTCACGCCGGTGATCCCCCAGCGAGTCTCGCCGGTCGCGACCGCGGCGCGTTCGGTGACGACGGCCTGGTGGGCGCGGTGGAAGGCGCCGATCCCGAGGTGCACGATGCCGACCGACAACGCCTTCGGGTCGATCGCGGGAGCGATCGGCAGATGGGTGAGACTCAGCCTGGTCAAGCGGATACACCTTTCTGGTGGACGAAGCATTACTGCTGGGGTGCTGGTCCGGTGGAATCGCGGACAATCAGTTCCCCGTGCAGGTCGCCGTGAGTGGTGGTGGCGGCCTCCGGGTCGTCCAGCAGGCTGAGCAGCAGCTCGACCGCGAGCAGGCCGGCCTCCTGTTTCGGCATCCGGACCGTGGTGAGCGCCGGCCGGGCCATCCGGGACATCGCGATGTCGTCGACGCCGACCACGCTCAGGTCTCCGGGCACCGAGACGCCGCGGCCGTGCAGCCGGGCCAGCAGGCCGATCGCGACCAGGTCGTTGTAGGTGATCACCGCGGTCGCGCCGGTCGCGACGACCTGGTCCGCGGCCGCCATGCCGCCCTCGTACGTCGGCGCGAAGTTGCCGACCGGCGCGAGCTCGACGTGCAGCGCCTGGACCGCGTTCCGGAGGCCGACGCCGCGGTGCTGGGTGGACCAGGACGAGGCCGGACCGCCGACCCAGGCGATCCGGCGGTGGCCGAGGGCAACGAGGTGGGCGACGGCCTGCCGCATCCCGTCCTCGTTGTCGTAGTTGATCCCGGGCAGGCCCGCGGCGGCGCGGTTGACCAGCACGACCGTGGTGTCCTGGGCGATCGCGGCCAGCTCGTCGTCGCTGCCGCGCGGCGAGCACAGCACGACGCCGTCGACCTGCTTGGACAGCGCCCGGATCAGGCCCGACTCGGTGGTCGGGTCCTCGTCGGTGTCGGCGACGAACACGGCGACGTCGTGACGGCGGGCGCGCGCCTGCACGCCCTTCGCGATGCCGGCGAAGAACGGGTTGGCCAGGTCCGGCACCACCAGGCCGATGGTCCCGGTGCGGCCGGTGATCAGGCCGCGGGCGGCCCGGTTCGGCGCGTACCCGAGCTGCTCGACCGCGGCCGCCACCCGGGCGCGGGTCGCCGCGTTCACCATCTCCGGCAGCGACAACGCGCGGGACACCGTGGACGCCGATACCCCGGCCAGGCGTGCCACATCCCGGATCGTCGCCCCCACGCCTATCTCCTCCCGCAATCGAACGTCCGTCGAGCATGCAGTCTGCAATCGGTTGCAGTTTGTGTCAAGAACTCGTCCTTGTGCGGACATGCGATCGGCTGCAATCCTTTGCAGTGCCTGTTTCACCATCGCTCATCGGAGGACAGATGCCGAAGGCCCTGCAGCCCCATCCGGACCGCGCCCTGCCGGCCGGTCCGGCGCGTGACATCGCGCGCCGGATCCACGACTCGACGAAGGACCTGCCGCTGCTCTGCCTGCACGGCCACGTCGACATCGGGCTGTTCGCGTCCGACGCCCCGTTCGGCGACCCGGCCGAGCTGCTGGTCGTCCCGGACCACTACGTGACCCGGATGCTGGTCTCCCAGGGCGTCTCCCCGGACAAGCTCGGCCTGCCCCGCCGCGACGGCCGGCGGACCGCCCACGAAGAATCAGCACAGCCGCGGGAGATCTGGCGCGAGTTCTGCGCGAACTGGCACCTGTTCCTCGGTACGCCGAGCCGGTACTGGCTGGAGCACGAGTTCGCCGAGGTGCTCGGCCTGACCGTGCACCCGTCCGCGGAGACGGCCGACGAGCTGTACGACCAGATCATGGCGCGCCTCGCCGAGCCCGAGTTCCGGCCGCGCGCGCTCCTCGACCGCTTCAACATCGAGCTGATCTCCACCACGGACGGCGCCACCGACGACCTCGCCCAGCACGCGAAGCTCGCCGCGGACCTTCCCGGCCGGGTGGTCCCTACGTTCCGCCCGGACGCCGTCGCGCACCCGGACCGCGCGGGCTGGCCGGAGCTGATCGCCCAGCTCGGCAAGCTGGCCGACGTCGACACCACGACGTACGACGGATTCCTGGAAGCGCTCCGGCAGCGCCGCCAGGCGTTCAAGGCCGCGGGAGCGCGCGCCACGGACCACGGTCACCTGAGCGCTGCCGCCGTACCGCTCGCGGACAGCGAGGCAGCGAGGATCTACGCCGACGCGCTGCAGGGTGACGTCACGGGCGAGGACGCGCAGGCGTTCGCGGGACACATGCTCTACCAGTTCGCGGCGATGTCCGCCGAGGACGGGTTGGTCATGCAGCTGCACCCTGGCGTACTGCGGGACCACGACCCGGCGATCTTCGCGAAGTACGGCCCGGACCAGGGGCACGACATCCCGGTGGCGACCGAGTTCACCCGGTCGCTGCGGCCGCTGCTGGAGCGGTTCGGGCATGCGGACGGCTTCCGGATCGTGCTGTTCACCGTCGACGAGACCGTCTACAGCCGGGAGCTCGCGCCGCTCGCAGGCGTGTACCCGGCCGTCCGGCTGGGAGCGCCGTGGTGGTTCCTGGACAGCCCGGACGGCATGCGCCGGTTCCGGGAGCTGGTGACGGAGACGGCCGGGTTCTACAACATGTCCGGCTTCGTCGACGACACCCGTGCGTACCTGTCGATCCCGGCGCGGCACGACCTGGCCCGGCGGATCGACGCCGGGTACCTGGCCAACCTCGTCGTACAGCACCGGCTCGACGAGGACGACGCCCTGCAGGTCGCCAAGGCACTCGCGTATGACCTCGCGAAGAACACGTACCTGTTGAACAGGTAGTCTCACGCAATCCGGTCGAAGGGATTGCGATGAGGCGTGGGGCCGTCGCGGCTGCTGGTGCCGCGGTGCTGTTGGTGGCTGGCTGTTCCGCGAAGGACGCGGCGCCCACCAAGGTCGTCACCGTGACCGTCCCGACCGCTCCCCCGGCCGCGGCCGCCGCCGTACTCGGACCGACAGGCCCGGGTACGGCGAAGCCCTGCAGCGGTACGGCGATCCCGGTCGGCACCGACCCGCAGCCGGT
>NZ_DASRVN010000462.1:0-10861 GCF_035655035.1 Kribbella sp. | reverse complement strand
GTCGACTGCGGCGATCCGCTGGACTGTCCCGTCGAAGGCGAGACTGCGGTGGGCGAGATTGGTGAGGGAGTAGGCCTCGACACAACTCGCTGCGGCCCGCGAAGTCGCGGGTGCCGTCGCGGCAGGCTGTTCGTGCGGTCCTCGGCTGGCCAGTACAAGCACACCAGCAACCGCAGCCGCCGTCGCCAGAGCTGCGGCCGGGAGCAGCCAGCGCCGGCGAGTCCTCCTCGAACGCTCGTCCTCGGCGGCACGGCGGACCTCGGTCTGCACCTTCCGGAGTACCAGCGGATCCACGGTCTTCACCACACCAGCTTCCCCCAGCCCATCCCAGCCGGGACCGTGCCGTCCCGGTCGGGACGTGAAGTACGTCAGCGGGCTCGCTCGGGGTGAGCTGCTTCCAAACCACCAGAAGCTGCACGCTCAGCCGGCGCGCCAAACCTCGGACAGCAGCTCGTCGGCGACCTGCGGCGCCCGGCGAACCAGGTTCGCGTGGATCGCCGGCGTCAGCCGCTCGACGAGCGGCTCGAAAGCAGACGCCACCCGCCGCGAGCGCCGGAGCTGCTCAGTCGACTTGGGTGAGTTTGCCGGTGTCGACGTCGTACATGAAGCCGCCGACGAGGATGTCGTCGCCGATCAGGGGGTGTTCGCGGACGGCGGCCACGTCGCGGCGGAGGGCTTCGTGCTGGTCGGGGATGACGGAGATTGGGAGGTAGCCGGCGGGTTTGCCGGCGGCGAGTTCGACCTTCGCGCGGAGTTCGTCCTCGGACATCGCGGCCATCGCGCAGCGGGTGTGCGGGATGATCATGATCCGGCGGACGCCGAGCAGTTGGACGCCGAGGACCAGGCCGGTCATCGTGATCTCGGTGACGCGGCCGCCGGCCGAGCGCAGCACCTTGGCGTCGCCGGCCTTCAGGCCGAGCATCTCCAGCGGCGGGATCCGCGAGTCCATGCAGGTGACCAGCCCGATACCGGCGTGGGCGATGCCGTCGAACCCGCCGTAGTGGAAGTCGGCGGCGTACTCGGCGTTGGCGGCGAGCAGGTCGTCGAAGCCGCCGGTCATCGGACGGCGCCTGACACTGGTGTACCGGCTTGCAGGATCGACATGGCGAACGGTTCCTTTCCGCAGGAGTCGGGACGGGGTGGATCGGCTGGTGCACTGCTGACCGGCACGGTCCACGACCGGCCGTCGGCATGCTGGACGGTGACGGTGTCGGCAGCCTCGCCGACCACCTGCAACGCATCGAGCGCGAGCTCTCCGGTGAGTTCACGTACGGCGAGCTCGGCCGCCTGGCCGCGCTTGGTCCAGGTGGACCGTCCGCGCATCCCGGTCAGGACTGTCTCCCCGCGATCCGCGGCGGCGAGTATCTCGACCGCCGTGTCGAGCGTGAGCTGGCCGTGCATGGTTCCGGCCGGCAGGTACGTCGCGGTCGGCGCGAAGCGGTGCCCGCCCAGATGGTTGGCCTCCCACACGCGCCCCGGTACCCGCTCGGCGAGCCCCGACACGAGCGGGCGTCCGAGAAGGGCGCAGCACTCGTCCCGCTTGCCGTTCGTACAAACGAGCACAATCGGATTGTTGACAATCGACAGCGCGGGCAGCGAGGCGACCACCGCCGTACGGTCACCACGGGCCACCGCGGCGAGATCCAGCGCGCCGAGCTCGGACGGGTCGGCGATCCGGCCGCCGAGCAGCCAGGTCCGGCCGGGCCGGGTCGAGGCGACGAAGACCTGGTGCGACCGCTCGACCGCGTCCGCGTGCCGCCCGGGGGAGCGGATCAGGCCGAACCGTACGTCGACCTTCTTGCAGTCGTCGTCGAACGCCCGGCCGAAGACCGGATCGAGGTGGCTCTGCGTCGGCGCCTTCGCACCCCACGGGCCTGGCTGCTCGACGACCACCCAGCCGACCGCGACGACCGCAGTACCGGCCAATGGCTCCTGCAGCACCCGACAGAACGTCGAGCACAGGCCGGCGGCAGCTGCGGGGTTCACAGCATCACACGGTACGCGACCTGAGACGGCTGTCCCTCATGATGATCATCATGTGTGCGCTGTGCCACTCCGGCCGAGCACCAGTACGCCGAGAACGGCGGCGAGGAACGCACAAACAGCGGCACCGGCGAAGATCGCGTGAACTTGTGAAACGGCGGCGTCCAGCAGCGCGTCGACGTACGGACGGCAACTGGCGGGCGACGACGGGCAGAGCTCGTTCGGCGATTTGATGCCGTCGGCAATCGAGTAGTACCGGCGCAGACCGATCGCGGTGAGCGCGGACACGCCGACCAGCATCCCGACCATCCGCGCGACGACCACGAGCGCGCTCACCAGCCCGTGGCTGTCACCCGGCGTCGCGCCGAGCATCGCGGTGTTCACCGGCGACAACGCGAGCCCGAACCCGAACCCGCACACCAGCAGTACGACGGTGGCCGGCCAGTGATCGAGCGCCGTACGGCTCCAGAACGCCATCACCGTGAACATCGCGCCGGACAGGCCAAGCCCGACGCCCGTGATCAGCCAGAGCCCGCAGCGCCGCGTCAACCACCCGCCGACGACCGCGCCGACCGGCAGCGCGATCAGGAACCGCAGCAGGACCAGCGCCGCCGCTAGCTGCCCACCGCCTTGCGTGGCACGCGCGAACACCGGTACGTCGACCAGCGCCGCGATCAGCGCACAGCCGATCAGAAAACTCACCACCAACGATCCCCAGGCGGCCCGTGCGCCTAGGAGACCACGCGGAACGATCGCCGCCGACGTACGCCGCTGCCACACCCCGAACGCCACTGCGCAGACCGCGGCAGCCACCAGCAGCCACGGCCCGGCCGGCGACATCAGTTGCTTCTCCGGATCAGCGGTAGCGAACGCCAGTACGACGCCTGCGAGCGCGAGAGCCAGCAGCAGAGCGCCCACGAGATCGATCTGCGCCAGCAGACCGTGGAAACGACCCCGCGCCCGCCGCAGCACCAGCGCGAGCCACAGCAGCGCCAGGACCAGCGACACGACACCGATCGGCGTCAGCAGCCGCGACGTACCCGTGAAAGGAACAAACGGGAGCCCGAGCGTCACTCCGGTGGCAAGCCGCTCCGGTGCGGTCAGCGTCAACCCAAGAGCAACGCAGGCGAGCAACCCGACGACGGCTGACGGGGGAGGCCATCGCCGGCCGCGGAGAAGCATCGCGAGGACGACAGCGACCACGAGGTTCAGCCAGAAGATGTACTGCCAAGAAGCCACCGCGAGCACAGCGGCGCCCAGTAACGGCCCGAGCACCGACCCCAGCTCCTGCACGGCGCCGACCACGCCCAACGGCAACCCACGCCGCTCAGCCGGCCACAGGTCGGCGACCAGCGCCAGCGTTGCGGGCACCAGCCCGCCACCGCCGACGCCCTGCAGAAACCGACCGGTTACCACCAGCGGCAGGTCGTACGCCCCGGCCGTCACCAACGACCCGACCGCGAACAGCAGCAACGCCCCGACGAGCACCGGCGTACGCCCGACGACATCCGCGATCCGCCCGATCAGGGGCAGTACGGCGATGTACCCGAGCAGGAACCCCGAGATGATCGGCGCCGCCCGCTGCAACTGGTCGGCCGACAGCCCGACCCCGGCCATCATGTCCGGCAGCGCCAGCACGACGACGTACGTGTCGGCTGCCGCGAACGCGACGGCGATCGACGCCAGCGTCAGCTGAGCCCGGGGCCGGACGGCGCCGTCGACCTGCGTCACGGCTTGGTGATCTCGACCTTCTCGCCGTACTTGTCCAAGGTGACGTCGTAGCTGCTGGTGGCGCCGGTGTAGAACGGCCCGGTGATGGTCGCCGAGACCAGTTGCTGCGAGGACTTGTCGATCTTGAACGTGCTCGGGAATTCCTTGTCCGCGGGCGCCTTCGGGAAGATGCCCTGCAGCGACTTGCCCTCGACGGAGCCGGTGACCTCGGTGAGGACCTTCGACCCGTCGCGGGTCTGGCCCTTCACCTTCGGGTCCTTCAGCGTCGGCAGGACCGAGGTCAGGCCTTTCGCCGGATCGAGCAGGACGGCCGGGTCCGGCGCGCCGAGCCCGGCCAGCTGGCTCGGCGACAACTCGATGAAGGTCGGCGCGAACGACACCTTCGCGTAGACCTTGCTGCCGACCGCGACCACCTCGGCGTCCAGGTTCGAGCCGTTGGTCCGGACGGTCAGCTTGCCCTTGAACGCCGGCGCGTGGGTGGCGACCCCGTCACCGCTGGCCAGCGTCTGCGCGCCGGCCGGCAGGTCGCGCCCGGTCAGCACGATGTGCACGCTGGCGGCGTCGTCGATCGCCTTCTTGGCGCCGGTCAGCAGCGCGACGGCGTCCGTACCGGCCGAACCGCCGGCGCTGCCGGAGTCCTTCTTGGAACTGCAGCCCGCCACCGCGAGGACGACGACCGCGCACAGCGCGAGCATTCTCTTCACAGCTGTCAGCCTGCCAGATCGGAAGCGCACGCAGCGATCGGCTGCGCCACCGGTACGCCGGAACCGTCCCGCCGCGGGTCGATCGGCGGCAGGTCGATCGGCGCGCCGCTGCTCGCGCTGGCCTTCACCGGCGCGACCCCGACGTACCCGAGAAGCAGGCCGTCCTCGCCCTTGAGCAGCCGCTGGCAGCGCACGCCGCCGGTCCCGCGGCCCTTGCTCGGGTACTCGCTGAACGGCGTGACCTTCACCGCGCCGACCTCGGTCCCGGGCAGCGCCGACGACGAGCCGGCGATCGTCACGACCTGGACCTCGCGGCCGGTGTCCACGGCGCCGAAGAAGACCACCTTCGCCCCGGCTGCCAGCCGTACGCCGGCCATACCGCCCGCGGTCCGCCCCTGCGGCCGGACGGCGGACGCCGGGAAGTGCAGGAGTTGCGCGTCGGAGGTGATGAAGCACAGCTCCTCGTCGCCGGTGGCGAGCTCGACCGCGCCGATCACCTCGTCACCGTCCTTCAGGCTGACGATCTCCCACGAGTCGCGGTTGCTCAGGTGATCCGGTACGACGCGCTTCACCACGCCGCCCGTCGTACCGAGCGCGACCCCGACCGAGTCCGGGTCCATCGTGGTCAGCGCGAGCGCCTTCTCACCCGGGTCCAGCGAGACGAACTCCGCGACCGGCGCGCCACCCTGCAGGTTCGGCGCGTGCGCGGTCGTCGGTACGGCGGGCAGGTCGAGCGACTCGAGGCGGATCAGCCGGCCCGCGCTGGTGATCAGCCCGTACTGGCCGCGGGCGGTGCTCTTGATCACCGACACGATCGCGTCGTGCTTGGCCCGCGACTCGGTGGCACCGAACGGCTCGACGCCGTCGATCCGGGCGAGCAGCCCGGTGGAGCTCATCAGGATCCAGCACGGGTCGTCGCTGACCTCGAGCGGTACGGCGGCCGTCTTGGTGGCGCCGGACGACTCCAGCAGCACGGTCCGGCGCGGCGTCCCGTACGTCTTGGCGACCTCGGCGAGCTCGTCGGAGACCGTCTTGCGGAGCAGCGCCGGGTCCTCGATGATCGCGGTCAGCGCCTCGATGTCGCGCTCCAGCTCGCCCTTCTCGGACTCCAGCTCGAGCTTCGAGAACTTCGTCAGCCGGCGCAGCGGCATGTCCAGGATGTAGTTCGCCTGGACCTCGGACAGGTCGTAGATCTCGATCAGCCGGGCGCGGGCGGCGGCCGAGTCGTCGCTGCTCCGGATCACCTGGATGACCTCGTCGATGTCCAGGATCGCGATCAGCAGGCCGTCGACGATGTGCAGCCGGTCCTGGGCCTTCTTCCGGCGGAACTCGCTGCGCCGGCGGACCACGTCGTACCGGTGGTCGAGGTAGACCTCGAGGAGCTGCTTCAGGCCGAGCGTCCGCGGCTGGCCCTCGACCAGGCAGACGTTGTTGACGTGGAACGCGTCCTCGAGCGGGGTCAGCTTGTAGAGCTGCTCCAGCAGCGCCTCCGGGACGAAGCCGTTCTTGACCTCGATCACCAGCTGGGTGCCGTGCGTCCGGTCGGTGAGGTCCTTGACGTCCGCGATGCCCTGGAGCTTCTTGCTCTGCACCAGGGTCTTGATCTTCTCGATCACCTTCTCCGGACCGACGGAGTACGGCAGCTCGGTGACCACGATGCCCTTGCGGCGCGGCGTGACGTTCTCGATCCGGGCGGTGGCGCGCATCTTGAAGCTGCCGCGTCCGGTCGCGTACGCGTCCTTGATGCCGTCCAGGCCGACGATCTTGCCGCCGGTCGGCAGGTCCGGGCCCGGCACGAACCGCATCAGGTCGTCGAGGTCCGCGGTCGGCGTCTTGATCAGGTGCCGCAGCGCCTGGATCACCTCGACCAGGTTGTGCGGGGCCATGTTCGTGGCCATACCGACCGCGATGCCCGCGGCGCCGTTGACCAGCAGGTTCGGGAAGGCGGCCGGCAGTACTGCGGGCTCCTCCTCCTGGCCGTCGTAGTTCGGCTTGAAGTCGACGACGTTCTCGTCCAGCCCGGCCGTCATCGCCATCGCGGACGGCGCCATCCGGCACTCCGTGTACCGCATCGCGGCCGGGCCGTCGTCGAGCGAGCCGAAGTTCCCGTGGCCGTCGATCAGGGGGACACGCATGGACCAGGGCTGGGCGGTGCGGACGAGGGCGTCGTAGATGGCGCCGTCGCCGTGCGGGTGGTACTTACCCATGACCTCACCGACGACGCGGGCCGACTTCACGTGCCCGCGGTCGGGGCGGATGTTGTTCTCCGCCATCGAGAACAGGATCCGCCGCTGGACCGGTTTCAGTCCGTCCCGGGCGTCCGGCAGCGCCCGGGAGTAGATCACCGAGTAGGCGTACTCCAGGTAGCTGGTGCGCATCTCGTCGGAGACGTCGATGTCGAGGATGTGCTCCTCGAAGTCCTCGGGTTCGGCGGTGCTGGTACGGCGTGCCATACGGGTCTACGAACTCCTCGATCAAGTGGTACCGGCGCCGCGACGGGTTGGCGCCGTACCCATTCTCCCTGGTGAACGACCATTTCCCGGCCCGCGACCCGCACAACGTACGCAGCCGGGACCAGAGCGGACCCTACCGCCCACCCCCGACAAACCCCGCCGCCCACACCACGTGACCGTAAGTGAGCGGAGGAGGTAGGCGGCTGGGGCGAGGGCGGAGCCTACCGCCAGGACGAGGCAGAGGGCGCCGATGGTCAGCAGGATGCCCCACGGGATGGTTAGTGGTACGTCGGACAGCCCGGACGTCATCGCGTGCCGGATCAGGATACCGACCGTGAGCGTGATCGCACCGCCGAGGCTGAGTGCGACCGCGCCGACCAGCGAGGACTCCCACAGCACCATCCGCTGCAACTGCCGGCCGGTCGCACCGAGTAGCCGCGACGTGACGAACTCGGTCCGCCGCTGGAGACTGCTCATCAGCAGCGTGTTGGCGATCGCGATCGCGCTGTAGAGAGCCGCCGGTCCGAGCAGCATCACCAGGCCGAGCTGATTTCCTTTCCGCAGCCCTGCGGACTGGTCGGCCTCCCAGTCCGCAGCCAGTTGTGCGTTCGGGATCCGCTTGACCAGTTCGGCGGGCGCGACCCCCTCGGCGGGGAGTACGAAACTGCGCTCCACCTTCGCGTGCGGATCGTGCGTACGGGCGACGTCCAACGGGATCATGAACGGCGGGTTGACCCCGAACGCGTCCTTGACGATCGCGACCACCCGCAGCTTGCCCGGCGTACGGTCGACAAATACCACCGGCACCTCGTCCCCGATCTTGTAGTGCTCGAACCCCGCCATTTCCTTGCTGACAGCAACAGTATTGCCGGTCAGCCTGGTCAGATCACCTGCGAGTACGCCGAGATCCCGCGTCTGGGAAGCGACCGTCGGATCGATACCCTCCACGCCCTCCAACTGCGCGTAGTCCTCCGCCACCCGCACCAGTTGCGTGGGCAATCCGGCATCTACCGCTCTCACCTGTGGGTCGTTGACCGGTGCTGCTCCGGTGACGACGATCGGCGCGCGGACGGCAGCACGGATCGCGGCTCCGGAACTGTCGGCCGCAAAGCTGAGGCTCAGCACCATCGACCCGGCGATGGCAGAGATCGCCAGGATCGGCGCCGCGAGCGAGGCGCTGCGGCGGGGCGCGGCGACCACGTTGCTGCGGGCCAGCCGCCCCGAGATGTGCGTCCACGCGACCAGTGGTGCTGCCCACACCCGCCCCATCACCGGAACGACGAGCGGTGCGAGCAGGGTGAGCGCGATCACCATGATCATCGGCGTGAACATGGCCAGCGGTACGGCGCCGTCGCCCGAGGACGGCCGGATCAGCGTGAGCATCACGATCGCCCCGGCCAGGAACAGCAGCCCGAACCCGATCCGTACCGGCCCGATCCGCGGCGGCTCCAGCGAGGCCTCCCGCAGCGCGTCGATCGGCGCCACCTTCCCCGCGCGCCGAGCAGCCGAGCGCGCCCCGAGCAGCGCGACCAGCATCCCGGCGCCGACCGCGATAGCAAGCGGTGTCCAGGGCGACGCCGGCACGAGCTTCACCGGTGCCAGTTCGGTGTACGACGCCTTGCTCAGCAGCAACGGTGTGGCGAGTTGCGCGGCGATCGCCCCGGTGACGGATGCAGCGAACGCGACCACCACCGCCTCACCGATGATCATCCGGCGGATCTGCCGCGGCGTCGCCCCGACCAGCCGCAACAACCCGAGCTCCCGCCGGCGGGATGCCACCGCGAACGCGAACGTACTGGCGATCACGAACACCGTGATGAACCCGCAGATCGCCCCGACCATGCTCAACACCGTCTGCAACCCCGACACGTCCGCATCCGCCAGCGCAACCCGCACGTGCTGAGGCGGCGTATCCGGCCCACCAAGCGTGGTCACCCGAACGGTCGCCGACGCCGGCAGCCGATACGCGATGGTCGCCGCCGTCGTGGTCGCAGCCAACCCAAGCATGAACACACCCACCGCGAGCGCCACGAACGAGCCCACATACAACGCCCGACGCCGCCCAACACTCTGCCAACTGATCCGCAACATCACATTCCTCACCGACCTCTCCCCAGCGCCTCCGATTGTTCAGCGTTCTAGGTCGTTCATGGCGGCGGCGATCTGGGTGGGGGTGGGGCGGTCGAGGTGGCCGGCTAGGTGGCCGTCGGAGAGGAACAGGACTCGTTCGGCGTACGCGGCGGCTACCGGGTCGTGGGTGACCATTACTACGGTCTGGCCGGCGCGGTCGGTTGCCTCGCGCAACAGTCCGAGGATCTGGCGGCTGGTGCCGCTGTCCAGGGCGCCGGTTGGTTCGTCGGCGAAGAAGACTGATGGTTGGGTGATCAGGGCTCGCGCGATCGCCACGCGTTGTTGCTGGCCGCCGGAGAGCTCGGCCGGCCGGCGTTTGACTTTGCCGTTCAGGCCTACCTGGTCGAGGACCCGCAGTACGTCGTTGCGTGCCGGGCGGCGGCCGGTGAGACGCAGGGGGAGGGCGACGTTGTCGTAGACGGTCAGCGACGGCAGCAGGTTGTACGCCTGGAAGACGAACCCCATCTCGGACCGCCGCAGCTTGGTCAGCTGTACTTCGTTGAGCCCGCGCAATGGGACACCGTTGAGTACGACATTGCCCGTGGTCGGCTGGTCGAGGCCCGCGGCACACTGCAGCAGCGTCGACTTGCCGGAGCCGGACGGCCCCATCACCGCCGTGAACGACCCGCGCGCGAAGTGGTACGTCACCCCACGCAACGCATCCACCGCCCCGGCCTTGGAACGGTACGTCTTGGTGATCCCGTCCAGCAGCAAGGCAGGCGGTTCAACGGGCGTGATGGACGGGTACGTCGGCGCGGTAGCGGTCATGCTCCCACCCAACCCCCGACCCCTCGTCAACACGTTGCCCCACACGAGAATCCCGCGGTAGCGCGGGCGCTACCGCGGGACGGGGTGGCGGGCGCTTAGGGTTTGGGGGATGGAGAGGTATCGGGCGGTGTGGGGGGCGCTGGCGTCGCCGCGGTACCTGGTTTCGTCGTGGCCTTGGCGGGCTTATGCGTACTTGTTGTCGTCGGTGCCGGTCGGGGTGGTGGCGATCGGGGTGCTGGTGGGCGTTGCCGGGCTGAGTGCCGTCTTGAGCCCGATCCTGATCGGGCTCCTGATGCTGGCGGCGTTCCCGTTGCTCGGGGCGGCGATCGGGTACGTCGAACGCCGGCGCGCGGGGCTGATGCTCATCGACGGGATCCCGAGTCCGCATGCGGCGCTGCCGGCGAGCGTGTCGCTCAGGGCGAGGCTGACGTACCGGCGGCGGGAGCAGGCGTCGATGCGGGCGCTGGGGTACGGGTTCGTGCTCGGTGTCTTCGTCTGGCCGTTGAGCGCGGCGATCGGCGGACTGTCCGCGATCGTGCTGGGGATCACGCTTGCGACGCCGATCCTCGCGGCTGACGGCGACGATGTGGAGATGTTTTCGTGGAAGCTGGACTCGTTCTGGGAAGGGCTGCTGTTCACGGTCCTGTTCGGTCCGGTGTTCTACGCCGTCAGCTCGTACCTGATCGGGGTCCTCGCGGGCGCCGAGGCGTCGTTGGCGAAGGCGATGCTCGGCCCGCGCCAGGAGGAGCTGCAGCGCAACCTCGCCGAGCTCCGGCGCTCGAGGCTCGACCTGGTGGACGCGTTCGAGACGGAGCGGGCGCGGATCGAGCGGCACCTGCACGACGGCGTACAGCAGCGGCTGGTCGGGTTGACGATGACGCTCGGGCTCGCTGAGCTCGACCTGCCGGAGGGGGAGGGCCGCCGGCTGGTGGTGAAGGCGCACGCCGAGGCGGAGGCGGCGCTGGCGGATCTGCGGGCCGCGGTACGGGGGATCCATCCGCGGGTGCTGGTCGACCACGGTCTGCAGGCGGCCGCGCGGGAGGTCGCCGACCGGATGCCGTTGCCGGTAACGCTGAACATCACGCTCCCGGA
>NZ_DASRVN010000461.1:0-7240 GCF_035655035.1 Kribbella sp. | reverse complement strand
CCGTCCTCGAGCTTCGACACCGCGTCGCGGAGCTGCTCGGTCGCACTTGTCAGATCGTCGACAATCCGACGAGGGTTCTCCAGCAGCTCGGCCCCGCACTCGAGCACCTGCGCGGCCGCCAGGTGCACGGCCGCGGCGTCCGCGTCACAGGTCGTTGCCTCCGGCCCCGGTTCGTCGACGATCGTGCTCAGCCAGGTCAGCTCGTCGACCAGCCGGACGAGGGCGCGGGACCCGGTCGACAGCCCGGTCGGCCGGTACGGAGTCGCGGTGAAGGTACGACGGAGTTCGTCGATCGACGTCCTCGTCTCCCGGGTACGGACGGCGCAGACGGCGGCGGAGTCCAGCGCCTCGGACCGCAACTGCGCCGCGGCAGCCCGGCACACTCGCGCGGCCGGTGCACCGAGCAGGTCGACCGACCCCCGTGGCCACAGGAACGTCACGGCGAGGACAGCCGCGCCGGCCGCGATCGCGACCCCGGCGAGCCGATCGGGCAGCGTCGACAGCGAGCCGGGTGTCGCCACGGAGAGGATGAACGACAGCAACAACGACGTACCGGCCCCGGCGAGCACCGAACTGACGACGCCGGAGAACAACACGCCGAACCCGACGACCGCAGTGGCCGCGATCGCCGTCCATATCGTGTGGCCCGCCAGCGTGCCCAGCGACACCAGCACGAGCCAGGCGATCGCCAACTGCACCTGTGCGCGGATCCGCTGCACGACACCGCCCGGGAACTCCACCAGCAGCAACATCGCGAACGCCCCGAACGCGGCGAACGTCGCCACCGTCGGCGCCTTCAGCACGCCCGCGCAGAACGCGAACAGCACCGGCATCACCACCGCCGTGCGCGCGGCCCGCCGGGTGGCACCCAACCCCGGATCCCGCCGCCGCAACCACCCATCGATCCACCGACCGAGCCTCGTCACCGGGTCAGTCTCGCGCACCCACCCCCGATGGTCACGCAAACCTCGACTTTGGTCGGATGCCGGTCTTCCCTGGAGTTCCCTAACCTCCGGGGTATGACGAGTTCCCCGGCCGACACCGCCCTGCCGCCAGCCGCCACCGTGTGGGTCCGGCGGGCCGTCGTCCTGCTGTTCGCGAACCTGGTCGCGAGCGCGATCTTCGCCGCGCTCACCCTGACCTTCACGGCGGCGGTGGTGGACTACCAGCTGGCCCACGGCAGTACGAAGACCGCCGAGGAGCTCCGGATCTCGATCTGGATCCGGGCGTCGATGGTGCTGGTGATCGCGGCGTTCTACTGGTTCATCGCGCGCCGGATGCGGCGCGGGCGCCGGGGTGCCTACGTGCGGGTGCGAACGCTCTCGATCGCCGGGGTAGTTGCCGTCGGCTACCTCCTGCTGACCGGCGCCTACCCGGGCTGGCTGCGGTCGGTGCAGGTCGTCCAGTTGTTGTTGCTCGCGGCCCTGGTCGTCATCACCAACCTCAAGCCGGTACGGGCGGCCTTCCCCCGGCAGCCCAAGCCGCCGAAACAGCCGGGCGCCGGGAAGGCCGCGTGGACCCTCGTGCTGGTGACCCCGCTGGTCGCGGAGTTCTCGCTCGGGACGGTGCCGGTGCGGATGTTGTACCTGGTGCTGATGTACATCCCGATCTACGGCGCCGGCGCGCTGCTCATCCGCGAACTCGCCCGCCGGGCCGGCGGCGGCTGGCCGACGATCGCGCTGCTCGGCGTCTGCTACGGCCTCCTCGAGGAAGGGCTCGCGCTGCAGAGCCTGACCAGCCCGCACTTGTACGGCGCCGCTGCCTGGGGGCCACGCGTGCTCGGGATCAACACGACGTACACCGAGCTGAACCTGCCGTACCACGTCGTCTTCAGTGTGGTGATCCCGATCGCGCTGGTGGAGCTGATGTTCCGTCGCGTCGGCAAGCAGCCGTACCTCCGCCGCGGCGGCATGGTCATCACCGCCTTCGTGACGCTGCTCGGCGCGGTACTGCTCCGCCTGGCGGTACCGCCGACAGAGGACCCGAACTACCAGATGCCGGCACCCGCCATCCTGACCGTCGTCGCCATCATCATCATCTGCGCCGTCGTCGCCCTAGGCATCCTCCCCCGCCGACCACTCACCACACCCGCCCCCTCCCCGACACCCGTTCCCGCGCTCGTCGGGGTGGTGTGCGGGGTGGCGACCTTGGGGTATCTCGCGTTGTTGTTTCCGATCGGCGGGGCGCGGCAGCCGGCGTTTGCCCATGGCAACTGGGTGCTCGTGCCGATGGCGATGGCCGCGGCCGTCGGAATCGGGACCGCCTGGCTGCTCGCCCGCTGGAGCGCGGGCCCGGCCTGGACCGAGCGGCACCGGGCCGCAGCGATCGGCGCTGCCCTGATCGCCCACTCGGTCTTCGGGCTGATCACCCGCGCGAAGACGATGCCGGACCGCCTCCTGATGGCCGCCGTACTCGTCGCCCTCTGCCTCCTCACCGCCCGCCTGACCACCCGCCGAAGCACGGCGAAGCCGGCAACCGCGTGAGCCAGTCCACCGGACGTCCAGCACACAAGCAGCCCACGCCAGGAGTCGGCGGGTTGGGCTAGTCCGGGTCGACGACCTCGCCTTGGATTACGTCGCCGGAGGCGGTGGGGTGCTGGGGTTGGGGGCGCCGGGGATGAACGGGGGGAAGGTCGGTGGGGTGAGGGTCGCGGCGCGGCGGGTGAGGAAGCGGGTGGAGAGGCGGCGCGCCAGCGAGCGGGTGAACGGGAGCAGGAAGAACAGCCCGACCACGTCGGAGATGAACCCGGGGATGATCAGCAGCGCGCCACCGATCAGCACCATGCCGCTGTCCGTCAGGTCCCGCCCGGGAAAGCCTGCGCCCGGCAGGTTGGCGGACTGGAAGGTGGACTGAAGCGTGGCCCAAGCACGCCGCCCGGCGCGTTTCACCAGCCAGGCACCGAGGAACGTTTCGAGGACGAGCAGGCCCAAGGTCTGCCAGCCGCCGATGGCGTGGCCCACCTGGATGATCACGAAGATCTCCACGACCGGCACGGCCAGCAGTGCCAGCCCGATCAACCACGGCATCTCTTGCCCCTTCCACAGACTCACCCCAGTGTTACAGGTCGCGGCAGCCGTTCCACGGTCCGCTGCGCACGTCGGGGGTCGTTCAGGGGGTACCCCGACCTGTCAGGCGGGCACCTTCTCGCGTTCCCTCGTGGAACCTGCGGCCGGAGGCGGCGGAGTCTTGTCCCCACGCGTACGGCGCCGCGCCGCCATCGCGAGCACCAGCCCGAGCAGTCCGAGCGCGGTCAGCACCCATTGCGGCCAGCCGCCGAGCGTCGTCGCCAGCGTGTGGCCGTCCTTCAGCGGCACGTTCGCCACATACAAGTCCCGGGTGAACTGCGCCGACTTGTGCTCGACCGTCCCGTCCGGGCGGATCACGCCGGAGATGCCGCTGGTCGACGCGATCAGGACCGTTCGGCCGGTCTCGATCGCGCGCATCCGGGTGATGGCGAACTGCTGCTCCGGCTGCCCGGTGCCGCTGTACGTCGCGTTATTGGTCTGCACGATCAGGACCTGGGCGCCGCCGTTCACCACATCCCGGATCACGTTGTCGTACGCCAGCTCGAAGCAGATCACGTCGCCGTACGTGACGCCGCGGATCGGCATCACGCCCGGCCCGACACCGGGCACCGTCTGCGCGCCGATCATCTCCAGCCGGTGGATGTACGGCAGCAGCTGGTCGCGGAACGGGATGTACTCACCGAACGGCACCGGATGCCGCTTCGCGTACCGCTGGCCCGGCCCGGTCACCGGGTCCCACACGATCCCCGTGGTCTGCCGCTCGTTCACCCCCGGCCCCTCGGTCACCGCGCCGACCAGGATCGGAACGTTCACGGCGTGCACGGCCTGCTCGATGTCGGCCCGGGTCTCGTCGTCCTTGTACGGGTCGATGTCGGTGGAGTTCTCCGGCCAGATCACCAGGTCCGGCTTCCGCACCTTGCCGGCCTGGACCTCCTGCTCGAGGTCGAGCGTCGCCTTCAGGTGGTTCTGGGTCACGGTCCGCGCCCGGCCGAGGAACTCCAGTCCCTTGCCCGGGACGTTGCCCTGCACCATCGCGGCCGTCACGCTCTTCCCGTCACCGGCCAGCGGCAGGTGGATCAGGGCACTCCCGAACACGATCGCCAGCCCCGCGACCACGACCACCGCGCGCATCCGCAGCGCGGTCCCCCGGCGCAGTACGGCGTACACCAGCACGCCGAGGAACGCGACGACGAAGCTCAGCCCCGCGATCCCGACATACGCCGCCAGCCGCCCGAGCGGTGCGTCCGCGAAGGCCCAGGCGAGCTTGCCCCACGGGAACCCGCCGAACGGTACGGACGCGGTCGCGAACTCGGTCGCGACCCACAGGCACGGGATCCACAACGGCCACAGCCGCAACTTCAGCACCTGGGTCGCGAACAGCCCGAAGACCGCGTAGAACAGCCCCTCGAGGACCGCGAGCGCGATCGCGGCGTCCCCGCCGATCACGCTCAGCCAGGGCACCAGGACCGCGTAGTACGTGATGCCGAAGGCGGCGCCGACGAGGAAGCCGGCCTTCATCGAGATCCCGTGCAGCGCGGCGAGGAGGAGCGGTACGGCGACGATCGTCAGCCACGGCAGGTCGTGCGGCTGGAACGAGAAACCGAGCATCGCCCCGGCCGCCACGGCCACCGCCACCCGCGGCAGCAGCCGCCCCAGCGCCTTCAACCGGTCCACGCGGTAACCCCTTGTCCTCACTCACCGGCGGACGCCGGTCGCACGACCGTACAACGTCCCGGACACGCCAATGTATCCGGTCAGTAGCCAGTAGGTGTCGGTCGTTGTCAACGCCGGGAAATGTCACCGGGAAGCGACCGAATCACACGGATGGAGTTCGGCGGCGCGAGAGAGGGGTCAGAAGCCGATCCAGGTCCGGTCAGAGGAAAGAGGCTCGGCGTGCCTTCGGACCAACCGGCGATACGCTGGCTGCGCACCGTCCGGCTGTTGTCTACTGGCCGCCGAGCCTCTTCCACCTCTGCCCCGCGGGGGGCTCACCGCCGGCGATCTCAGCCCCCGTCGACTCAAGCCTGGCTATGGCCTGGTCAGCGTCGCGGGATCATCCGGCGGCCGAACTTCGTGTGACCGTTGAACAAACGGGATATGACGACTCCCAAAACGATGCTCGCTGACGACGACGGTGTCAACCTCTCCCCCGGCTCTTTGAGCCCGTTGTAACACTATCGCCTGCCCTACAAGGGAAAACGAGGAACCCTCACCCGAGTCACGTTACAGAGCGATGTCGGCACTCCACGTGATCGTTACCCAGGGCAACCAATCGTCACCCAACCGGGACGACGACGGTTCCTTTGGCCCGGGTGATTTCCAGCGGTTCGGCGAGTACTTCGGCGGCCGAGGCGGATTGGTCCGGACGACCGCGGCACACGACGTACGCGCTGAAATCGAGGTCCCGGCTGCGGTTGCCGACCCGGCTGATGGTGGCCGTCACCTCGACCACGTCCCCGGCGCGCAGCGGCTGCAGGAACTGCACGTCGGAGTACGACGCGAACAGGCCCTCGTCACCGTCGGCCTGGATGCACACCTCGGTGGCGACGTCGCCGAACAGCGCCAGCACGTACGCGCCGTCGACCAGGTTCCCGGCGTAGTGCGCGTGGCTGTACGGGACGTACCGGCGATGCCTGACGGTCAAACCAATAGTTGCCTTCGACACCTTTATGCAACCGTTCTGTAGGAGTGACGTTTCGTCACCAACGCGTCGACGAGATAGCTGGCCACCTCACCCGGGGTGGTCCCGCGGCCGAACACCCGGTCGACGCCGAGCTCGCCGGCCATCTGCTCGGTGAAACGGGGGCCGCCGGCAACCAGTACCGGACGGGTGTCCTCGGAGTACGCCTCGCGGAACGCGGCCGACATCTCCTTGGTGTTCAGCACATGCGCCTCGCGCTGCGTGACCACCTGCGAGACCAGGATCGCGTCGGCCTTCTCCGCCCGCGCCCGCCGGACCAGCTCCGGTACGGCGACCTGGGCGCCGAGGTTCACCACCTTCACCTCGCGGTAGTACTCCAGGCCCTTCTCGCCGGCGAACCCCTTGATGTTGAGGATCGCGTCGATACCGACCGTGTGCGCGTCGGTGCCGATACACGCGCCGACCACGGTGAGCCGGCGGCGCAGGCCCTTGCGGATCGCGAGGTTGACTTCCTTCGGCGCCAGCAACGGGTAGTCCCGCTCGACGACCTCGACCTTGGAGGTGTCGACCAGGTGGTTGACCGGGCCGTACACCACGAAGAACGTGAAATCCGGGCCGATCGGCTTCGAGTGCACGACCAGCGCCGGGTCCATGCCCATCTTGTTCGCCAGCTGCACCGCGGCGCCCTCGGCCCGCTTGTCGTGCGGGACCGGCAACGTGAACGACAGCTGCACCATCCCGTCCCCGGTGGTGTCGCCGTACGGCCGGATGATACTCACTGGCCCTCCTCCAACAGCTCGATCGCCGGGTTGTAGTACGCCGCCGACTTCCGCGCGACCCCGTCCAGGCCGCGGCCGGCGTCCTGAGGACGTTTCATCAAGCCGAACGTGCCGTCGCCGATCGCGTTCAGCAGGCCGTCGTCGACGATCCGGTCGAGCAGCTCAACCGACTCCCCCAGCACCTGCCGGGCACGCTGCGCGATGAACCCGTTGGGCTCCGGCCGGAAGTCCTCGTGAAGGTTGCCCGCGGCACCCAACACGTACCGGACGTTCTGCAGCGCCAGGTCGCGGTCGGAGATCCACGGCGTGACCACCGCCTCGGTCATCATCCCGACCAGCAGGATGCCCTGACCGGTCATCGCGCCGACCAGGTTGAAGAACCCGTCCAGCAGGTACCCGCGGAACACGTCGCCGGTCATGTGCCGGGTCGGCGGCATCCACTTCAGTGGCGCGTTCGGGAACAGCTGGCGGGCGAGCATCGCGTGCGCCAGCTCCAGCCGGAACGAGTCCGGGATGTCCGGGTTGATCTCGAACGCGTGTCCGAGCCCGAGCTGCCAGTCCTCCAGCCCGGCCTCCTTCGCGAAGTACTCGTTCAGCAGCTGCGACACCGTGACCGTGTGCGCGGCCTCGACCGCGTCCGCGGTGGTCAGGTAGTTGTCCTCGCCGGTGTTGATGATGATCCCGGCGCGGGCGTGGATCTGCCGGCTGAACCGCTGGTCGACGAAGGTCCGGATCGGGTTGATGTCGCGGAACAGGATCCCGTACATCGAGTCGTTCAGCATCATGTCGAGCCG
>NZ_DASRVN010000460.1:0-7195 GCF_035655035.1 Kribbella sp. | reverse complement strand
CCGGCCGCCGGCTGCCTGCGCGTTGTCGACCAGTACGACGACCTCGCGGTGCCCGAGCCGGGCCAGGTGCTCGCCCAGCTGCGCGGCCGCCTCGACCTCGTCGATCGCGACCCAGGACAGGTCCGGGTGGTCGCCCCGGTCGGTCGACACCGCGGGGATCCCGCGGTTCGCCAGGATCTCCAGCGCCGGGTGGCCGCCCGGTACGCAGAAGATCGCGGCCGCATCGATCGCCGCCTGCTGGACGGCGTTGCTGCCGCCGGCGATGTCGGTGGAGCTGAGCGGCATCAGCAGCAGGCTGGTCGCGAACTCCTCGGCGACCTCGGCGAGCCCGGCGAGGAAGCCGACCGCGTACGGGTCCGAGAAGGCGTAGGCCAGCTTGTCGGTGAACAGCACCCCGACGGCGCCCGCCTTGCCGCTGCGCAGGGCCCGGGCGGAGGCGTCGGGTCCGGCGTACCCCAGCTCGTGGGCGGTGGCCAGGATCCGCTCGCGGAGCGCGGTGGAGAGCTGGTCGGGCTTGTTGTAGGCGTTCGACACCGTCGACGGCGACACGCCCACGGCCTTCGCCACGGTCTTGAGTGTCACCCCGGCCATCGCGTCCACCTCTTCTGGATCGTTCTTCTAAATCGTTCTAGAAAAACGATACAGAAGCCGCTCGGTGAGCGCAACACGAATTTCGCGGCGAGTGCGAGAGGATGTACGGCATGGGTTCGTTGCTGGAGATCATCGCGTTGCATCCGGCGGACGCGGAGGCGGCGCAGGAGGGCGGGGCGGACCGGCTGGAGCTGTGCGCCTCGATGGAGGCGGACGGGTTGTGCCCGTCGGTGTCGACGGTCAGCGCGATCCGGCGGGTCACCGACCTGCCGTTGCGGGTGATGCTGCGGCTGGAGAACTCGTTCACCACCGACGGCGCCGGCCTGAACCGGCTGACCGCGATGGCGCAGTCCTTCCTGTCCGCGGGCGCGGACGGGTTCGTGCTGGGGTTCCTGACCCCGGACAACCAGGTGGACGTCGAGTCGGTCGGGCAGCTGGTGAGCACGTTCGCCGGTACGCCGTGGACGTTCCACCGGGCCATCGACGCAGTACTCGAGCAGCAGCAAGCCTGGCGCGCACTGCGTACCCTGCCCGGTCTGGACTGCGTACTGACCGCGGGCTCGTCCATCGGCGTCAGCCACGGTCTGGACGACCTGTGCAAGCTCGCGCGTGACGACGCCGCGGTCGCCGGGGTGATGATGGCGGGCGGCGGCCTGCAGCCGGAACACGTCCCGTGGCTGTACCAGAGCGGCGTACGCCGGTTCCACGTCGGTACGTCGGTCCGCCAGGACGGGTCGTGGACGAAGGCGTACGTGAACTCCCGCTTCGTCCGCTCCTGGCGCAACCTGCTCGACGCCCAGGACGCCCGCGAATGATCCTGATCGACCCGCCCGCCTGGCCGGCCTGGAACCGGATCTGGTCGCACCTGGTCAGCGACGAGTCCTACGAGGAGCTGCACGCGTTCGCCAAGGCCGCGGGCATCCCCGCGCGCGGCTTCGATCGCGACCACTACGACGTACCCAGCGACCGGTACGACGACCTCGTCGCGGCCGGCGCCGTACCCGTGTCCAGCCGTGAGCTGGTGGAGCGGCTGATCACTTCCGGTCTCAGGCATAGGAAAAGGCCCTCAACAGGTTGAGGGCCTTTCCGTCCTAGTCGAGCAACTCGGTCACGGTGCCCGCGGCGACGGTGTGGCCGCCTTCGCGGACCGCGAAGCCGAGGCCGACGTCCATCGCGACCGCCTTGGTCAGCTCCACGCCGAGCTCGATCGTGTCGCCGGGCATCACCAGGGCGATCTCACCCAGGTCGATCCCGCCGGACACGTCCGTGGTCCGGAAGTAGAACTGCGGCCGGTAGTCCGCGGCGAACGGCGTGTGCCGGCCGCCCTCGGCGGTGGACAGCGCGTGCAGGTTCGCCCGGAACTTCCGGTGCGGCCGCACGCTGCCCGGCAGCGCCACCACCTGGCCGCGACGGACCTCGTCGCGCTTCACGCCCCGCAGCAGCACGGCCGCGTTGTCGCCCGCGTCCGCGGACTCCAGCGACTTGCCGAACGTCTCCAGACCGATCGCCGTACTGGTCACCGTCGGGCCGAGGCCGACCACCTCGACCGCGTCGCCAAGCTTCAGCGAACCGCGCTCGACCGCACCGGTGACCACCGTGCCCCGGCCGCTGATCGTGAGCACGCCCTCGATCGGCATCAGGAACGGCTCGCCGAGCTCACGGTCCGGTACCGGCACGTAGTCGTCGATCGCGCCCAGCAGCTCGCCGATCGCGGCGGTCCACGTCGGGTCGCCCTCGAGCGCCTTCAGCCCGGACACCCGCACGACCGGTACCTCGTCGCCCGGGAAGCCGTACTCCGACAGGAGCTCACGGACCTCCAGCTCGACCAGGTCGAGCAGCTCCGGGTCGTCGACGGTGTCGGCCTTGTTCAGCGCGACCACCAGGTACGGCACGCCCACCCGGCGCGCGAGCAGTACGTGCTCGCGGGTCTGCGGCATGGCGCCGTCCTGCGCGGACACGACCAGGATCGCGGCGTCCACCTGCGCGGCGCCGGTGATCATGTTCTTCACGTAGTCGGCGTGCCCGGGCATGTCGACGTGCGCGTAGTGCCGGGTCGCGGTCTCGTACTCGACGTGCGAGATGTTGATCGTGATCCCGCGCTGCAGTTCCTCCGGAGCCCGGTCGATGCCGTCGAAGGCGACGAAGCGGTTCACCTTCGGGTCGCGCTCGGCGAGCACCTTGGTGATCGCGGCGGTCAGGGTCGTCTTGCCGTGGTCGACGTGACCCATCGTGCCGATGTTGAGGTGCGGCTTGGTCCGCACGAACTGGCTCTTGGCCATCAGAAATCCTTTGTCTGTCAGAAGATTCGGTGTGAGCCAGGACCCTCCGGCAAGCCCTCACGGCGCTGTCACCGCGTGGAGGGGGCCGGTACGAGCCACCCTCCTCCGCGGGTCCTGCGGGAGCAGGAGGAGGGTCAGCTTCGAGTGGCCGAATCGACTGACGCGGCCCACGTGGGAGCGCCCGGCAGGCACGTGCCTGACAGGTCGAACTCGAAAACCACGCGGGACATGAGCATCACGGTAGGTAGTAACCGCGCCCCGGGCAACAGAATTCCCGCGCTGCGCGCGGAGGAGCGAGGGGCCGTCAGTTGAGGGCGAAGAGGCGGGTTCCGTCGGAGAAGATGGGGCGGGAGGCGGCCACCGTGACGGCCGGCCTGTCGCAGGTGACGGTCTCGGACTTGGCGACGGCCTGGGCGTTCGGGCCGGCCAGGATCGGCCGGGCCTGGATGCCGGTGGAGCCGATCAGCACCGGCGAGCAGCTCCCGTTGGCCTGCGGCATCAACGTGACGACCCGTCCGTCCGGTAGCAGCCCGAACCCGTCCCGCGGGTACTCCGGGTGCTGCAGCTTGGGCGGTACCTGCAGCAGGTGGTGCCACTGCGGCGTACCGTCCGCGGGGCTCGACGCGGACACGTCGTACGTCTGCGGCTGTCCTGAGTCGTTGCCGGTGCGGCAGGTGATCAGTACGAGGGACGCGTGCGTCGCGGCGAGCTGTGTGTCGCAGGAGGACGAGCCGAGCCGCGGGCGGGGTGTTCCGGGTACTGGCGACGTCCAGAGCAGGTTGCCCGTGCTGGTGTCGACGGACCACTGGTAGAGCGTGCCGCCGGCAGCACCGGTCCAGATCAGCCCGGAGACCTCACGGGTGTCCGGTACGGAGACCAGCTCGCCGACCCACGTGGACGGGTCCAGCTCGGCGCTCAGGTCGATCCGGGAGCCAAGGTTGACCTCCCACTTCTGGGCACCGGTGTTGAGGTCCAGCCCGCGTACGACGGCACCGTTACCGGCGCAGGCGTCAACCACGACCGCCTGGTCCCCGATCAGCGCGCCTTGCGTCACGTTGCAGCGCACCCGCGCCTGCCAGTGCGTCGGGCTGCTCACGCCATGTGAGACCACGTTGTTGCCCTCTGCCACCAGCAGCTGGTCAGAGTCGACCGCCAGCGCCGTACCGTCGGTGTCGACCTCGGTCAGCACCTTCCCGCTCACTGCGTCGAGTACGGCGTAAGTCGGCAGCTTGATGCCCGTGGGCTCGCGGTACTGCGACCGGGGGAGGTGTGCCGCGATGACCTGGCCGTCCTCGGACACCACCAGGCCCCGGGAGCCGCTGGACGCGGCGTCCTGTACGTCGGCCCGCGAGTAGCGCCACCGGATCTGGCCCGTGGCCGCGTCGGACATCACCACACCGTCCGAGCGCAGTTCCGCGACCCCACCGGCCGTACCGGTGATGGCGCCCGTTGCTGGGACCTCACGGCTCCAGGCCAGCGTCCCGTCGAGCTGCACCGGCTGCTGCGTCGGCTGGATCGTGGTCGTCGTACTGACCGTGTTAGCGGTCTCCAGCCGCGCCTGCACGAAAGGCTCGCCAGCGGAGACCACTACCCAGGCCAGGAGCGATCCACAGATAGCCGTGGCGCCAATGCCCACCCAGCGCGGAGGAGCTTGCGCGTACGCCGGTGCGAGCCGTAGCCGGAGTGCCAGCGCCAGCAACGCACCTGCGAGTACTAGAGCCGCAGACGCGATCAGGAGGTACGGCCAGCGCTCTGACATGGCCGCACCGGGCTGAGCCGCCGGCCAGCGCCACCAGCACACGCCGACCGCGATCAGCCCGACAGCAGCGAAGACGATCGCCGGAACGGTCACCAGGCGCCGCTGCGCCCGCCGGAACCAGGCGCAGGTCAGGGCGGCCGCTACCGCCGTACCGGCGATCGGAGCCCACACCGGGAAGCCACTGACTTCGGAGGGATCGGCCGGCCACTTGGCTGCCGCACCGAGGCCACGACCTAGCAGGACCGAGGAGGCGACCACCGCACCGAGCGCGGCGCCGAAGTAGATGACCGGGATCAGCCCGCCGATCGGCCGGGCTGCCCTAGGGCCCAGGGCTTCGACCTCCCGTGTGAGGTTCTCCCGGGCCGGTCTTTCCCATTCCTCGTGACCCCGGGGGGTCGCGTACAGCCGGGTCTCGCTCAGCGTCTGCAGGAACGCCATTCGTCCGCGGGCGAAGTCCCGGTCGGCGATGTGCCCGTACTCCTGCCGGATGCCGGCCGCGTACTCGTCGTACCGCGCGCCCGGCAGGCTCAGGATCCGCAGGTCGGCGTCGCACAGCACGGCGCCGTTGCGGTCATCCGCGGCGCAGTCGTGCTTGGCGGTCAGCCGGACCAGCCGCCCGATCTCCGCGACCCGGTCGGCGTCCACGCCGTACGCGGCCAGCTCGAGCTCGGCCAGCTGGGCCGAGACCTCCTCGTTCTCGCCAGGGTCGGCCCGCGGGTCGTAGATCGCGTCGTGGAACCAGGCCGCCAGCCGGACGGAGTCCGCGTCGTCGGCGTACTCGGCCAGCTCGTCGACGGTGGCCAGTACCTCGGTGAGGTGTTGCCGGTCGTGATAGTGCCGATGTTGCTCTGCGTAACGAGCCAGCAGGTCGTCGCCCAACGGCTGCGCGTGCGGCAGCAGGCGATTCCACTGGTCGCGCAGGTCCATGGCTATGGAGTCTGGCACCCGTTGGGAGTCCGGACGGACGGATCCGGGATTCCCGAATCGGTCCGTGGCCAAAGGGTTATCGGCTTGTCACCTGACTGCTCCGGCAGGTGCCGCAGGTCACACTCCGGCGTCAACGAAACGGCCGTTGCCACCCGTCGACTACACGGAGTCACTAACGCAGGGCGATCACCGTGTTCGGGCCGGAGGTCAGGACGAGATTGCCGACCGCCCGCGGGTCCCGGGTGCAGTCGATGCCGGTGGGCAGCCGGACCTGGCGGAAGCCGGCGCTGTTGATCACGTTCGCGACGCAGCCGGTGGCCGCGCGGCTCAGCGAGACCACGCGACCGTCAGCGGTCACCGTGACCTTCGCCCGCGGGCTGACCGGCGCCACCGTCTGCCAGGCGGTCAGACCGGTGTTCGCGTCGATCGCTGTGACCACGGTCCGGCGGTTCTCGACGGTGCTTCGCCCAGGGCAGTCCACAACGATCAGGTACTTCCCGGCAGCGTTCAGCAGCGTGCGGCACGCCCAGCTCTTCGGCACGGCCCAGCGCCACCGGACGTCGCCAGTACTCGGCTCGATCGCGGTCAGCGCCACCGGTACGTCGGTGTCGCCGCCAGGCTGGGCCACGACGACCAGGCCGGCCACGACAACTGGTCGGCGGTAGCTGTCCAATGAGGTCTTGGTCCACAGCTTCTTGCCGGTCTGTACGTCCAACGCGGTCAGCTCATCCGGCTGGTCGTCGCAGGTGTGGCTGACGAAGGCGAGCACGGTCTCGGCGGTGGCGATCGCGCCCAGGTCTGTGCACTTGCCCGACTCGTACGTCCAGCGCTCGTGCCCATCCGGGTCGACACCGTGCAGCTTGCCGCCGCGTTCGCCGGTCAGGAGCGGCTGGGGCTGCTGGATGAACCTGTCCCGCATCCGGCTGGGCCACGCGGCCTCCCGGCGGCCCGTGTCCGCGTTGAGCAGCAGATACCCGACGTCGCTGAACAGGGCGAGCACGTAGTCGCCGTTGCCGGTGGCTGTGATGACAGGCTTTTCGTCGGAGTCGGAGCGGCTGTAGCGCCAGCGCAGTGCTCCGGTGGCCGCGTCGAGCATCTCGACCGCACCATCCGGCCGGGGGATCGCGACGCCGAAGCGGGTGCCGATCGCCTCGTCAGCACCGGTACCGGCGACCGACTCGCTGACCCAGGCGACGCTTCCGTTGAGAACGGACGAACTGGCGCGTCCGGCTACCTGTGGGGAGCCTTCGAGCCGTTCGTTCGACGAGAGCACGTAGTTGCGTGACAGCGGCTGGACGATCAGCAGGAGTGTGAGAGCAACAGCAGCCGGTACGACGAGCCAGGCGAGCTGCTGACCCAGGTTGCGCGCTGGGAGATAGCGGGCGGTCCGGGTACGAAGCAGGGAAGCCACCAGTGCGGCTGAGCTTGCTATGAGCAGCATGAGCAACGCGGAGATCAGCAGCGGCACCCGGAGACCTACGCCGGTGGCGGCGTTCGTTCTTGGTGTCTGGGCCCAGGCGATGAGCAGACTGGTCACTGCGATGGCCAGTATTGCGCCTGCGATCAGGCGGGCGCGCTGGCTGGCGCTGCGGGCGCAGCGGAACAGCACTGGTGCGCTGAAGAACGAGAGCACGGCCAG
>NZ_DASRVN010000459.1:0-5683 GCF_035655035.1 Kribbella sp. | reverse complement strand
CGCGAGCCGGCCATCGCGGACAGCGTCGCCGGTGTCATCTCGAACCCGATGAACCAGGCCGCGGTCAGCAAGATCGCGCTGTACTCGTTCGCCGAGCTCGGCTGGAACCCCGCGAAGTACGACCCGCAGGCGTCCTGGCGGCGGGCCCTCGCCGAGCGGGCCGGCGGCGATCCGGGCGGCACCGCCGCCCTCGAGGTGTTCGCCGATCTCAACACGTACGACGGCACGCTGCACCCGGAGAGTGCGCCGGTGTTCGCTGCCGCGGTCGACCAGTTCTGGCAGCTGTGGCGGTCCGGCCGCCGCGCCGAGGCGATCGCCGTCCTGCGGCCGAAGGTGAACGCGATCGCCGCCGCCCCGGCCACGATCCGCGCCAAGGTGGTCGACCCGGCGTTCGCGGACCAGGCGGAGTCGTGGCTCAAGGCAACGGAACTGTGGGGCCGGGCGATGAACCGCGCCCTCGACCTGCTGGCCGCCCTGGACGCCGGTGACGGAGCGGGCGCCTGGGCCGCGCGGCAGCAGGTGACCGCGCTCGTCACGCAGGCGAAGGCGATCCGCGACAGCCGGCTCCCGCACAGCGGCACCTACCCGCGGATCGGCGAGGGCGTCGTCGACGAGCTGATCGCCGAGGCCGGGCGCGTCCACGACCGCTGGCTCGGGGTCCAGCCCGGACGTACGGCGAGCAGCAGCCTCGGGACGTACCAGGACAACGTGCCCGCGCGGATGATCGACGGCGACCCGAACACGTACTACTGGAGCAACGGCGCGCCGAGTACCGGCTCCGAGGTCCGGGTCGATCTTGGTCAACTGTCGACAATCGGATTGATCACGATCCTGATGGGCAAGTCGTCGAGCCCGAACGACTACATCCACTCCGGCGTGCTCGAGTACTCCGCCGACGGCACCCGCTGGACCGAGCTGACCCGCGCGACCACGGCCGAAGTACGCGCCACGGCTCCGGCGGGGACGACCGCGCGGTACGTCCGGTACCGGTCGTTGAGCGCGAGCGACTACTGGCTGGTGGTCCGCGAGTTCACGGTCGCGACGATCGGCGGGCGGGAGACCACGCTGACCGCGAGCGGTACGCCGGCACCGGCGGCGGGTTCGTCGTTCCAGCAGGCTGTGGACGGCAGCGTCGACACCGCCTACGTACCGTCGACCGCCCCGGTCGCCGGGGATTTGTTGACCATCGGATTGTCGGCGCCGCGCGAGCTGGCCGGGCTCACGATCCTGCAGCGGACGGCCGGATCGGCGGACGTGCAGGTCCAGGTCGGGGGAGTGTGGCAGCGCGTCGGCTCGGTGTCGTCGGCGTACGCCGAGCTCCCGGTGCCGGACCTGAAGGCGGAAGCAGTACGGCTGGTGTGGACGGGCGGTACGCCGGCCGTGGCCGAGGTCGTGCCGCTGTGGTCGGACACCCCGCTCGCGGCGGTCCGCGTCGGCGAGGACCGTACCGACGTGGTCCGCGGTGAGACCTCGACGTTCGGCGTGGACGTCGCGGCCGAGCGCGGTACGGACGTCAGCGGGACCCTCGCGATCACGCCGCCGGCCGGCTGGACGGTGGAGGCCGCGCACTCCCTCACCGTCAAGCGCGGCTTCACCGAAACCGTCCCGGTCAAGCTGACACCACCCGCCGACGCACCACTCGCCGACGTCGACATCCCGGTCAAGCTCACCGTCGGCCAGACAGCCTTCGACGCCGTCCTCCGGGTCGCCGTACGCCCGCGCACCGGCAGCACGAACGTCGCCCTGCACCGCCCGGTCGTTGCCTCCAGCATCGAGCCCGGTACGTCGTTCACCGCCGACCTCGCCGTCGACGGCGACCCCGGCACCCGCTGGGCCTCCGGCTACGACGATGCCTCCTGGCTGCAGGTCGACCTCGGTACGCCGACCCGCCTCGGCAAGCTCATACTGCGCTGGGAGACCGCCTACGGATCGGCGTACCGGATCGAGGTGTCGGACGACGGGTCCACCTGGACGACCGCGACCGAGGTCACGAACGGCGACGGCGGCACCGACACGCTCTGGCTCGACACCACCGCCCGGTACGTCCGCCTGCAGGGCGTCCATCGCGCGACGCAGTACGGCTACTCGCTCTACGAGCTGGAGGCCTATCCGGAGAGCTAGCCGGCAGGCAGGATGAGAGGACGCTGAGAGGCGCGTGTGTGCCGCCGTCCGGCGACCTACGGTGGAAGGGTGGGTACGGGCGGCCACGGCGTTCGGCTGCTGACGCGGCTTCTGGGCGTCAGCGCGCTGGCCGGTGCCCTCACGGCCGGGCTGGTGGTGCCGATCGCCGGGTTCGCCGGGATCGGCAGCAAGGCGGTGGTGGACTCGCTGGCCAGTCTGCCGAAGCCGCTGAACATCCGCCCCGCCGACGTCGGGACGCGGATCCTGGCCGCGGACGGCAGCGTGATCGCGAACCTGTACCAGGAGAACCGGGTGCCGGTCGCGCTGGACAAGGTCGCGCCGGTGATGCGGCAGGCGATCATCGCGACCGAGGACTCACGCTTCTACCAGCACGGCGCGCTCGATCTGCAGGGCACGCTGCGCGCGCTGATCCGCAACCGCGCCGAGGGCACCCAGGAGGGCGGCTCGAGCATCACCCAGCAGTACGTGAAGCTCACGCTGCTCGAGGAGGCCCGGACCCCGGCGGAGCAGCACGCCGCGACGGCCCCGACGTACCAGCGGAAACTCCTCGAGCTGCGGTACGCGGTCGCGGTCGAGCAGCAGCAGTCCAAGGACCAGATCCTCGACGGGTACCTGAACCTCGCGAACTTCGGCGACGGCGCGTACGGCGTCCAGGCGGCCGCCCAGCACTATTTCGGCGTGAACGCCGCCGACCTCAGCCTGCCGCAGGCCGCGATGCTGGCCGGCCTGGTCCGGAACCCGAGCGGGTACGACCCGGTGACGCACCCGGCGGCGGCGACCGACCGGCGGGCGACGGTGCTGCAGCGGATGCTCCAGCTCGGCATCATCAACGTCGCCGAGGCGAACACCGCGCTCCGGTCGCCGGTGATCGACCTGTCCCAGATGCACCTGGTGCCGAACGGCTGCGGCAACTCGGCGTACCCGTTCTACTGCGAGTACGTCGTGTCCAAGCTGCTCGCCAACCCGGCGCTCGGCGACACCGTGCAGGCCCGCGACCAGTACCTGAAGACCAGCGGGCTGACGATCCGGACCTCGCTGGACCCGCGGATCCAGGCCGCCGCGCAGAAGTCCATCGACGAGCACAGCAAGCCGACCGACAACACGATCGCGGCGACCACCGTCGTCCAGCCCGGCACCGGGCTGGTCAAGGCGATGGCGCAGAGCGAGCCGTACGGCGAGGGGCGCCACGAGACGGCGTACAACTACAACGTCGAGAAGTCGTACGACGGCGGGTACGGCGGGTTCCAGAACGGCTCGACGATGAAGGCGTTCACGATCGCGGCGGCGATCCAGCAGGGCATCCCGATCGACTACAAGATCAACTCGCCGAGGCAGATCGACCTGAGCATGGTCCCGTACCGGACCTGCAAGGGCTGGACGCGCGACCAGAACTACCAGCCGAAGAACTCGACCAAGAACGGCGACTTCACCATGGTCGACGCCGCCCGGTACTCCGTGAACACGTACTTCCTGCAGCTGTCCCGCAAGACCGGGCTGTGCTCGATCGCGACGATCGCGGCCAAGCTCGGCATGTACAACGCGCAGACGCTGCAGCCGCTGGAGCAGGTCGTCTCGATGACGCTCGGCGTCGGGTACGTGACCCCGCTGATGCTGTCGAACGCGTACGCGACATTCGCCGCCCGCGGCGTGTACTGCGAGCCGCTGCTGATCACGTCGATCAAGGACGACAACGGCAAGTACCTGTCGACGCCGAGCCAGTCCTGCAAGCAGGTCCTCGAGCCGTGGGTCGCCGACGGCGTGAACCGGGTGCTGAGCGCGGTCATGCAGCCCGGCGGCACCGGCGGCAACCTGAAGTTCGGCAAGTGGGACCTGGCCGGCAAGACCGGCACCATCAACCAGAACCTGGCGGTCTGGTTCTCCGGCTACACCCCGAACCTCGCCGCGGCCGCGGTCGTCGCCGACGCGACCCCGCCGTACACGAACCTGATGGGGCAGACGCTGGACGGCCAGACCATCTCCGACCCGACCGGGTCCGGCACCGCCGGGCCGATCTGGGAAGGCGTCATGCAGGGCGCCCTCGAGGGCTTGCCGCGCGACCACTTCATCTCGCCACCGTCCCGCGTCCTCGGCAGCCTCAAGCGGTAGTAGCCCAGCCCGGTAGCCCGGCCGTGGATCAGGGCGTGGATCAGGCCGTCGGGTCGGCGCCGAGGGCCGTGTCGAGCAGCGTGCCCAGCTGGTCGAGCTTAGCGGGGGTCAGAGCGTCGAAGGACGTCTTGAAGACGGCGTCGACCGCCTCCTGCCCCTCGGCACGGAGCTCTTCGCCCTTGGCGGTGAGGCGGTGCTTGACCGCGCGCCCGGGGCCGGGGATCCGTTCGATCAGGCCGCGGTCGGCCATCCGGGTCGCGAGCGAGCCGAACGACTGATCGGTCTGGAAGGTCAGCACGGCCAGGTCGTGCAGGGAGGCGTCCGGGTTGCGATGCAGGTGCCGGAGCGTGTCCCACTGCACGAGCGACAGCCCGAGCGGGGCGAGCGCGCGGCTCAGCGCGCGGTGGTGCCGGTACTGCAGGCGCTTGACGGCCAGGGCGACGTCGGCGGGCTGGTGCTTCATGTCCCGCACTATATCAGGTTGCTTATATCAAGAGGCTGATCTAAGGTTCCTTATATAAACATCTTTGTGAGGGAGTAGCCATGAGCACGCCGATTCCGGCCGGAAGCCTCCGGCCCGTTCGTACCCTGACCACCGCCGCCGGCATCACCGTCCTGGACCGCGACCGCACCCGGCCGTTCCTGCTGCTGCACGGTGGCGGCGGCGTCCTGACCATGGCCGGTTTCGCCGACCTGCTCGCCGAGCGCACGCACTCGCGGGTGCTGCTGCCGACGCATCCCGGCTTCGGCGGTACGCCGCGCAGCGCCGCGCTGACGAACGTCCGCGACCTCGCCGCGGCGTACGTCGCGATGCTCGAGGAGCTCGACCTTGCCGATGTGACCGTGATCGGCAACTCGTTCGGCGGCTGGCTGGCGGCGGAGATCGCGCTTCAGCACAGCCCGCGGGTCAGCGGCGCGGTGATCGTGGACGGGATCGGCATCGAGGTCGAGGGGCAGCCGCTGACCGACGTCAGTGGATTCTCCGCGACCGAGATCCAGAAGTTCTCCTGGCACGACCCGAGCAAGGCGCCGGTGCCGGCGAGCGCCGGCGGGACCGGGCCGAGCCCGGACGTCCAGGCGCTGATCGGATACACCGGGCCGACGATGTCCGACCCGACGCTGGCGGAGCGGCTCGGCGGCATCGACATCCCGGTGCACGTCGTCTGGGGCGAGAGCGACCGGATCGCGGGCCCGGAGTACGGCAAGGCGTACGCCGGCGCGATCCCGCTGGCGACGTACACGCTGCTGCCCCGGACCGGGCATCTGCCGCAGCTGGAGACCCCCGAGGAACTGCTTGGCGCGCTGCTCGGGCTGGGGGCGTGATGACGACGTTGACCGTGACCCGGATCGGGCACGCCTGCCAGCTGATCGAGATCGGCGACCGCCGGATCCTCACGGATCCGTGGTTCACGCAGACCGCGACGTACTACCAGGG
>NZ_DASRVN010000458.1:0-17946 GCF_035655035.1 Kribbella sp. | reverse complement strand
CCTCCGTCACCACAGTGACACGTGGACGTGGTCGAAGTGGCCGCCGGTGACGTCGGTGGGGTTGTAGACGCCGCCGCCGTTGTAGGGGATCCAGGTGCCGCGGCGGGCGGACCAGATCTTGCCGTACCAGATGACGTAGTGGACGCCGGTCTGGGCGGCGGTGGTGATGGCCCAGTTGGCGATCTCGTCTCCGCGGGCGCGGGCGGGGGCGGACTTTCTGGCGTCGGTGCCGATCATGACGTCGCACGCCTTGCCTCGGGGGTGGTCACTGGTCGGGTTCCAGGCGTGGGCGTCCCAGCAGCTCATGCTCAGCGTGCCGAACTTCTTTCGGGCCGCCGCGACCCAGGCCGCCGTACGCGGAGTCACCAGACCACCTGTGCCGGTCGGGTCCGTGACCGTCTGCTTCTGTTCCGGCCAGACGCCGTTGACGGGCTTTCCGGCTGTCAGGCCGCCGGACTGCCCGCAGTTGCCGTTGTCCTGTACGCCGTCGACGACCGAACCGCCCGCCGGCGCACCTGCCCGCCCGGCATACGGGTTGCCGGCCCTGGTCAGGTCGATCCCGGCGGCGGCAGCGATGTTGCGGGCCTCCTGCTCGCGTTGGGCGTACCGGTCAGGGAACGCGGACGCCTGGACCGCCTGCGCCACGTCGCCGAGCGCCATGGACGGCCAGCCGTTGATGTCCACCAAGCCTGGCGGATAGTGCGGTCCCTTGCCACCGAAGAAGGCATTGATCGCGTAGTCCGGCGTGTGCGTGATCTCGTACGCCGAGCCCCATCCCGCCGAGGGTCGCTGCTGGAAGAGGCCGACCGAGTCCCTGTCGCCGTAGGTGAGGTTCTGGAGGTCCGACTCCACCAGCGCCGTCATCAGCGCGATCAAGGTCGCCTTGCCGGGCAGGCCGCGCTTCACGGCCACGCTGTCGATCAGCTTCGCCCAGCCGACCTGGGTCGCACGGAGCGGACCGGTCTGGTTCGGGTCGCCGCCTTGGCCGGGTATGCCGGGATTGCACGCGGCCTGGGTCGTCGTACCACCGCCGAACGGCGCGAGCATCAGCAGGCTGGCCACACCGAGTACCGCGAGCGCGGCCGCCCCCTTCGCGAACCAGCCTCGACTCGCGACCGAGAGGAACCCGCGACCGAGATCACCCTCGTCGAACATCGCAGTCCCCCGCCGTCATGGTCCGGTACCGCCGGACACGTCGCTGATCACCCATTGGTTGTTCTGGTTGGTCAGCGTTACGAGCAGGGGGACGTCGAAGCGCTGAGCGTGCTTCCCGGTGACGTCGATGGTGACCTTGACGAAGCGCGTGATCCGGTTCGGGGTATCGACGGGAGCCTCGGCGTTGGCCGGCGGACTCGTCACCGGGGCCGCCAGTACTGTCGACTTTCCGCCATCGGCCTTGAGTGCGTCGTACGTCGGGTCTCCCGCCGCGGTGAAGCTCGACGCGACCTCTTCGGTCATGTACTTCGAGCACTTCTCGACCAGCGCCGCGTACGTCTCGGCGCTGGGATCGCGGGTGTAGAACGCCCTCGCCCAAGTGCCGGTCACGTCGGTCGCCAGCGCCGTGTCCTCGGAGGACGGCCGCTGGCTCATCGGCGGTGGTGTCGTGATTGCGTTGGTGTCCGGTCCGCTGCCCTGGCTCGGCTGGGTCGCCGGTGCCGTCGGGAGCACCACCGATTGGCCAGGCGTCAGCAGGCTGATCGGGGCGCCGTCGTCCTTGCTCTTGCCACCGAACAGACGCGGCAGTCCACCACCGACACCAAGGACGACGATCGCGACGATGACGACCAGTACGACGATCGCCACCGGGCTGGTCGGCTCGGCCTGACGCTGGCTGCGCAGCCATGCCATCCGTTGGACGTGATCGTCACGGCGCCAGTTCTTCTTGGCACGACGCCGTTCGCGACCGCTGAGGTCGTCGATTTCGTCGGGGTAGTCGTAGTCGTTGCTCATCAACGACCGCCAGCCGTCCGGTGCGTCCGGGCGGCTGCGACCCTCGCGCTCGCGGCGTTCGGCGTCGGAGTCCCGCGGCTCAGGTGCGCGGTGGCGGGACTGACCGGCGCCTTCCCGGCGGTCGTGCGGCGAACGAGATTTGCGGGCCATCCGGCATCACCCGCGCGTCGGGACGTGTACCGTCACACCGTCCTTGGTGACGGTCGAGTAATCCCGGTATCGCCGCCCCTGCGACGGCACCGGCTTCCGCCGCGACCGCTGCCCCTTCGGCGGGCCTTCCCGCAGACTCGCCGAATGCGTGTGCGCCCGAGGCTCGTACCGAACGTCATTGGAAGGCACCGGAACCGGCCGCCGAGAATGCCGAGCCTTCTGCGACTCCGTAGAACCACCCCGCGCCCCGCCGGCAGGCGCCGCGACCCCTGCACTCGTGACGGTGATCGTACGCCGCTTGTCGGAGTCCTGCGCCCGCTCGCGAGCACGTGCGAAGTTGAGAGCCGAAGCGCCGCGCGATGGCCGTCCATTCGCTGCCACTCGACTGCTACCAGCTGCCGCGGCACCGTCGGGACTACCCCCAGGCTGGCCGCCGGGAACACTGCCCGGGCCTCCAGGCCCTTCTGCGCGTCTTCTGCCGGGTCCTGCGGCGAGCTCGTACGGCGAGGCTCCAACCGTGCTCCGAGCCAGCGCGGTGTGTGCCGGCGCCTGCCGGTAGACCCGCACCGAGGGAACACGCTGGGGGGTTGCGTCCCCTGTCAGTCGGTTGCCCCGCCGCTCTGTCATCGACGGCGCAACACCACGGCTGGCCATCGAACCGACCAGACGTTTGAAGGCACCCATCGCGCCACGCCTGGCAAGTCCGCCAAGGAGAATGCTGCCCGACCCGGGCCGCATCATGGACGTCAGATTGTCGAGCAACCTGCGCAATCTGAAGCCGGCGATGAGGACGGCGATCGCGAGACCGGACACGGGCAGCCACCCCAGTACACCAGTCAGACTGAACACTGCCGTTACCAGCGTCAGCGCTGTTCCGAAGACGAGCATCGCGAGGAACGATTGGATGACAAGCCCGACCACGGCCTCGAACCAGTTGATTCCCCATTGCCTTGGTCGACCGGGAACGGTCCAGAGACAAGCGAAGAACACACCCACAACCAGCAACAGCAGACACCCGATAAAGGCCATCAGGGCGGTGAAAGCCAACGAAATGGTCAAGAACGCGAACAGTGTCGCCGCAATGGCCGCGAGCATCACGACGGCGATGCGCCCGAACGCGTTGTTGCCCTTCACCCATTTCACGGTTGGCGCATTGTCGCCGCCCTCTGCCTTGACGATGACGGAGTCGATGTACTTCGATCGCGCATCCGTATCGGTGCCGGCGTCGAGCATGCCCTTGCCGTAGCGTTTACAGGCTTCCAACGAGCCGAATTCTGCAATGCACCACGGGGTTACGGCGAAACCTCGCCAGCTCGAGTCGGCAGACTTCCTCAGCAACGTGTCACGGGAGGTACCGGTAAATCCTGGCTCGGGCCACGGGATCGGGTTCTGCATAGTCGGCCCCATGGCATCTGCGGACGTCGTCATGATGGTGTCCGCGCCCAACTGACGCGCACCGTCAACTCCACGCAGCCACGTCGCGGGTGCCAGGGCAAAGCTGATGCTGAGCACGCCAGCCACCAAGACCCAGACCAACTGCCCCATCGCGCTGCCGCTGCTTCGCCGCTGCGTGTAGGCAGCCACCGCGCCGAAGGCCAAGGCGGACGGCAGAAGCCAGCCGACCAGCTGTGTGGACGAGGCTCCGATGGTTGTGGACGTTGCCTCGGTCAACGGCTTCACATCGGTGAACGAGAACAGCCACCAGCCGACCGAGATCGCTCCGCGGGTGATCGCGACGATGTACATCATCACCATGTGCGCGTAGCCGTTGAAGATCGACTGGATCGGGTCCCGAATGCTCTGCTCGAAGTCGAGCCCGTACTCCATCGGCCCGTACTGCTCGAACAGCGTGCGGGTATCACCGTGAGTCAGGTCCGGGGTCGGCAGAAGGTCGCCGAATCCCGTGGGGCTGGTCGGGCCCTGGTTCGGGTCGGCGGCCAGGGCTAGTTGGGAGGTGATGATCAAGGAGATTGTGAGGACGGTGACCGCGGTTCGTGCGCGGCGCTGCCACCTCATGCGACGTGTTCCTTGTTGCCGGTGGGGCTGGGGGAGTCATTGTTTGGTGTCTCGGAGGCGGGGGCTCCGTCGGCTGGGTACATCGCCTCGTTGTAGGCCGCCTCGTCTGCTTCCTGGTCGTAGACCTCGTCCGGGCCTATCGGGGACTCGTAGCGGAGCGGAGGACGGTGGCTCTGACCGGCGGTGGGGTTCGGAGTCGGGGGACGGCCGTTTTGCTGGACCACCGACGGTTCGGGGGTGGTCGGCGCTTGGCCGGCCGAGGGGGCCGCCGGAGCCGACGGTGAACCGTAGGCGGAGGGTTCGGCGAGGGGCGCTGAGTGAGCTGCGGGGGCCGTACCAGGTCCAGCCGCGGTCGCGGGACCTGCAGGTCCCGTGCGGCCGGCAGCGGTGGAACTATCTGCGTGACCGGAGGCCTGTGGCGCAGGGTTAGCTGCAGAGAAGGACGTCCCGCGGCCGGAGAGGTTTCCGTTGGAAGGCGCCGCGGAGGCTGCACCGTTGCTGGGCACAGAGGCCGTGCTGTTGGTGGGCGCCGTGGAGGCTGCGCCGTTGCTGCGGACAGCGGACGCGCCGTTGGAAGGCGCCACGCCCTTGCCGTCGGGCGGGACGGAGACGGCGCCGTTGGATGGCAGGTCGGTGTAGGTGACCGGGTAGGCGTCGGCCTGCACGACGGACGCGGGAACCTGGTGGGCGTGAACCTCGCCTTGGGCGGTGGCAGCCGGTTCGGGGATCTCTTCGTCTCCGGCGAACGGGTCTGCTTCGACCTGGGGCAGGTCGACGGGCTCGGCTGCTTCGCCGGCGTGTTCGGATTCGGGGGTGGTGCGGAGGAGGGCGGCTACTTGCTGGCTGGGGATGTCGATTTGGACGGTGGCTACTTCGTCCCAGCGGTCGCGCATGATGCAGTGGCCGTGGCGGATGGATTTGCCGTTGGCGGCGGTGTTGATGCCGCGGACGAGGGTTTGGTACGGCGCCGTCTGCGGGCGGCCGAGGAGTTCCAGGAGGGAGTCGACCTGTTCGCGGGAGCGGAGGCTGAACGCGAACAGGGTGGTGATCTGCTCGACCAGGCCGGGCAGTTTCAGGATGCTGGCCGGGTCCTGGGTGTCGAGGACCAGGGAGGCGCCGAGGGCGCGGCCGACGCGGGCGATGTAGTCGAGGAACGAGGCGCCGTCGGGGGTCTTGGTGAGCAGGTGGACCTCGGGGACGATGACGACCTTGGAGCGGCCGCGGAACTCGCGGCGGCCGGTGGTGCGGATCATCCAGGCGAGGCAGCCGCGCAGACAGGCCATGCCGACGCGCTCGATCGGCGACCAGGACTCCGGGGCGGACTCCGGTGACGGGAGGGTGAGGCCGGGCATCTGGACGACCCAGAGGCCGGGGTTCGTGGTCAGCGACGAGAGGCCGGACGGCGGGCCGGCGACGACCGAGCCGAGGCCGGTCTCGACCAGGTCGCGCAACGCGAACCCGACCGTACGCACGGTCTCGGAGTCGGAGTTGCAGAGCCGCTGGATGACGCCCCAGGAGGACGGGTCCGGCGACTGGATCTCGGCGCGGGTGGCGGCCATCACCGGGGCCTCGGCCGCGCCTCGCAGGTGTGGCGGGAGCAGCAGCATCAGCTGGGACGGGGCCTGCAGCAGCGCGTCGTCGACCGGCAGTACGCGGAGCAGGTCCGCGGCGCCGGAGAACTGCGCGGTGATCTCGATGACGGCGGTCGGTACGCCGTACTCGGCGGCGACCGCGGACACGCCCGCGGCGTCGCCCTTCAGGTCGAGCAGCGGCACCCAGGCGCCGGCGAACGCCGAGTCCAGGCCGCCGAGCATCGCCGCCGTCGTCTTACCACGGCCCGATCGGCCGAGGAACAGCGTCGTGGTCGCGTCGCCGAGCGCCGAACCGGCGGCGGCGTCGAACCGCACCAGGCCGGGCGTGGAGCCGGTCAGGTACCCGATCGCCGGGCCGGTCGCGTCGCCGATCGACGCACCGCCCCAGAACCAGGACCCGAAGAACGCGGTCGACTCGCGGACGTGCCCGAGGTCCGGCACCCGCAGCTGGTCGCCGGGCAGCGACTCGAGCCACAGGTCGCGCTGCTCGTCGGCGCCGACCGCGACCGTGATGCCGCGGTCCGCGTAGTGCGCGATGACCGCGTCGACGTACGCCTCGAGATCCTCGCGGGTGTCCGCGCTGACCAGCAGCCGCGGGTGGTCCTCGACCAGGGTCAGGCCGCTGCGGTTGATGTCGCGCTTGACCTCGCGCATCACGCGCTCGGTCTCGACGATCTCGTCGGCGGTCTCCTCCGCCGTACCCTTCGCGGCCGAGCGGCGCTGTTCCTTCGCGCTCTTGCGGGTCTCGTCGACGAGGTTGCGCGCGGTCTTCTTGGTCAGGACCCGGAACCGGACCGAGGCCTCGACGGTGACGTCGATCTCGTCGCCGTCGTCGTCGATCGCCTTGATCTCGGACAGCGTCCGCAGCCACTCCCCCGAGCCCGGCGTCTCGAGCTCCTCGGGGAAGTCGGTCATCGCCAGGACGGTCGTGTACGCCGCGATCTGGCCGCGGGTGTCGTAGATCCGCAGGTGGTCGGTGTACGGCACCACCCGGCCGGAGGTCAGCCGGGCCAGCGAGGCGCCGGTGATCAGGCCGCGCCGGGGCGCCGCGACCGCGCCGCGGTGCATCTCCCGGCTGATCAGCCAGGAGATCACCTCGGCCGGCGCGGTGTGCGCCCGCCAGACCGTCGAGCCGAGCTGACGAGCGAGCTTGCGCACCCGCTCGTCCAGGTGCGCGAGCTCGCGCGCACTGACCCGCCACGACGTCGTACCGAGTGCGTCGCTGATCGAACCGCGTACCTGGGCGGTCGCCCGCGGGTCGCGGTCGGACAGATGAACCCCGAGGGCGACGTACCGCTCCGGCATCCGCATCTCGTCGATCCGGTCGGCCCGGGTCTGCGCCCACGCCTCGTGGTCGCCGAGCCGGTAGTGGCCGGCCACCGAGTCGAGGTAGTCCTGACCGGTCGAGCGGCCCCAGACCACCTTCAGGTGGCTGAGCCGGTCGCCGAGGATGGTCGCGGCCGCGCTGACCGCGGCGTCCAGGGCGGCGTCCTGCTCGGCCTCGGTGGCCAGGTCGGTGTTCGCCACCGAGATCAGGAACCACGCCTCGGCGCTGCGTTCGGTGACCAGCAGGCCGTCGGCGATGGCGACCAGGCGCGGCGGTGGCAGGCCGCGCTCGCGACCGACCCCCACCAGGTTCAGGAGCTTGTCAGCGATCTTCATCCAGGCCTCTTCCTGACGACGTCCTGCGACTCACCCGTTGTACGTGTTCCGAACCCAGCAGGCGGGCCCGCTGGTTGACCGTGATGTCCGCCCCCGCGCGGACCATCGGATCGACCTCCACCACGACCTCGCGCTCCCACTCCGGCGTGACCCTGGCCTTGGCCAGGTCGGCGACCTTACGGGTCGACATCCGCTCCCGCCAGGGCAGGTACTCCGACTTGTCCGCGGCCCGGGCACCGAGCCCGATGATCGGCCGGTGCGCACGCAAGGCGTACCGGACGGCCAGCGCCCATTCGGTGACCCGGCGGCGGCGTTCGTGGAACTTGCCCGGCCGCCAGCCGAACGCGGTGATCACGAACGGCGGCACCACGTACAGGCTGACGGTGGCCTTCTGCGGTACGCCGATGAACGGGAACAGCAGCGCCACCCAGACCACGATCACCACCGCGCCGAAGATGATCATCCGCCGGCGCGCGCCTTCGCCGAGGTCGACACCGAGCAGGTCGTACTGCCGGGTCTCGATCTCGAAGTGGTGCGTGAGAGTACGGCCGACGCGCATCAATTGCCTCCGGAAAGCAATCCCCAGAAGCCCTTGAGCACGTTGATGGTCTGGTTGTTGGCGTAGATCAGCCCGCCGACCAGCACCCCGGCCGCGATGTGGCCGAACAGCTCGCCCCACTCGCGCTTGAAGTAGTGCCCGATGGCGCGCAACACGAGGATCGCGATGAAGATGTTCCCCGCGATGACCAGGACCCAGTCCTTGAAGTTCGCGCCGGTCGGGACGTTGGGATTGGCCATGGGCACGGCAAGCTGAACCACGCTCGCAGCCAGTTCGTGCGTCGTCATTGCGGTGTCTCCCTTGTTGCCTCGGTCATCCGATGGCCAGTCGCTGGATTCATCCGACGGCAGCCACTTGCCATCGCTGGGCTCCGTCCGTGGCGACGGTACGCCGCAGAGTGAGCGTGTAGGTCTGGTCGAGCGTGGTATCGCCCACCCCGTTCCAGGTGACGGCGGCGGTCGCTTGCCGCTCGTCGTCGTTACCGGCGTACACCTGCCAGTCCTTGAGGGCTCCGAACCTCACCGCGCCGTTCAGGCTGCGGATGGTCGAGCCGGGTGCGGTCACCGCGGACACCTTGTTGTCCGACTCGGCGTACGCGCCGAAGAACGCCTCGGCGTCCTTCTCGGTCGCCGCGGTCAGGTCGTCGTCGGGCGCGGCGTTCTGCGGCATGTTGGCCGGCAGCGGGGCACGCTCGTCCGGTACGAACGTCGGCGGCCCGCTGACCACCACCCGGGAAGGGGTGCGCGCGACCGGCACCGACAGCCGCTCCCAGACGACCGGGCCGGCGGCGAAGGCGTTGCTGCCCTGCCGGTTGAACGTGTGCACCCGGACCCGGACGTCGACCGCGCCGGTGATGCCGTTCGGGTCGGCGGTCACCTGGCCCGGGTAGGCGACGTCGGCGGTCTGCTTGCCGCGGCCGTTCCAGCCGGCCCCGCTGTCCAGCCCGGAGGCGAGGTCGAGGCCGACCTGGGCCGGGCGGGCGTCGGGGTTGTTCTCGTCCCAGGTCAGGTACGCCACGGCGTACCGGGTCGCGACCGCGCGGGCCTCGTCGGACGGGAAGCTGCTCTGGCCGCTGACCACCGTCTGAGGCGTCCGGTTCGGGGCGATCCAGGAGCGGATCCCGCTGATCGCGGCCAGCAGCAGTACGACGACCACGAGGCCGCGGAAGAACCGCCGCGCCCAGGTGGAGAACGACGACTCGGGCTCGGTCGACCACGGGGTCTGCCCCGGCGCCAGCACCTCACGGGCCGGGCCGGGCGGCGCGGCGGCGTGGGCGCCGTGCGGGGACCGCTGTTTCAGGCGCTCGGGCGCGCGCGGTCCCGGCTCCTGCGGGGCGCCGCCGGGCGGGCGTCCACCCGGGCGCCGGGGAGGTGCCATGACGCCGCCGTTGGGCGGCGGCGGGGCCTGGGTCTGCGGAGCGGAGTACTGCGCGGCCACCCCCTGCGCCTGGCGAGGGGTAGGGGACACCGGCCCGCCGGGGTGGGCCCACCACTCCGGCGCGGTACTCTGCGGGCGGCCTTTGCCCGGTTTCTTGGCCCGGCGCTGGTCCGACCAGTGCTCACCTTTTGGCGGCAGATTCAGCAACGTTCGCCACCAACTCATCCCTACCCGCCCCTCAGACAGCAGTTACGCGGACAGTAGCCGGGAGGATACGGCAAGCAACCGACCTCCGGGAGACCTGAGACCAGGATCCGGATGGTCCATCGCTCCCCGCAGCCATACTGTTACCCCACATGCGGGCAGTGTCACCCTCACCGTCGCTCATAACGGCCAAGCGTGACACCTTCGGTACCGTCGTCATAGCTCCTCTCTCATGCCCGATCGGGTGGTCCGGGCAGCGCACACCATGCCACACGCCGCGGACAGGTTCGAAAATCCGTGCGAACAACAGGGTAGAAGAACGCACCAACTGATCACAGATAGTAACCGATCCGGCGGCCCGGCTGTGGAAAACTCTCCCGTGGCGAGGGGGTCAAAGTCGGCTGTGGACAACCGCTTGCCAGCGCGGCCGGTGGGCATAAGGTCGGCAGTGTTCCCTGCTACCCCCTGGAGGACCAGGATGGAAACTCGCCGGCTGGGCAGACTCGGCCACCAGAGCTCGGTACTCATCTACGGTGCGGCCTCCCTCGGCGGCGTCGACCAGGACCGCGCCGACGCCTCGATCCAGGAAGCACTCGACGCCGGAATCAACCACTTCGACGTGGCCGCGGACTACGGCGAGGCCGAGCTCCGGCTCGGGCCGCGGATGCCGGAGATCCGGGACCGGATCTTCCTCGCCACCAAGACCGGACGGCGGACGTTCGAGGAGGCCTGGAGCGAGATCAACCGGTCGCTGGAGCGGCTGCAGACCGATCACGTCGACCTGATCCAGATGCACGCGGTCTGCGATCTGGAGAACCTCGATCTGGTGACCGGCAAGGGCGGCTCGCTGGAGGCCGCGATCCGGGCCAAGGACGAGGGCCTGGTGCGCGCGATCGGCATCACCGGGCACACCGCGCAGGCGCCGTCGGTCCACACCGAGGGGCTGCGCCGGTTCGACTTCGACAGCGTGCTGACGCCACTGAACTACAAGCTGTCCACGGACCCGAAGTACGCCGCCGACTATGCGGCCCTGGTCGAGGCCGTGAAGGCGTCCGACGCGGCGCTGATGACGATCAAGATGATCGCCCGGCGGAACTGGGCCGACGGCGAGCAGAAGGAGTACGACACCTGGTACCGGCCGTTCGACGAGCAGCGCTACATCACCGCCGCGACCGCCTGGCTGCTGAACGGGCACCCGGAGATCACCGGGCTGGCGACCGCCGGCGAGACCCGGCTGCTGCGGCAGATGATCGTCGCGGAGCGCGAGCGCGCCGACCTGACGCCGGAGGCGGCCGCCTCGATCCTCGGCGAGGTCCAGGACTACGCGTCACCCTTCGTGGACATGCCGATCTGAACAAACGAGTGACAACGTGGCTCAGGTCACATCCGAGACTCCGCATTCCGGTCAGGTCGTACGCCGTACGAGATCGGCCGCCGGCCCGCGCCCGGGCTGCGGGAACAAGTCGTGGGGCCGTCGGTGTTGACTACGGCGTACTCAACTACTTTCGGAGGTCGTAGTGGCAACGGTCGAGCTGACCCAGGACAACTTCAACGAGGTGGTCGGTGGCGACGGTCTCGTGCTGGTGGATTTCTGGGCCGAGTGGTGTGGCCCGTGCAAGATGTTCGGACCGGTGTTCGAGAAGTCGTCCGAGGAACACGGAGACATCACGTTCGGCAAGGTCGACACCGAGGCTCAGGGTGAGCTGGCGCAGGCCTTCCAGATCAGTTCCATCCCGACCTTGATGGCGGTCCGCGACGGCGTGGTGCTGTACTCGCAGGCCGGCGCGCTCCCCGCGGCCAGCCTCGAGGACCTGATCGGCCAGCTGCGCGCGGTCGACATGGAAGAGGTCAAGGCGCAGATCGCCGCCCACGAGGCGGAGCACGGCTCCGAGCCGCACACGCACTGATTCACGTCACCAGATCCGGGAGCTCACACCGAGCTCCCGGATCTGTTGTGCACTGGGTCGCGAGCGTCAGCCGGTCAGTCGCGCGTCCGCCGTACGGCGCATCAGCCGTGAGCGGCCGACCTGGTCGGTGAAACCCCAGCGCTGGTAGAACGGCACCAGCTCCGGCTGGCACACCAACTCCAGGCTGCGGACCTCCGCCAAGGCGGGATGGTTGACGACGGCGTCCAGCAGTGCGGCGCCGATCCCGGAGCCGCGGCGCGACTCGTCGACGATCACGTCCAGCACGAGGGCGACGTACGTACGGTCGGTCAGAACTCGGGCGAACCCGGCCAGTTGGTCGTCGTCCAGCACCGTGACGACCAGGTCGGAGTTCACGAGCACCCGTTCGACGTCGGCGGTGGTGCGATCGCTCATCCACCACGCCGTACGCATGAGGCCGGCCAATTCGTCGACCCGGTCCGCAGGGACTTCCGATGCGACGGTGAGCATGGTCAGGAGTCGCGGGAGCTGAGGACGCAGAACTCGTTGCCCTCGGGGTCGGTCAGGACGGTGAAGGACGCGCCCTCGGGCTGGCCGACGTCGGCGCGATGGGCGCCGAGGGACTCCAGGCGGGCGATCTCGGCCGCGCGGTCCTGGCTGGTGTGCGGGGCGAGGTCCAGGTGCAGGCGGTTCTTCACCGCCTTGCCCTCGGGAACCGGGACGAAGACCATGCCGGGACCGATCCGCTCCCAGGGCAGGTCCTTGAGCACGTCCTCGTCGACCCAGCCGGGCACGTTCACGCACTCGTCGTCGGTGGCGTAGATCGTCTTCCACCCGAGCGCCTCGGCCCACCAGGCCGCCTGTTTGCGTACGTCGTGACAGTCGACCACGACCGAATACCACCTGAGCACCATGCGGCGAACCATCGCACAGTCCACCGACAGAAACTGAAGAGCGGGCCCTGGGCAGGAGAAACTCGCCAGGGCCCGCTCTTGGGGCTGACCGGAGCAGCTGGTGGCCGGAGGAGGCGCGGGCAGATGAGGCGCTGCCCTGAGGAGGCTCACCGAGGCTGCTCGAGGTGACGGTCAGCGGGGAGGGAGGGCCACGTCGTTGGGGCCCTCCACGGTGTCAGCGGAGTGGGTTGAAGGGGCGCAGCTCCTCGGGAGTACGGCCGGTGGTGATGGTCTCGGCCAGCAGCTGACCGGTGACCGGGCCGAGCGTGATGCCCCACATGCCGTGCCCGCCGGCGGCGAACACCCGCGGCGACGAGGTGGCGCCGATCAGCGGCAGGCCGTCCGGGGTGCAGGGCCGCGGGCCGACCCACTCGAAGGTGCGGGCGTCCAGGTCGGCGTCCCGCAGCAGCGGCCGGGCGGCGTCCACGATCGCGTCGATCCGGCGCGGGTCGAGCTTCGCCTCGGGCTTGCGGAACTCCATCATCCCGGCCACCCGGAGCCGGTCGCCGAGCGGCGTGCAGGCGATCCGCTGCGCCGGGAAGTACACCGGGCCGGCCGGTACGTGCGCCATCGGCACGCTGAAGCTGTACCCGCGACCCGCCTGCACGACGGTCCGGACGCCGAACTGCCGCGCCAGGTCGGTCAGCCACGCGCCGGTCGCCATCACGACCGCGTCGAACGGGTCGGTCTCCCCGTCCGCGGTGACCAGCCGGACGCCGCGGATCTCGTCGACGACGTCCTTGACCACGACGCCGCTGATGATCTGGCCGCCGCGGGCCAGCACCGAGTCGGCGAGCTGGTTCACGTACTCGCCCGGGTTGATGAACCGCTGACCGTGCAGCCGGATCGCGGCGCCGATCGCGTCGGACAGCGACGGCTCGATCTCGCGGGCGTCGTCGCCGCTGATCGCCTCGAACTCGATGCCCTGACCGGCGGCGTGGATCTGCTCGATCTCCTCGAGCAGGACCTTGCGCTCCTCGACCCTGCGGTACGCGGCCAGGAACGACTTGGCCTCGTGGGTCTGCGCCTGGACGCCTGCGTCGGCGAGGAAGTCGAAGGCGGCCAGCGACTGCCGGTTGATCGGCACCAGCGCGTCCATCGCGGTCTTCCAGCGTCCGGCGGTGCTGTTGCGAGCGAAGCGGGTGAGGAACTTGAGGAGCCGCGGGCTCGCGGTCGGCGGGACGTACACCGGTGAGGCGGGGCTCAGCACCGCACGGACGCCGTACTTGAGGACCGCCGGTTCCGGCAGCGGCGTGGCCAGGCCGGGGGTCAGCCAGCCGGCGTTGCCCCAGGACGCGCCGGCGGCGACGCCCTCGCGGTCGAGCACAGTCACCTCGACACCGGCCTCCTGGAGGAACCAGGCAGTCGCCAGGCCGACCATGCCCGCGCCGACGACGGCGACGCGATCCGGGACGAGGTGGGTGGAACCAGCTGTGGTCATGTATCGATGGTGCGACGGCGGCCGACGGCTGTCATGGTGCGATCACACCATTCAGCAGACAAATGAGTGTGCCCGGAGCACAATAACTTCATGATCTCCTCGTCCGATCTGATCGTCGCCGTCGGCCCTGCGCTGTTCGAGGTCGTGGTACCCGGCAAGGGCGACAGCGAGGTGCGGGACGTGTTCTTGGCCGACCCGCAGGAGCCTGCGACCGGTCAGCCGGGCGATCTGGTGCTAGGACTCGGTCTACGGGACGCAGAGGACGCCGTGGAGCTCGTAGAGCGCTGTGCGGCTGGAAACGCGTCGGGAGTGGTCCTACGTACGGCGTTGGCGCATGAGCCGGCTGTTGTCGCTGCCGCGGACCGGGAGGTCATGACGCTCGTAGCACTCCAGCCGAGCGTCACGTGGGCGCACGTGGTCTGGCTACTGCGCGGCGTACTCGACAGGGCGGCTGCACCGGACTCCCCTGCCGCTGGTGACGCCGGCGTACACCAGGAGCTGTTCGCACTGGCCGACGCGGCCGCTGCGATCGTCGACGCGCCTGTGACGATCGAGGACAACCAGTCGCGAGTACTGGCGTACTCCTCGGGGCAGGACTTCACCGACCCGACCCGGGTGTCCACGATTGTCGGCCGCCGGGTTCCACCGGAGGTCATCGCGCACTTCCGGGCCCGGGGCATCTTCCGGCGGCTGGCCCGGTCCAGTGAGCCGTTCTTGGTGCCGGACGGACCTAATGGCATCCGCCCCCGGCTCGTCGTACCTGTGCGGGCTGGTGGTGAGTGGCTGGGGTCTATCTGGGCTGTTGTGGACGGTCCGGTCAGTGAGGCGGTCACTACTGAGCTCAGCAATGCTGCGTCGGTCCTGGCGCTGCACTTGTTGCGGCTGCGGGCACAGGCCGACGTAGCGCGCAGGAGCGCGATTGACCGGCTGCGGACGGTGCTGCGGCAGTTCTCGCCGGACAACCCGGTCGACGTACGGCTCCCGCGACAGCCGTGGCGGGTAGTGGCGCTCGGGTCGCCGGACGGGTACGACGTACCGCAGCAGCTGGATCTGTGGGAGTCGACCGGGCGGCGGCACGGGTGGAGTGAGCCGCAGCTGGCCGATCTGGACGGGACCGTGCTGGCGGTTGTCACGGACGCGGACGGGCCGGGGTCGTGGACCTGGCTGCAGAAGCTGGTGGTTGAGCAGTCACCTGGAACGTATGCGGCCGCAGGCGGGCCTGCGCGGGGGCCCGCGGATTTGCCGAGTTCACGGGCCGAGGCGGTCGAGCTGCTGGGGCTGGTACGGCGTGGGGTCGCGCCGGGGCCGGCGTTGCGGGTGGAGGAGGCGTGGCACGTGCTGACGGTGCATCGGGCGGTGACTTCGCTTGATACCACCAAGATGGATGGTCCGCTCGCGACGTTGCTGCGGCATGACATCGAGCACGACACCGGGTACGTCGAGACGTTGCAGGCGTGGCTGGATTTCCCGGGACAGCCGCAGCGGGCGGCACGGGCGCTGCATCTGCACACGAACACGTTGCGGCACCGGATGAAGCGGATCGGGGAGATCGCGGAGCTGGATCTCTCAGATCCGCGGCAACGGTTGGCGCTGCAGTTGCAGATCGCCGCCGTACGGACGGAACACTGAGATGTACGCCACAGGGCTATGTAACAAGGCTTCATATTCCGGCAACTGTTGGGCAACATCCGGCTGACAGAGTCTTCCTTGTCAGCCGGTCCGATCTTTCACCAGGAGACCGGAACGGCTGCGGATCCGAGCTTTTCACCAGGAAGCTCGGCTCATCGTGGGCCCGGCGATCGTCTGAGCGATTGCCGGGCCTGCGGCATTTCTTGCCTAGGTCAACCGGTTGACGATCGTTCGGTAGACGCCGGGGAGGCGGGCGGCGCCGGGGACGATGTGTGGGGCGAGGAGTTTGCGGTTGCGGGCCCAGAGCAACGATGCGGTGAGCAGGCGGCATTCCCAGGAGACGCGGCGGTAGGCGGCGTCGTAGTCCTGCGGGCGGTCGGCGCGGAGGCAGTCGACCAGTTCGGCGGAGGTGCGGAGGGCTACGGCGATGCCTTCGCCGGTGAGCGCGTCGACGTACCCGGCGGCGTCGCCTACCAGGAGGACACGGCCGGCGGTGCGGGAGCGGACACGCTGGCGGAGCGGGCCGGCGCCGAGGACGGCGGTTGCCGGTGGGGCGTTGTGGAGGCGGCGTTTGAGCGCCGGGAAGGCGTTCAGGTGTGAGGTGAAGGTGCCGCGCGCGGAGGTCAGGATCGCTACGCCGACGAGGTCGTCCGCTACTGGGGTCACGTACGCCTCGCCCAGGCGTGACCAGTAGACCTCCACGAGATCTGTCCAGGGCGCGACGGTGAAGTGCTGCCGCAGTCCGCGCCGCACGGCCAGGTTCACAGGTGGCTGGGTGAGGGCCAGTTGGCGGCGGGTGGGGGAATGGAGGCCGTCGGCGGCGGCCAGGTAGCGGGCGGTGAGGCCGGCGGCGGTGACTGTGGTCGGGGTTTGGGCGATGGGGCCCACGCGGGTGTTGAGGACGGGGATGTTCAGGTCGGCGAGGCGGGACATCAGGGCTGAGTGGAGAGTGGTACGGCGTACGCCGAGACCGGGGCCGGTGGTGAAGCGGGCGTCTACCGAGTGGGTGTCGTCGAGGTAGCGGATGCCGTGGAAGGGGCGGCCGGTGAGGTCCACGCCCAGGCGGGTGAGGTAGGCGACGGCGCTGTGGGCGATCCCTTCGCCGCACGCCTTGTCGATCGGGGTCGTCCGTGGCTCGACGACCACGACGGACAGGCCGGCGAGGGCCGCCCGGATCGCGGTCGCGGCACCGGCCGGACCGGCGCCCGCCACCAGCAGATCCACGTCGACCCCCGATCCCCCACCAACCGAGACGGACGGACTCACGGGACCAGGGCGGAGTTGAGGGCTGCTTCTTCGGAGCGGATGCGGATGGCCAGGAGGGGGATGTTCAAGGCGGTGAACACGATCGCGGTGAGCCAGGCGGTGTGGACCAGCGGGAGGGCGATCCCCTCGGCGACGACGGCGACGTAGTTCGGGTGCCGGAGGAACCGGTACGGGCCGCGGGCAACCAGCTTCAAGCCGGGTACGACGATCACGCGCGTGTTCCACTGGTGCCCGAGCACCGTGATGCACCACCAGCGCAACCCCTGCGCCAGCAACACCACCGCGAACATCGTCCACCCGAGCCACGCCACGAACGGCCGGTACGCCGCCTCCACCAAGCATGCCGCGAGCAACAACGTGTGCAGAGCGACCATGAACGGGTAATGCCTCTGCCCCGCCTCCACCCCGCCCCGGGCAAAACTCCAGCGCGCGTTCCGCAGCGACACCACCAGCTCCGCCACCCGTTCAAGGGCGACGAGCAGCACCAGTCCGACGTACCAGCCGTACATCACCACTCCATCAACACGAGCTCGGAACAGAAACCAGGACCCATCGCCAGCAGCACCCCAGGCCCGGACGGCCGCAACCGCATCGTGTCACCGAGGACGTGCAGCACCGAGGACGACGACAAGTTGCCCACGGCATCGAGCGACCGCCACGTCAGTTCCAGTGCCCCCGGCGGCAACTCCAGCGTCTCGGAAACCGCCTCCAGCACCTTCGGACCACCAGGATGACTCACCCACGTGCCGATGTCCGCAACCCCCAACCCATACGAGCTCAGGAATCCGCGCACATCCGAACCCAGGTAGGTCCGGACCACCTCCGGTACGTCGGCCCCGAGCACGATCCGGAACCCGCCCGCGCCGACGTCCCACCCCATCACCCGCTCCGAATCCGGGTACAGCCGCGACCGCGTCGCCACCACCGACGGCCCCGACGCGGACGGATGCTCGGACCCGGTCAGCACCACCGCCGCCGCGCCGTCCCCGAACAACGCCCCGCCGACCAGGTTCGGCAGCGAGGCATCGTCGCGCTGCAACGTCAACGAGCACAGCTCCACGGACAGCAGTACGGCGACGTGCGACGGCCACGCGGTCAGGTAATCGTGCAGCCGAGCGATCCCGGCCGCTCCCCCGACGCACCCCAGGCCGAACAACGGCAGCCGCTTCACGTCCTCCCGCAGCCCCAGCCGCAACGCCACCCGCGCGTCGATCGACGGAGCCGCCACCCCGGTGACCGTGGTGAACATCAGTACGTCGAC
>NZ_DASRVN010000457.1:0-11866 GCF_035655035.1 Kribbella sp. | reverse complement strand
GATGGACATCGAGCGCGAGCGCGGCATCACGATCAAGTCGCAGGCGGTCCGGCTGCCGTTCACGCCCGGCCCGGACACCCCGGGCGGCCTGCTGGCCCCGGACGGTACGACGTACATCCTGAACATGATCGACACGCCCGGGCACGTCGACTTCACGTACGAGGTGTCCCGGTCGCTGGAGGCGTGCGAGGGCGCCGTGCTGCTGGTCGACGCGGCGCAGGGGATCGAGGCGCAGACGCTGGCGAACCTGTACCTCGCGCTGAACGCTGACCTGCACATCATCCCGGTGCTGAACAAGATCGACCTGCCGAGCGCGCAGCCGGAGAAGTACGCGGCTGAGCTGGCACACATCATCGGCTGCGACCCGTCCGACGTGCTGAAGGTGTCGGCGAAGACCGGTGAGGGTGTCGAAGAGCTGCTGAGCGAGATCGTTGCCCAGGTCGAGCCGCCGAAGGGCGTGAAGGACGCACCGCCGCGGGCGCTGATCTTCGACTCGGTCTACGACACCTATCGCGGCGTGGTCACCTACGTCCGGGTGGTCGACGGCGAGCTGATCCACCGCGACCGGATCAAGATGATGTCGACCGGCGCGGTGCACGAGATGCTCGAGGTCGGCGTGATCTCACCGGAGCCGATGAAGACGCAGAGTATCGGCGTCGGTGAGGTCGGTTACCTGATCACCGGCGTGAAGGACGTCCGCCAGTCCCGGGTCGGTGACACCGTCACCTCGTCGGTGCACGGCGCGACCGAGGCCCTCGGCGGCTACAAGCACCCACAGCCGATGGTGTACTCCGGTCTGTTTCCGATCGACGGCGACGACTACCCGACGCTGCGGGACGCGCTGGAGCGCCTGCAGCTGAACGACGCCGCCCTGCAGTACGAGCCGGAGACCTCGGGCGCGCTCGGGTTCGGCTTCCGCTGCGGGTTCCTCGGGCTGCTGCACATGGAGATCGTCCGCGAGCGGCTCGAGCGCGAGTTCGACCTGGATCTGATCTCGACCGCGCCGAACGTGGTCTACCGGGTCGAGATGGAGGACGGCAAGGAGTTCGTCGTCACCAACCCGAGCGAGTTCCCGGAAGGCAAGATCGCCGACATCTTCGAGCCGGTCGTCCGCGCGACGATCCTGAGCCCGAAGGACTACATCGGCGTCATCATGGAGCTCTGCCAGTCCAAGCGGGGCAACCTGCTCGGCATGGAGTACCTGTCCGAGGACCGGGTCGAGCTGCGCTACACGTTGCCGCTGGCCGAGATCGTGTTCGACTTCTTCGACCAACTGAAGTCCAAGACCAAGGGCTACGCGTCGCTGGACTACGAGCCGACCGGCGAGCAGGCGGCCGCGCTGGTCAAGGTGGACATCCTGCTGCAGGGCGAGACGGTGGACGCGTTCTCCGCGATCGTGCACCGCGACAACGCCTACGCGTACGGCGTCGCACTGGCCGGCAAGCTGAAGGAACTGATTCCGAGGCAGCAGTTCGAGGTGCCGATCCAGGCCGCGATCGGGTCCCGGATCATCGCCCGCGAGTCGATCCGCGCGATGCGCAAGGACGTGCTGGCGAAGTGCTACGGCGGTGACATCACGCGGAAGCGCAAGCTGCTCGAGAAGCAGAAGGAAGGCAAGAAGCGGATGAAGATGGTCGGCCGCGTCGAGGTCCCCCAGGAGGCCTTCATCGCCGCCCTCCGCACCACCGACACGGGCGAGAAAGCAGGCAAGAAGTAGGTGCCGGTCGCAATCCCCGACGGGCTGCTGGTTGTCGCTTCTCGTGGGCAGGACTGGGCCGATTGGCTGGATCGGTTGCCGCGGTTGGTGCGGGAGCTGCTCGACGAGTGGGGCCTGCAGGTCGACGGTACGGCGGCGTACGGCAACTGCGCGCTCGTCGTACCGGTGCTTGCCGAGGGCAAGAGTGCGGTGCTGAAGGTGCAGTTCCCGCACTGGGAGGCGGAGACCGAGCACCTCGCGTTGCGGGACTGGGCCGGCAACGGCACCGTGCAGCTGTTGCGCGCCGACCCGCGCCGGTTCGCGCTACTGCTGGAGCGGCTGCACCCGCGTGACCTGACCACGATCGACGCGCTGGACGCCTGCGAGATCGTTGGCGGCACCTACAAGCGGCTGCACGTCCCGGCGGGTCCGCAGTACCGGACGCTGTCCGGCGAGCTGGCCCGCTGGGTCGAGCGGCTCCGGAAGCTGCCGGCCTCGGCGCCGGTGCCGCACCGGTTAGTCGAGCAGGCGATCTCGCTGGCCACCGACTTCGTCGCGGACCCGGCCACCGACGGGCGGCTGATCCACACCGACCTGCACTACGAGAACATGCTCGCCGCGGACCGCGAACCGTGGCTGGTGATCGACCCGAAACCGCTGTCCGGCGACCCGCACTTCGAGGTCGCCCCGCTGATCTGGAACCGCTGGGACGAGGTCGTGGCCGCGCCCGACCTGCGGTTCGCGGTCCGGCAGCGGTTCTGGACGGCGATCGACGCGGCCGGGTTCGACGAGGACCGCGCCCGCGACTGGGTGATCGTCCGGCAGATGCTGAACGTCCTGTGGACCCTCGAGTCCACCAGCCCCGACGAGTCGCTGCCCCAGGACTGGCTGACCCGGAACATCGCGATCGTCAAGGCCATCCAGGACTGAAGCCCGGATCTCCACCACTGACCAACCGTTGCCAGCGGCCCGTTCGCGGGATGGGTCGCGGCTGTCGGCGATCGTTGGTCAGTGATGGCGATCCGTCTAAACTCACCAAGGTGACCGTCGCCAACCGTCGTGCCCGGAGCCCTCGTGGGTCCGGCGACGACCTGCGCGATGCGCTGGTGACGACGACGGCCGAGCTGCTCGAGACTCAGGATGTCGACTCGCTCTCGGTGCGCACGGTGACGGCGGCGACCGGGGTCAGCCCGACAGCGCTCTATCTGCACTTCAGCGATCTGCCCGAGCTCCTGCGGGCGGTGAAGGCCCGGTTCTTCGGCGAGCTTCGGGACCGGTTGACGGCGGTGCCGGGCGACGGCCGCGACCGGGTCCGGGCGTTGGCGCTCGCCTATCTCGCGTATGCGCGGCAACACGTCGGGCGGTACGCGGTGATGTTCCACGCGCACCGGCGTACGGACGCGCCCAGCAGGCCGGACGCGGAGCTGGTGGAGCTCGGGTGGACAGCTTTCGAGCCGCTGATCGACGCGGTCGGCGCCGTACTGCGGGATGCCTCGCCCGACGAGATACGCGAGACGTCGATCGAGCTGTGGCTCGCGCTGCACGGTCGGGCGCAGCTGAGTGTCGCGATGCCGTGGTTCGAGCTGCCGAACGAGGAGCGGTACGTCGACCGACTCGTCCGGCAGGTGCTCGGCTAACCGGCGTACGCCGTCTTGCCGCCGTCGATGACGAGTTGGGAGGCGGTCAGGTACGGGAAGTCGTCGGATGCGAGCGCGAGCGCGAAGACCGCGATCTCGTTCGGCGTTGCCATCCGTTGCAGGCCTCGGACATGGGCCTTGCCCCAGTTCGCGGCGAGCGCGTTCCAGACCGGGTCGGGGACGTTCATCATGCCGGCCAGCCGGCGGACGAGCTCGGTGTTGGTGGTGCCGGGAATCAGGGTATTGATCCGGATGCCGCGCGCCGCGTAGTCGTGGGCGGCCGATTGGACCAGGCCGACCAGCCCGCGCTTGGTGGCGGTGTAGGCGGATCGCTTCTCGGTGGTGGCGATCGCGTTCGAGGACGAGGTCACGACCACGGTTCCGCCGCCGCGCTTCAGCAGGTGCGGCACCTCGTACTTGAGCGCCAGGAAGTTGCCCCGCAGGTTGGTGTTCGTCACGTCGTCCCACTCGGCGGTCGTGTACTCGTGCAGCGGCCGCTCGATGCTGATCCCGGCGTTGTTGAAGCACACGTCGAGCCCGCCGTACTTCGCCGCGATCCCGTCGACGAAGCGCCGCACGTCGTCCTCGGCGCGGACGTCCGCGCGCAGGTACGTCGCCTCGCCGCCGGCGGCCCGGATCTCCGCCTCGACCTGTTTGCCCAGCTGCTCGCGACGGCCGCAGAAGCCGACCTTGCCGCCCTCGGCCGCGAACAGGAGGGCGGCCGCGCGGCCGATCCCGCTGGTCGCACCGGTGATCAGTATGACCTTGTTCTCGAAGCGGCGGCGGGCGGAGGCCTCCATCGGCGCCGGGGCGTCGCCGCCCTGGACGAACGCCACGCCCGCGGCCGCGCCCGCCGCGGCGGCCGCCACGCCGGCGACGGCGCCGGTCGTGACCACTCGCCGGCGGGTGAATCGCTGGTCTGTCATGTCCACTCCATTCTGATGTTTACGCTCGTAAATATACACTTGTAAATGTAATGCGGAAGACAGGGCCGGCAGGTTGTGGTTAGTAGTTACTACCTACTAACTTCGAGGCATGGCACCGGCACGGATGAGTGGGCGGGAGCGGCGGGAACAGGTGCTCGCGATCGCGGAGGAGGAGTTCGCCCGGGCCGGGCTGTACGGCGCGTCGACGGAGACGATCGCGCGCCGGGCCGGGATCACCCAGGCGTACGTGTTCCGGATGTTCGGGACGAAGAAGCTGCTGTTCCTGGAGTGCGTGGACGCGGCGTTCGAGCGGATGCGGCTCGCGATGGTCGCTGCCGCCGGCGGCACCACTGGGATCCAGGCGCTGACCGCGATGGGGCAGGAGTACAACGACATGCTCGCCGACCGTACGACGCTGCTCCTCCAGCTGCAGGGCACCGCCGCCGCGGCCGCCGGTGACGGCGAGGTCCGCGACGCCGTCCGCGCGAGCTTCGCCCGCCTCTGGCAGTCCGTCGCCGACACCGCCCAGCTCGACCCGGTCACGGTGAAGGCCTTCCTGGCCTTCGGCCAACTCCTCAACACCAACGCCGCCCTGGACCTCCCCCAGGTAGACGAACCCTGGTCCCACCAAGCCAGAACCCGCATCAAACCCGGCCTCTTCACCCACATCACCACCACGACGAACCAATGACCAAGCCCGGGGTGTTGGTGGGATTCCTGGTTTCTGTGGGGTTGGTTGGGGCGGTGATCGGGAGTCTCGGGGCGCCGTTGATCACGGCGGTGGCTGGGGCTTACGGGGTTTCGCTGGCGGCTTCGCAGTGGACGTTGACGATTGCGTTGCTGGCGGGGGCCGTGGCGACGCCGGTGTTCGGGCGGTTGGGGGCCGGTTCGCGGCGGCGGAGTGTGGTGCTGTGGATGCTGGGGGCGGAGGTGGTCGGCAGCCTGCTGACCGTACTGCCGTTGCCGTTCGCGTTTCTGCTGGTCGGCCGCGCACTGCAGGGCTCCGGGCTAGGCCTCGTCGTACTGATGATGGCCGTGGCGCGGGACCACCTCGACGAACACCGGGCGACGCGGACGATCGCGTTGCTGTCCGTCACCACGACCGCGGGCATAGGCATCGGCTACCCGTTGTCCGGTCTGCTGACGGACTGGGCCGGCGTACGCGCGGCGTACGGCCTCGGCCTGCTGATGACCGTGGCCGCCTTCGGTGCGGCCCTCCTCGTACTCCCGCACGCCCCCGCCCGCCTCGCGACCCGCCTGGACGTCCGCGGCGCGATCCTGCTCGCGATCGCCCTCCCGGCCGTGCTGCTGGTGATCGGTGAGACCACCCTCTGGACCGACCACCCCGCCCTCGCCGTCGGCGTCCTGCTCGCCGCGATCCTGCTCCTGATCGGCTGGACGTTCCTCGAACTGCGCACCGAGCACCCACTCGTCGACATCAAACTGCTCCGCCACCCCGCGGTCGCCGCCGCGAACCTGGTGATGCTCACCGGCGGCGTCGGCATGTACCTGCTCTTCAGCCTGATCACCCGCTACGTGCAAACCCCGGCGGCCTCCGGGTACGGCTTCGGCCTGAACACCTTCCAGGCCGGGCTGGTCCTGGTCCCGTTCTCGGTCCTCGGCTTCGTCGCCGGCCGGCTCGTACCGCAGTGGCGCGACCGCCTCGGCGCCCGCCTGTTGCTGGCGGCAAGTACCGCGTTCGTCCTGGCGGCGTTCGTACTCTTCGCGCTCGCCCGCTCCCACCTCGCCGAGCCGATCGTTGCCATCGGCATCCTCGGCTTCGGCGTCGGAGCCTTCTCCGCCGCGATGCCGACGGTCATCCTCGCGGTCACCCCGCCGGCCGAGACCGCGAGCGCGATGAGCGTGAACGCCGTCGTCCGCAGCGTCGGATTCTCCACCGGCAGCGCTCTCGGCGGGCTGATCCTCGCCGCCCACACCACCGGTGTCTTCCCGCACGAGTCCGGGTACGGCGCCGCCGCCTGGATCGGAGCCACCGCGACCGCGGCGACGTTGCTGATCATCGCCGTACTCCCGCTCAAACCCCGGTAAACCGGTGGAAACGCCTGCCGTCGCGGGAGAGGATGCAGGTATGCGGGTACTGACGGTCAACGTGGTGGAGCAGCTGATCCCGGGGCCGAAGGAGACCGGCTTCACCGCGATCGACAAGCGGCCGCAGTCCGGTCGGGTCCGGGTCGGCGAGCTCGGGCTGGCCGGCGACCGGGTGTGTGACACCAAGAACCACGGCGGCCCGGACCTCGCGCTCTACGCGTACGCCGACGAGGACGCGAACTGGTGGTCCGGGCAACTCGGCCGCGACATCCCGACCGGCCTGTTCGGCGAGAACCTCCGCACCGAGGGGGTCGACGTGAACGGCGCGCTGCTCGGCGAGGTCTGGCGGATCGGCCCGGAGGTCGAGGTGATGGTGCGCGCGCCGCGGATCCCGTGCATCACGTTCCAGCACCGGATGCAGATCCCGCGGTGGGTCAAGCGCTTCCACCAGGCCGGCCGCCCCGGCGCGTACCTGAAGGTGCTCCGCACCGGCTCGATCGGCGCCGGCGACCCGATCGAGGTCGTCGCCCGGCCGGACCACGAGGTCACGGTCGCGCTCATGTTCGCCCTCGAGGATCCCGCGAAGATGCAACGCATGCTCGACTCCGGCGTCGACCTGATGGGCGAGATCCGTGCGAACGCGCAACGCGTCGCGGCCCGCGCCTGAGTATCGGCGTCACATGCTTATTGCGACTTAGTCGCAGATAGCTGATGATGAGCCGGTGCGGAAACTCCTGCCGGCTCCGGGCCCGCTGCGCCCGCTGGCCCTCGCGACCCTGCTGAGCCGGGTCGGCAACGGGCTGCTGATGACGATCAGCGTGCTCTACTTCCACCGGATCGTCGGGTTGTCGATCGCGCAGGTCGGCCTCGGTCTCACCGTCGCCGGACTGTTCGGCCTGCTCGCGAGCATCCCGTTCGGTCACCTCGCGGATCGTCGCGGGCCGCGCACGCTCTTCGTCGTCCTGAGCCTGATCGGGGCCCTCGTCGCCCTGCTCTATCCGGTCATCGGCACGTTCTGGCAGTTCCTCGCGGTCGCGTCCGTCGTGACCGTGCTCGACCGCGGCGCGAACGCCGTCCGCTTCGCGCTCATCGCCGGTGTCACGCAGGGTCCCGAGCGTGTCGCGGCCCGCGCGTACCTGCGCTCGATGACCAACCTCGGCGTCACCGCGGGCGCCGGCCTCGGCGCGATCGCGCTGTCCTTCGGTACGCCGGCGTCGTACCGGCTGATGTACGGCGTGTACGTCGTCCTCGGCGTGATCGCGGCGCTCGTCGTCCTCGCCGTACCGCGGGTGGCGCCGCGGCCGCGGACCGACGGACCGGTGTGGACGGCGCTCCGCGATCGTGGCTACCTCGCGGTGTCGGGGCTGAACGCCGCGATCTCGATCCACTACTCGGTCATCGACGTCGCGATCCCGCTCTGGGTGGTCGACCACACGAACGCGCCGCACTGGGCGGCCGCGCTGCCGCTGATCGTGAATGCGGCCGGCGTCGCGGTGCTCCAGGTCCGGGCCGCGCGCGGGATCGTGGACACGGCGTCCGCCGCGCGTGCCACCCGGACGGGGGGATTGTTGCTGATGGCATCCATGGTGCTGTTCGCGACGGCGTCGGTGGGTGCGGCCGCGGCCGCGATCGCCGTGCTGGCGGTGGCCGCCGCGGTGCAGGTCGCGGGGGAGTTGCTGCAGTCCTCGGGCTCGTTCCTGCTCGGGTTCGACCTCGCGGCCGAGCATGCGCAGGGGCAGTACCAGGGCGTGTGGAACACCAGTACGTCGGTCAGTTCGATGGTGGCGCCCAGTGTGATGACGCTGCTTCCGCTCGGCCTCGGCGTACCCGGGTGGATCGTGCTGGGGATCTGGTTCGCGGTGGTCGGCGCGCTGTTCATGCCGGTGGTGCGGTGGGCTGCTGCCCGTCAGCCGGTGGGTTCGCGGTAGCCGAGGGCGGCGGAGATCTTGCGGGCGGCGTCGAGGGCGGCCGGGGCCATCAGGGCGACCTGGGCGATCGACTGCTCCAGTGAGAGCGTGGAGATGCTGACCGCGGCGATCGCGGCGCCGGTGTGGTCGTGGATGACCGCGGCGACGCAGCGGATCCCGGGCTCGTTCTCCTCGTCGTCGAGGGCGTAGCCGCGGGACCGGGTCTGGGCGAGGTCGGCTTTCAGGGCGGCGGCGGTCGTGTGCGTGAGCGGCGTACGGGCGGGCAGCCCGGTCCGGGTGATGTGGACGTCGAGGGCCTCGTCGTCCTTCTCGGCGAGCAGGGCCTTGCCGATGCCGGTGCAGTGCAGCCAGATCGCCTTGCCGACCCGGGACGGCATCCGGTACGGCTTCGGGCCGTCCAGCCGCGCGACGTAAATCGCCTCGTCGCCGTTCAGCAGTCCGACGTGCACCGTGCAGCGGGTCTGCGCGACCAGGTCAGCGAGCACCGGGCGGGCCACCGTCGCGAGGTCGACGTTCGTCAGCGCGTGCCCGGCGAGCCGGAGCGCCTTCGGGCCGGGGTGGTACGACCCGTCCTCGGCCTGCGTGACGAACTCGTGCTCGACCAGTGAGGCCATGATCCGGTGCACGGTCGACTTGGCCAGGCCGGTCGCGTTCACCACGTCGGTGAATCGCGAGTGTTCCAGTACGGCGTCCAGCACCATCAGCGTCTTGTCGATGGCCGAGGGCGAACTCATGTCGGACATCCTGCCACCCCTATCTCGCCAGCCAGCCACCGTCGACGGCGAGTACGTGCCCGTTGACGTAGTCCGCCGCGGCGGACGCGAGGAAGACCGCGGCGCCGACGACGTCCTCCGGCCGTCCCCAGCGACCGGCCGGGATGCGCTCCCGGATCGCGGCCTCGCGGTCCGGGTCGGCCCGCAGTTCGGCGGTGTTGTCGGTACTGATGTACCCGGGGGCAATCGCGTTCACCTGGACCCCGGCCGGGCCCCACTCGTTGGCCAGTGCGCGGGTGAGTCCCGCCACCGCGTGCTTGGCGGCGGTGTAGGCCGGGACCCGGATCCCGCCCTGGAAGCTGAGCAGCGACGCGATCGTGACGATCTTCCCGGCTCCCCGGCGTGCCATCGCGGCCCCGATCGGCCTGGTCAGCGCCCAGGTCGAGTTCAGGTTCACGTCGATCACGTGCTGCCAGTCGGCGGTCGTGGTCTCGGCGGCCGGCGCCCGCCGGATCGTGCCGGCGTTGTTCACCAGAATGTCGACGTTCCGATTGTCGACAATCTGCAGCGCCGTGCGTTCCACCGCGGCCGGGTCGGCGAAGTCCGCGAGCACCACGGTCGCGTCGCCCCCGCCGTTCCGCTTGATCGCCTCCAGGGTGTCCTCGAGCGCCGCGTCCCGGGCCAGCAGGATCAGCTCGGCGCCGGCCGCGGCGTACCCGGCGGCGATCGCGGCCCCGATCCCGCGCCGCGCCCCGGTGACCAGCGCCGTCCGGCCTTCGAGACCGAACGACGTCACCGCAGGTCCCGGACGTCGACGCCGTCCATGTCGCCGAACGCCTGGTTCTCGCCCGCCATCGCCCAGACGAAGCTGTACGACGACGTGCCGCAGCCGGAGTGGATCGACCAGCTCGGCGAGATGACCGCCTGCCGGTCCGCGACCAGCAGGTGCCGGGTCTCGTCGGGCTCGCCGAGCAGGTGGACGATCCGCTCGGTCTCCGGCAGCCCGAAGTACAGGTAGCACTCGGTGCGCCGGTCGTGGGTGTGCGCGGGCATCGTGTTCCAGGTACTGCCCGCGTGCAGGGTGGTCACGCCGAGGACGATCTGGCAGCTCCGCACGCCGTCCGCGTGGATGAACTGGTCGATCGTCCGCCGGTTCGCGGTCCGCTGGTCGCCGGCCTCGATCCGGTTGCCCTCGCCCGGGTTGATCAGCGCGGTCGGGTACGTCGTGTGCGCGGGCGCCGAGAACACGTAGTACGCCGCGCCGGGTCCGTCGAGGACGACCTCGCGGACGCCGCGTCCGACGTACAGGCAGGCGCCGGTGGTCAGCTCGTACTTCGTGCCGTCCGCGGTGACCGTGCCGGGTCCGCCGACGTTGACGATGCCGGCCTCGCGGCGTTCGAGGAAGTACTCGCTGCGCAGCTCCGGGTAGGTGCCGAGGGTGAGCGGGCCGTCGGCCGGAAGCGCGCCGGCGAGCACGATCCGGTCGTGGTGGGTGAGCACCGCGGTGACGGCGCCGGGGACGAAGAGGTCGTCCACCAGGTAGTGGCGGCGCAGTGCGGCCGTGTCGAAGCCGGGCAGCTGCTCGGGATGGGTGGCGTGCCTGATCTGCAAAGTCACGGAACAAGGTTCTACTCGGCAGAACAGCCTGTCAACGCTGGAACAGGCCCACGAAATGTTCCAAGTTCCGTCTCTTGACACCTGGTTCTGTTCGGTGGAACCTCTCAAGGACTCGCCCAACGCCCCTGGGAGGATCCCCGATGACCGGATTGGACTGGACGGTCCTGGTCGGCTATTTCGTGCTGATGGTGCTGATCGGAGTCTGGTCGCGCACCAAGATCAAGACCGTCGTCGACTACTTCACGACCGGAGGCCGGATCCCCTGGTGGCTGTCCGGCATCTCGCACCACATGTCCGGCTACAGCGCGGTGATGTTCGTCGCGTTCGCGGCGGTCGCGTACTCGTACGGCATCACCGTCTACGTCTGGTGGGCAATGACGATCGGCATCGGCGTCGGGATCGGCGCGTTCCTGTTCGCGGCGCGATGGAACCGGCTGCGCGCGAAACACGGGGTCGTGTCGCCGCTGGAGTACCTCGCCCGCCGGTACAACCTGCCGACCCAGCAGGCGCTCGCGTACTCCGGTGCCGCGCTGAAGGTCGTCGACATCGCGTCCAAGTGGGTCGCGATCGCCGTACTGCTGAACGGTTTCACCGGCGTGCCGATCCGGTGGGGGATCCTGCTCACCGGCGTGGTGACGATGCTGTACGCGACGCTCGGCGGGCTGTGGGCCGACGTGCTCACCGACTTCGGGCAGTTCGTGATCCAGTTCGCGGCCGGTGTCGCGATGTTCATCGGCGTGCTGCGCCACCTGGACGGCGTACCGACGCTGTGGAAGATGTGGGACCAGCTGCCGGCCGGGCACGGGCACGCGCTGAACGGGCCGTACACGCCGATCTTCCTGATCGCGTTCCTGTTCATCAAGACGTTCGAGTACAACGGCGGCATGTGGAACCTGGCGCAGCGCTACATGGCCGCACCGTCCGGCTCCGAGGCGAAGCGTTCGGCGTTGCTGTCGTCCGCGTTGTGGCTGGTCTGGCCGCTGATCCTGTTCATCCCGATGTGCGCGGCGCCGCTGCTGGTACACCCGGGCAAGCCGGAGCAGTCGTACGTCGCGTTGTCGCAGCTGCTGCTGCCGAGCGGGCTGATCGGGCTGGTACTGGCCGGGTTCTTCTCGCACACGATGGCGATGGTGGCCTCCGACGCGAACGCGATCTCGTCGGTGATCACCCGCGACCTGGCGCCGGTGCTGGTGCCGCGGGTACGGCGGCTGACCGACGGCGCGACGCTGAGGATGGCGCGGATCGTGACGTTCACGTTCGTCACGCTGAGCATGCTGATCGCGATCGCCACCAACGGCGA
>NZ_DASRVN010000456.1:0-9582 GCF_035655035.1 Kribbella sp. | reverse complement strand
GCCGGCGGCCCGCCGAGGGCCTCGGCCCAGTACGACGCCAGCCGTTCGACGTGATCGGGCTTCACCTCGTTGTGGAACGCGTGGCTGACGACCGGATCGGCCATCACCAGCTCGTGCCACGCGGCCGCCAGCCGCTGCAACCCTTCGGACCCACCCGCCGCTTCGTAAACGGTCTCCATAGCCGCAGTCTGCCGCAACTCGGCGAGCTGGTCACGGGCCTGCGCACGCTCCGGCTCGGAACCGGCCAGCGCCAGGGCGTGCTCGTACGCGGTGATTGCCTCGGGCAAGCGGCCGAGCCGGCGCAGCAGGTCGGCGCGCGCGACGGCGTACGGGTGATACTCCTGCAGCCGCGGCTCGCGCGCCAGGTCGTCGAGGAGCGCGAGCCCGGCCTCGGGTCCGTCGCGGAACGCGATCGCGGCGGCCCGGTTGAGCGCGACCACCGGCGAGGGCTCGAGCTCCAGGAGTACGTCGTACAGCTGGACGATCTGGGGCCAGTCGGTGGCGGCGAAGTCGGGGGCCTCGTCGTGGACGGCGTGGATCGCGGCCTGGACGGCGTACGGGCCGGCGGGGCCGCCGGTGAGGGCGGTGACGACCAAGGCGCGACCCTCCGCGATCAGGTCGGGGTCCCAGCGCGTGCGGTCCTGGTGTTCGAGCAGGACGATCGCGCCGCCGGGTCCGCTGCGGGCGTCCCGGCGGGCGTGGATCAGCAGCATCAGCGCGAGCAGGCCCGTCACCTCGCGGGCGTCCGGGAGCAGGCGGTGCAGGATCCGGGCCAGCCGGATCGCGTCCTCGGCGAGGTCCAGGCGTTGCAGGTACGGCCCGGAGCTGGCGGCGTACCCCTCGGTGAAGACCGAGTAGATCACCTGCAGTACGCCGGGCAGCCGCTCCGGCAACTCGTCCGGACCGGGTACGCGGAACGGGATCCGCGCCTCCCGGATCTTCTTCTTCGCGCGGACGATCCGTTTCGCCATCGTCGCGGTCGGCACCAGGAACGCCCGGGCCACCTCCGGCGTGGTCAGCCCGGCCAGGCAGCGGAGTGTCAGCGCGCCACGGTCCTCGGGGGCGAGCGCCGGGTGCGCGCAGGTGAAGAACAGCTGCAGCCGCTCGTCGGGCAGTTCGTCACCGGCCGCCTGCGGCGCGGGGCGGTCCGCTTCCACCTGCAGGATCGCGAGCTTGGCGGCGTACACCTGGTCACGCCGCAGCCGGTCGACCGCCTTGCGCCGGGCGGTGGTCATCAGCCAGCCGCCCGGGTTCGGCGGTACGCCGTCCACCGGCCAGCGGGTGAGCGCCGTCTCGATCGCCTCCGACGTGACCTCCTCGGCCAGGTCGAGGTCGCGGAACCGCCGGGCGAGCGCGGCCAGCAGCCGGCCGCGCTCCTCCCGGAAGACGTGCTCGACCTGATCCATCAGCCGAAGTCTGCGACCGGCCGGACGTCGACCGATCCGCCGCCGCGGGACCCCGGGCACTTCGCGGCCCAGTCGAGCGCGACGTCCAGATCCGGTACGTCGATCACGTAGAACCCGCCGAGCACCTCCCGGGTCTCCGCGAACGGCCCATCGACCACCGTCCGCTTGCCGTCGTTCGCGACCTGGACGCGGGTCCCGGTGACCAGGTCGGCCAGCGACTCGGACGCGACCACCACGCCCGCGTCCTGGATCTCCTTGTCGAACCGCATCCAGTCCTCCGGCTCGCACCCGACCGGTGCGTTCTGCAGGTCGAGCTCACCGGCGTTGATCAGCAGCATGTATTTCACGTCGTACCTCCTGTGTGGCTGTCTACACCATCACCACGAACGGGTTCGCCTTCGATGGACAGGGTGGGTGAGGATTGGCGCATGAGTGTCTTGCCTTCAGGTGATCAGTGGGGACTGCGGGGCGGCGGGTACGCGGCGACCGTGGTGAGTGTCGGCGGCGGGCTGCGCGGGCTCACGTACGACGGACGCCCGGTGCTGCTCGGGTACGGCGACGACGAGCCGGCGCACGCGGGGATCGGTCAGCACCTGTTCCCGTGGCCGAACCGGATCACGGACGGCGAGTACACGTTCGACGGCGTCACCCAGCACCTGGCCCTCACCGAGCCCGCCCGGCACAACGCCATCCACGGCCTCACCCGCTGGGCCAACTGGCACCGCACCGACGACGCCTCCGACGAGTCCACCGTCGCCCTCACCCACCGCCTCCACGGCGAGCCCGGCTACCCCCACCAACTCGACCTGCACCTCGCCTACGCCGTCACCGACCGCCTGACCATCACCGCAACAGCCACCAACATCGGTAGGACCGCAGCACCGTACGGCTACGGAGCGCATCCGTACCTGACCGTAGGACGCCCGCTCGACGAATGCGTCCTCGAGTTCGAGGCAGCGGAGCGCCTGGAACTGTCGGACCGGATGGCTCCGATCGGGTCGGTTCCGGTCGCGGGATCGGAGTACGACTTCCGCGGCGGCCGCACCATCGGCTCCACCGTCATCGACAACGCCTTCACCGGCCTCGACGCCGCATGGTCCGTCACGCTCACCGACCCGGACAGCGGCGCCCGCTCGGTCCTCAGCAGCGACACCCCGTGGATGCAGCTGTTCACCGGCGAACCGCTAGGCCGCACCGCGCTGGCCGTCGAGCCGATGACCTGCCCACCCGACGCCTTCCGCACCGGCCAGGACCTGATCGTCCTGCAGCCGGGCGAGTCCCACACGACTACTTTTCAGGTGTCTGTCTAGGCCCGGCGCCGTGTTCGCGGGCGACCGCCGCCAGCTCCTTGGCGGCGCGGGTCGCCCGCGCCCCCTCGGAGGCCTGGACCGCGAGGATCCCGATCCGGTTGTCGTCGGCATCGAACAGCTGCAGCCACGCGTCCCCCGGCCGGAACCGCAGCGCGCTGACCTCGGACCACTTCAGCGTGTACGACTTGAACACGTTCCGTACCCGCAGCCGGTCGGCGTACGCCGTCACCCGCAGCGTGGACATCCGGTACAGGATCCACAGCACAGCGCCGAAGAACGCCAGCAACGTGATCCGCTGGAACCAGTCGAACGTCGCCCGGTCCTGCGGCGACAGCCGGAACCAGATCACCCCGAACACGGCGATCAGGCACAGCCCCATCCCCGCCGACATCCCGGACACGATCCACGGATGGAAGGTCAGCAGCCGGCCCCGCGCAGCCATCCCAGGTCTCCGGCTCAGATCCGGCAGGCGTGGATGTCGGTGGTCAGGATCGCGCGCGCCCCGACCTCCCAGAGCTGGTCCATCAGCCGCTGCGCCTCGGCCCGCCGGACCATCACCCGGACGGCGACCCAGCCCTGCCGGTGCAGCGGCGAGACGGTCGGCGACTCCAGCCCGGGCGCGACCGCGGTGGCCGCGTCCACGTCCTCGGCGCGGATGTCGTAGTCCATCATCACGTAGTTCCGCGCGATCAGGACGCCCTCGAGCCGGCGGACCAGCTGCTGCAGGCCGTTCGGCGGTACGTCGACGCCGTGCCGCTTGATCAGCACGGCCTCGGACTGCAGGATCGGGTCCCCGAACACCTCGAGCCCGGCCTGGCGCAGCGTCGTACCGGTCTCGACCACGTCCGCGATCACGTCCGCGACGCCGAGCTGGACGGCCGACTCGACGGCGCCGTCCAGGCGGACCACCGACGCCTCGACACCGTTCTCGGCCAGGTGGTCCTGGAGCACCCCGGCGTACGACGTGGCGATCCGCTTGCCGGCCAGGTCCTTCACGGAGTCCGCGACGCCGGGCCGCCCGGCGAACCGGAACGTCGACGAGCCGAACCCGAGGCCCATGATCACGTCCGCGTCCGCGTGCGAGTCGAGCACCAGGTCGCGGCCGGAGATCCCGACGTCGAGGGTGCCCTCACCGACGTACACGGCGATGTCGCGGGGGCGCAGGTAGTAGAACTCGACCTCGTTGGCCGAGTCGGTGAGCGTGAGGTCCTTCGTGGTCCGGCGCTGCTTGTAGCCGGCCTCGGTCAGGATTCCGATGGCGGCTTCGCTCAGCGAGCCCTTGTTCGGTACTGCGACGCGCAGCATGGCACTGCCCTTTCGGATGATGTGAGGTCTGCAGGGAGGGGGCTCCTACAGATGTCGGTACACGTCATCGAGGTCCAGGCCGAGCGCATGCATCATCACCTGGGCGTGGTACAGCAGCTGGGACAGCTCCTCCGCGGCCCGCTCCTTGCCCTCGTGCTCGGCGGCCATCCAGGACTCGGCGGCCTCTTCGACCAGCTTCTTGCCGATCGCGTGCACGCCGGCATCCAGCGCCGCCACGGTCCCGGAACCCTCCGGCCGCGTCCGCGCCTTCTCACCCAACTCGGCGAACAGCTCGTCAAAAGTCTTCATCGCGCGCCCAGCCTACGGGGCGCTCCCGGCGGATCGATCCCCAGGTCCGGTGGGCGGACCGGACCCGGCCGGTCGGGTGCCGCGGCAGATGGCCGACGATGGCCGTATGCAGAGTCCTCGGAGAGTTCGCGAACTGGGCGTTGCCGTCGGCAGCTTGCCTACCGGGTCGCTGAACGCGATCACCGACGTACCGGGGGTGCGCGTCGGGCAGACCACGATCACCGGCGACGGGCTGAACACCGGCGTCACCGCGATCGTGCCGGAGGGCTGGGAGGGGACGCTGCCCGCGGCGGTTGCTGTTGGCAACGGGTACGGGAAGCTGATCGGGACCACGCAGGTCGAGGAGCTCGGCGTCATCGAGACTCCGATCCTGCTGACCGGGACGCTCAGTACGTTCCGCGTCGCGGACGCTTTCCTCACCTGGCTCCTCGACCGCGACCCGCACGCCACCAGCCTCAACCCGATCGTCGGCGAGACCAACGACGGCCACCTCTCCGACATCCGCCGCCGCCCCATCACCCCCGCCCACGTCCACGCCGCCCTGGACACGGCTTCGTCAGCCCTCCCGGCGGAAGGCTGCGTAGGCGCCGGCACCGGAACCGCCGCCCTCGGCTTCAAGGCCGGCATCGGCACCGCCTCCCGCAACCTCCCCGCCCCATCTCGCGCCGCGACCCCATCCGCGGTCGCCCCCGCCCCATCTCGCGCCGGCGGGTACACGGTGGGTGCTTTGGTGCAGGCGAACTTCTCCGGTGTGCTGACCGTCCTCGGGCGACCGGTCCCCGCCGAGCCGATCGACGCGGACGGGAACTCCTGCATGATCGTGATCGCGACCGACCTCCCGCTCGACTCCCGCCAGCTCGGCCGGCTGGCTCGCCGGGCGATCTTCGCGATGGCCCGCGTCGGCTCCGACTACGCCCCCGGCAGCGGCGACTACGCGATCGCCTTCACCACCAGCCGTACGCCGTCCTACGCCGACCACGACCTCCGCGCGCCGTTCCAGGCGGTCACCGAATCAGTGGAGGAAGCCCTCCTCAACTCCCTCACGATGGCCCGCACCACCACCGGCTTCCAGGGCCACACCGCCTACGCCGTCCCGCACGACCGGATCCGGCCTCAGTAAGCCACCCCGACCGGTTGGCGCACGGTGGCCGGGTCCGCGAGGGACTTCAGCATCACGTCGGCCACGTCGGCGCGGGAGATCAGGTAGCCGCGGCTGACGGTCCCGCCGACCTCGGTGCGGTAATGGCCGGTGAGGGGCTTGTTGTTGAGCTTCGGCGGCCGCACGATCGTCCACTCCGTGCCGCTGCTCATGATGTCCGCCTCCATCACCCGCAGGTCGGCGTACACGTCAGCGGCGAACGCGTTGATCATCGGGTACACCACCCGCCGGTTCAGGAAGTCGGTCGGCATCGGCCCGAGCGGCGCCGCGCTCACCGCGACGAACCGCCGTACCCCGGCCGCCTCCATCGCCGCGAGGATCGACTGCGTACTGCGGGACGCGACCGGCCCGTCCTTCCGCCCGCGGGCGCCGACGCCGGAGATCACCGCCGTACTGCCGTCGACCGCCTCGCGCAGCGGCTCCGCCAGGTCCAGCCCGGGCACCCGGACCACCTCCAGCGAGGGGTGTTCCAGCTCGAACGCCGACGACGTACGCACCACCGCCGTCACCTTCTCCCCCGCTTCCAACGCCTGCCGTACGACGTGGCCACCGATCCCGCCCGTCGCACCGAACACCGTGATCCGCATCCGAAACGCCTCCTGTGCGCTACCGTGATTCTGATCTGCAACTCATATAGTACGGAAATCATAATATATGGAACAGACAGAACAAGGTGACGTCCGGCACCGCCGGCGGACCGGGAACGAGATCAAGGCCGCGCTCCGCGACCTGCGGATCCAGCTCGCGCTGCTCAACCACCAGATCGGCGGCAAGCTGGCGCTCAAGGACGTCGACCTCGACTGCCTCGACGTCCTCGCCCGTAGCGGACCGCTCACGCCGAGCGCGCTCGCCCGCCAGGCCGGCCTGCACCCGGCCACGCTGACCGGGATCCTCGACCGGCTCGAACGCGGCGGCTGGATCGCCCGCGACAGGGCCCGCGCGGACCGGCGGAGCGTGACGATCCGGGTGCTGCCCGACCGCAGTACGGAGGTGTTCCGGCTGTACCAGCCGATGATCGGCGCGATGGACGACGTACTGGAGGACTACAGCGACGCGGAGCTCACGGTGATCGCTGACTTCCTCCGGCGCAGCACAGAGGCCGGCCAGCAGGCCAACGGCGAGCTAGGTCAGGAGTAGAGGTCGTGGAGCTTCCGGCCGAGCTCTCTTAGCTCAGCCCGGAGCTCTCGCGGCTCCAGCACCTCTAGAGCATCACCGAAGCGGCTGAGCGTGGCTGCTGCGTTCTGGACCGACTCGATCGGGACCGTCACCACAACGCTCCCGTCCGGCTCCGGAACGGCGGCCACGACCGCCTTGACCAGTGCGGGGTACGAGACGTCGTACATCTTCCCGGCAAGTCTGGCTGACACCTTGAGGACTGCCTCGGCCGTAAAGCGGGTGCGGTCGAACCCCTCCAGGTGTTCTTGCCAGTACTGCGTGAGGTTGAAGCCGTCAGCGCGTTCGAACTGCTCGTCGGTCGGTGTGATCTCAAGGATGTTCGAGACGCGGTACGTACGTAGACCGCCGGCTGTTGAGGCTACGACGTACCAGCTGCCGTTCTTGAGCACTAGGCCGTACGGCTCGAGCAGACGCTCGACCTCGCGGGGCTCTTCCCACCTGCGGTACAGCACGCGGACACGGCGGTCGTGCAGGACGGCGTCGGCGACTGCTGCGAGCTGGGGCGAGTTCTCGGCGTCCTGGTACCAAGCGGGCAGGTCCAGGTGGAAGCGGTTCTTCAAACGACCAGCCCGGTCCCGCTGGTCCGGGGCGAGCGCTGCGAGGAGCTTGAGCTCGGCTGCGCTCGTCTCTGCTGTCAGCCCGAGTGCTGCGGCGGCACCGGGCATACCGACCAGGAACAGTGCAGCCGCCTCTTGTTCGTTCAGGCCGGTCAGGCGGGTGCGGTAGCCCTCCACCAGGCGGTACCCGCCTGCTCGGCCTTGGTCGGCGTACACAGGAACACCTGCAGCGGCGAGAGCCTCGACGTCGCGGTAGATCGTACGTAGCGACACCTCGAGCTCGTCAGCGAGCTCACGCGCCGTCAGCTGCCGGCGCGTCTGCAGCAACAGCAGGATCGACAGCAGCCGGCTCGAACGCATACTCCGAGGTTAGCCCGAATCACTGCCAGCGGTTGTCAGGTATCACTCGCACGCTGGGGGTATGACATGGGACAAGGTGACCGGGGACTTCGACTTCCTCAACGGGTACTTCGACGTACACCACCGCACGCTTCGCGAGGCGCTCGTGGGCTGCGACGAGTGGCTTGACTACGACGGGACCACCAGCGCGCGCACGTACTTCGACGGCCAGATCAGCATCGACGAGATGCGCTTCCCGACGAAGGGGACGTACGGGTTGTCGCTGCGGCTGTTCGATCCGGAGAGCAAACAGTGGAGCATCTGGTGGGTCAACAGCACCACGATGACGCTGTACCCGCCGGTGCACGGCGGCTGGTCGGACGACGGCTCCCGCTGCCGCCTGGTCGGCGAGGACAGCCACGATGGCCGCCCGATCCTCTGCAGCTACGAGTGGTCCGACATCACCGACGTCTCCGCGCACTGGGAACAGGCCTACTCCGCCGACGGCGGCGAAACCTGGGAAACCAACTGGACCATGGACTTCACCCGCCGCGCCGATCCCCCGCCGCCTCTCGACGTACCGAAGCTCACCGACGACTTCGACTTCTTCATCGGCCGCTGGTCCTTCCACAACCGCCGCCGGCGCCCCGTCCTCGGCGAACCGCACACCTGGTACGAACACGACGCCGAACTGCGGGCCACGACGTACTTCGACGGCGCCATCAGCTTCGACGAAGGCTGGTTCCCGAGCGAAGGCTTCCGCGGCGCGACGTTCAGGTTGTACAACCCGGACACCCGCCTCTGGTCCATCCACTGGATCAACAGCACCCGCGGCCAACTCGAAACCCCCGTCATCGGCAAGTTCGACAACGGCGTCGGCACCTTCGAAGGCCCCGACACCTGGGACGGCCAACCCATCCACGTCCGCTTCCTCTGGACCCCAGGCACGGACAAGGCCGCCTGGCAACAATCCTTCTCCACCGACGCCGGCACCACCTGGACCGTCAACTGGTACATGGAACACACCCGCATAAACGAATAGCCCCCCGCGTGCTACGCAGCCGCTAGCCTCGTCGCTCCGCTCCTCAGACGCGCCCGCTCCGCGCGCTCCCACCCACCCACCGGCCAGCGCCGGCAGCATCTGTTGCCCGCTACCGCGGGCGAATTGCGGGCTACCGCCCGCGGAGTGACTGCTCAGCGGAGGCCCGCGAGTAGACCTTCAGGTGGTGACGGGAACTGTGGATCGGCCGTGAAGGATGGTGACGAGATGACGCCCGCACACCGCGCTGTCGAGCTGGAAGACCTACCGCTTCCGCGACCTGCTCGACAGCGGCGTCGACGTCGAGGAGACAGACGGAGGCCTGACGCTCCTTCAGCATGCGATCGATGCCGAAAGCGATCGGTGCGAGGTGTGAACGCGAGCCGCGATTCCGTAACGTGCACGCGCCTCATCGCGATCTTGTAGGCAACGGCTGGAACTGCGGGGGGGCAGCATGGTGCAGCAAAACCTTAGGGCGCGATTCCGCTGGGAAGTTGTGCGGATCAGCGCGACGCCTGTGGAGCTGCGGGAGAGCGTGGCCGTCGAGCTGTCACACGATCCCGCGACCATCTGGAACTTCCTCGAAGATCCGCGAAGTTCCATCGTGCTGTCAGACCGCGTGTCGCATGCCGAGCGCTTGCCTGGGACGCCGCTCGGGTTGGCCAGGTACAGCTATTCGTTCAGCAGAGCAGTGTAGGACGCGCAGGCAGCATGCTTGAGGTTGTCGCCTATGAGCCTGGCCGACGGGCGGTCACTCGTAACCTGACCAGCCCGGCGGGCGGCGGGGAGCTGCTGGTTGAACCGCTTGCCGCGGGTTGCCGAGTCACGCAGAGCCTCTGATTGATGCTGCCCGTCGGTACCTCCAGCCGCGCTGCCAAGCTCACGCGCCGAGTCTTGCGCGAGCACCTGGACGACTTGGCCCAGCGGCTGCAAAACCTCGACAGCAACGTGATTGGGCAGTGGGCACCCGCGTAAGACCTGA
>NZ_DASRVN010000455.1:0-7222 GCF_035655035.1 Kribbella sp. | reverse complement strand
AGCTCGTACTCCTTCCAGCCGAGGATCGACTCCTCCAGGAGCACCTCGGTGGTGGGGCTGGCGGCGAGGCCGGCGCCGCCGATGCGGCGCAGGTCCGCCTCGTCGTACGCCATGCCGGAGCCGGTGCCGCCCATGGTGAACGACGGGCGGACGACCATCGGGTAGCCGAGGTCGTCGAGAAGATCATCGACAAGGAGCGCCCCGACGCGGTGCTCGCGACCCTCGGCGGCCAGACCGCGCTCAACTGCGCGATGGCCCTCGACAAGTCCGGCATCCTGGAGAAGTACGACGTCGAGCTGATCGGCGCCTCCATCGACGCGATCGAGCGCGGCGAGAACCGCCAGCAGTTCAAGAAGATCGTCGAGGAGCTCGGCGGCGAGTGCTCGCGCAGCGTCATCTGTCACACAATGGAAGATTGTGAGCAGGCTGTCTTTGGTCACCCAGACGGTTCCGGTGAGGGTCTCGGCTTTCCGGTCGTGGTGCGCCCGTCGTTCACGATGGGCGGCACCGGCTCCGGCATGGCGCACGACGAGACGGACCTGCGCCGGATCGCGGGCGCGGGCCTGCAGGCCAGCCCGACCACCGAGGTGCTCCTCGAGGAGTCGATCATCGGCTGGAAGGAGTACGAGCTCGAGGTCATGCGGGACACCGCGGACAACGTGGTGATCATCTGCTCGATCGAGAACCTCGACCCGATGGGCGTGCACACCGGCGACTCGATCACGGTGGCGCCGGCGATGACGCTGACCGACCGCGAGTACCAGGCGATGCGCGACCTCGCGATCGGCATCATCCGCTCGGTCGGCGTGGACACCGGCGGCTGCAACATCCAGTACGCCGTGAACCCCGCCGACGGCCGGCTGATCGTGATCGAGATGAACCCGCGGGTGTCCCGCTCGTCGGCGCTGGCGTCGAAGGCGACCGGCTTCCCGATCGCGAAGATCGCCGCGAAGGTCGCGATCGGCTACACGCTGGACGAGATCCCGAACGACATCACCCGGCAGACGCCGGCCAGCTTCGAGCCGACGCTGGACTACGTGGTGGTGAAGGTGCCGCGGTTCGCGTTCGAGAAGTTCCCGGCCGCGGACGCCACGCTGACCACGCACATGAAGAGCGTCGGCGAGGCGATGGCGATCGGCCGCAACTACACCGAGGCGCTGCAGAAGGCGCTCCGGTCGCTGGAGAAGCCGGAGGCCCGGTTCTCCTGGGCCGGTCAGCCCTCCGAGCTCGGCCCGTTGCTCGAGACCATCAGGACGCCGCAGGACGGCCGGCTGCGGATCATCATGGACGCGATCCGCGCGGGCGCGACGCCGGAGCAGATCTTCGAGGCGACGCGCATCGACCCGTGGTTCGTGGACCAGCTCTACCTGATCCACGAGACCGCGCTGCAGGTCGCGGCCGCGCCGCGGCTGACGCCCGAGGTGATCAAGCTGGCCAAGCGGCACGGGTTCTCGGACCTGCAGCTGGCCGAGATCCGCGGGCTCACCGAGGACGTCGTCCGCGGTGTCCGGCAGGCGCTCGGGATCCGGCCGGTGTACAAGACGGTCGACACCTGCGCGGCCGAGTTCAAGGCCGAGACGCCGTACCACTACTCCTCGTACGACGAGGAGACCGAGGTCGCGCCGCGGGACACCCCGGCGGTGCTGATCCTCGGCTCCGGGCCGAACCGGATCGGCCAGGGCATCGAGTTCGACTACTCGTGCGTGCACGCGTCGATGGCGCTCCGCGAGGCCGGGTACTGCACGATCATGGTGAACTGCAACCCGGAGACGGTGTCGACCGACTACGACACCTCCGACCGGCTGTACTTCGAGCCGCTCACCTGCGAGGACGTGCTCGAGATCGTGTACGCCGAGCTGCAGGCCGGACCGGTCGCGGGCGTGATCGTCCAGCTCGGTGGCCAGACGCCGCTCGGGCTGGCGCAGCGGCTCGAGGACGCCGGCGTACCGATCGTCGGGACGTCGCCGGCCGCGATCCACCTCGCCGAGGAGCGGGGTGCCTTCGGCAAGGTGCTCGCCGATGCGAACCTGCCGGCCCCGAAGCACGGTACGGCGCTGTCCGCCGGGCAGGCGCACGTGATCGCCGAGGAGATCGGGTTCCCGGTGCTCGTCCGGCCGTCGTACGTGCTCGGTGGCCGCGGGATGGAGATCGTGTACAGCACGGCCGAGCTGACCGCGGCGCTGGAGCGGCTCGGCGGCGGGGAGGCGTTCGAGCACCCGGTGCTGATCGACCGGTTCCTGGACGACGCGGTCGAGATCGACGTCGACGGGCTGTACGACGGGAACGAGCTGTTCCTCGGCGGCGTGATGGAGCACATCGAGGAGGCCGGGGTGCACTCCGGGGACTCGTCGTGCGCGCTGCCGCCGATCACGCTCGGGAACGCCGACATCGAGAACATCCGTCGCTCCACGGAGGCGATCGCGCGCGGAGTCGGCGTACGGGGTCTGCTGAACGTGCAGTACGCGCTGGCCGGCGATGTGCTGTACGTGCTGGAGGCGAATCCGCGGGCGTCCCGGACCGTGCCGTTCGTGTCGAAGGCGACCGCGACGCCGCTGGCCAAGGCGGCGGCCCGGGTGATGCTCGGTTCTTCGATCTCCGAGTTGCGGGCCGAGGGTCTGTTGCCGGCCTCCGGGGACGGTGGCACGTTGCCGACGACGACGCCGATCGCGGTGAAGGAAGCCGTGATGCCGTTCAACCGGTTCCGGACCATCGACGGCTCGTCGGTCGACACCGTGCTCGGGCCGGAGATGAAGTCGACCGGCGAGGTGATGGGCATCGACGACACGTTCGGTACGGCGTTCGCGAAGTCGCAGGCGGGTGCGTCGCAGCCGCTGCCCGCGCACGGGAAGGTGTTCGTCTCGGTCGCGAACCGGGACAAGCGGCACATGATCTTCCCGGTCAAGCGGCTCGCGGACCTCGGCTTCGAGATCTACGCGACCGAGGGCACGGCCGACGTACTGCGGCGCAACGGCGTCGAGGCCGTCACGGTCCGCAAGAGCAGCCAGGGTCCGGGCCCGAATGGTGAGCCGACGATCGTCCAGATGGTCCAGGACGGCGAACTGAACCTGATCGTCAACACGCCGATCGGCATCACGCAAGGCGGCTCACCCCGGCTGGACGGCTACGAGATCCGTAGCGCCGCCGTCGCCCGCAACATCCCCTGCATCACCACAGTGCAGGGCCTCGCCGCAGCGGTCCAGGGCATCGAGGCCCAGCGCACCGGCGACATCGCCGTACGGTCCCTCCAGGACTGGGTCCCCAGGATCCACGGTGCCTGAGAACGTGCGGGCTCGGCGCTCGGCGTACGAGCGGGTTGTACGACCTGCGCTGTATCGGCTGGGCAAGGGAGACGCGGAGGTCGCGCACGAGCAGACGCTCGCCGGCCTCCGCCTCCTCGGCCGCATCCCCGGCGCACCACGCGCCGGGGCCCGGCTGTACGGCGTACCGGGCGCGGCGCGGACCGTGTTCGGGGTGCGGTTCCCGTCTCCCGTCGGGCTGGCGGCGGGGATGGACAAGAACGGGGTCGCGTTGCGGGCCTGGCCGGCGATCGGGTTCGGGTTCGTGGAGGTCGGTACGGTCACCGCGCATCCGCAGCCGGGGAACGAGAAGCCGCGGCTGTTCCGCCTGGTCGAGCACGAGGCCGTGATCAACCGCATGGGGTTCAACAACCTCGGCAGTGCGGCTCTCGCCGAGCGGTTGGCGGCGTACGGCGACCTCGGCTACCCGCTCGGCATCTCGATCGGCAAGTCCAAGATCACCCCGCTCGACGAAGCGGTCGAGGACTACGTGACCTCGCTGCGCCGCCTCTACCGGTACGGCGACTACTTCGCGGTCAACGTGAGCTCGCCGAACACCCCCGGCCTGCGCGAACTCCAGGACGCCGGCCACCTCAGGGAACTACTGACCGCCCTGCACGCCGAGGCCGCCGCTCTGACCGTGTCCGGTCTCGCCCCGAAGCCGATCCTGGTGAAGATCGCCCCCGACCTGACCACGACCGCGATCGACGAACTCCTCCAGGTCTGCACCGACACCGGCGTCGCGGGCATCATCGCGACCAACACGACCATCACGCGGGCGGGCGTCGCGGAGCACCCGCTCGCCGCCGAGACCGGCGGCTTGTCGGGCCGCCCGCTCACCGACGTCTCGGCGAAGATCGTCGCCCACATCCACGGCGAGACCGGGGGAGCGCTGCCGGTCATCGGAGTGGGCGGAATCGTCGACCCGTCGGACGCGCACCGGTTGTTCGACGCCGGCGCCAGCCTCGTGCAGGTCTACACCGGCCTGATCTACAAGGGCCCGGGACTGATCCGCCAGATCAACAGGAGCTTGCCATGAGCAACCAACCCTTGGGGAGCGACATGCCTAACTTGCCGTTCGGTGCCCGTCTGCGCGCCGTGATGGACGCTCGCGGCCCGCTGTGCGTGGGGATCGACCCGCACCAGCACCTCCTGGATGCCTGGGGCCTCCCGGACACCGCGGACGGCCTCGCGACCTTCACCTACGGCGTCGTGGACGCGCTCGCGGACCGGGTCGCGGCGTTCAAGCCGCAGTCCGCGTTCTTCGAGCGGTTCGGTTCGGCCGGTGTCGCCGTACTCGAGCAGGCGACGATCCGGCTGCGGGAGGCCGGCGCGCTGGTGATCATCGACGCGAAGCGCGGCGACATCGGTACCACGATGGCCGGGTACGCGTCGGCGTACCTGTCGGAGAAGGGGCCGCTGGCGTGTGACGCGCTGACCGTCAGCCCGTACCTCGGGTTCGGCTCGCTGCGGCCCGCGATCGACGAGGCGCGGGAGGCGGGTGCCGGGCTGTTCGTGCTCGCGCTCACGTCGAACCCGGAGGGCCCGCAGTTCCAGTCGGCCCGGACCGCCGACGGGGCGACCGTCGCGGGCGCGGTGCTGGACGGTCTGCGCGCGCTGAACGCCGACACCGACGGCCTGGGTTCGTTCGGCGCGGTCGTTGGGGCGACCATCAGTTCGACCGACGAGAACCTGGACATCAACGGCCCGCTGCTCGCTCCCGGCCTCGGCGCCCAGGGCGGCACCGCCGAGAGCCTGACGAAGGTCTTCGGTACGGCGGTCCGCAACGTCGTCCCGTCCAGCTCCCGCGAGATCCTCGGCGCCGGCCCCGACCCCAAGGCCCTCCAGGACGCCGCCACCCGCGCCAACGACGCGTACCGAACCGTGCTCGGATACTGACCCGAAACACGCTAGAATAAGCAGTAGCAAATGCCGCGGATGAATTTCCTGCGGCATTTGCTGTTTTCCCTGGATTTTCTGTTCAGGTATGTTTGCAGGCTCGGAAGTGCTCGGGTACGACGACGCGATGTCGGCCGATCACAACTGTGAGGCGCGGGTGATCGTGTTCGTGGGTGAGGGTGTTGAGCTGCGGTTGGAGGTGCCGGAGATCTTCGACGGGCGTGCCACGCTGGTCGAGGCGCACACCGTTCGCGATTATTTCCGGCGGCAGTTGGGCTTCGAGGTCGGTGACGAATTGACGATCCGGGACTGGCTGGCGTTTCCGGAGTCGGTTCTGCTGCAGTTCACGGCCGGTGGCGTGTTTCACGACGAGCTTGGTCTGAAGGCGGTTCGTGAGCGGTTGGCGTATTACCCGGATGATGTGTGGCGGTATTTGATGATCGCCGCGTGGTGGCGGGTGCATCCGGAGATGAATCTGGTCGGGCGGGCTGGGTATGTCGGGGACGAGCTCGGGTCCGCGGTGATCGGGGCGCAGTTGGTGCGGGAGCTGATGCGGCTGTGCTTCCTGATCGAGCGCCGGTACGCGCCGTACTCGAAGTGGTTCGGTACGGCGTTCGGCCGGTTGTCCTGTGGTTCGTCGATCGGGCCGCTGCTGCGGGCGGTGCTGCGGGCCGAGGACTGGACGGAGCGCGAGGAGGCGCTCGCGGCGGCGTACCGGGCGGTGGGGGAGCTGCACAACCGGCAAGCGATCACGACGTCCGTCGAACTCGGTGTCGCGCGGTTGTGGGATCGTCCGTTCGAGGTCGTCTGGGGCGACTTCCCGGGCGCGCTCACGGCGACGATCCAGGATCCGGTCGTACGGCGCCTCGCAGACCGCTGGCCAACCGGCGGCATCGACGAAGTACGCAACGTCCTGCACCGCACTAGCGATCGCCATCAGGCCCTCGCGCTGCTGGAGTAGCCGCCGTCAGCTGCTCGAGTAGAGCGTTGTCAGCAGGTCTACCGCTGCCGGGGTTGCCGGATGTGGGTCCGTGCGTTGCCAGATCAGGTGTACGTCGACCGGCGGCGCGTCCCGCACCGGCCGGTACGTGACGCCCTCGCGGCGGTACTGCGTCGTCGTCGCCTGGGGCGTCATGCCGACGCACCGGCCGGACGCGACCGCGGCCAGCCAGTCGTCGACGTCCTGGGTGTACTCGATCACCGGCCGCGCGTCCTCCGGCCACAGGTCGGCCGTGGTGCTTCCGGTACGCCGGTCGATGACGAGCGTCCTGGTCCGGAGCTGGTCGAGCGTGACGGCCCGCTTCCGGGTGAGCGGGTCGTCGGCGGGCAGAGCGCAGTACCGCTGCTCCTGGGTGAGCAGTACGTGTGCGAAGCGGCGGAGGTCCAGGTGGCTGCGGACGACGGCGAGGTCGCACAGTCCCTCGGCGAGTCCACCGGTCGGGGTGTTGGTGCGGATCAGCTGCAGCTCGATACCGGGATGCTCCGCCGCCCAGCGCCGCTGGAACTCGCGCGTGTGGCTGCCGAACGCCGACCACGCGTGCCCGACGCGCAACCGGCTGTGACCGCTGGTCGCGTCGGCGACGAGTTCGTCCAGCTCGGCCAGCACGTGACGCGCGCGGGCGAGAACCCGGACGCCGACGGTCGTCGGAGTGAGTGACCGGCTGGTGCGGTGCAGCAGGCGGACGCCGAGCTCGCGTTCCAGCGCCAGCAGATTGCGTGAGACCGCGGCCTGCGAGATCCCGAGCTCGATCGCGGCGTCGGTGAACGTGCCGGAGTCCACGATCTCGACCAGGCACCGCAGCTGCCGGATATCCATGACTCCAGCGTATAGATCCGGCGACCGCCGCATTTTGCCGTGGGCCGCGGGGAGCGGATCCTCGGGATCGTGAGGCGAGATCGGTTGGCCGGTGTGGTGATGATGCTCGGCAGCGGGCTGTCGACGCAGGTGGGTGCGTCGGTGGCGGCGCTGGCGTTCCCGGTGATCGGCCCGGCGGGCGTGGTCGCGATCCGGCAGTGGGTCGCCGCCG
>NZ_DASRVN010000454.1:0-5064 GCF_035655035.1 Kribbella sp. | reverse complement strand
GCGATCGGTGTGGAGAAGGAGAAGGAGAGCTACAACCTCACGCTGAAGGCGATCGGCCCGGACGGCAAGCCGGCTGAGTTCGTGGGCGCGCTGGCGGCGGTGAACGGCAATTCCTTCCAGTTCCTCGGCGACGGGAGCACGACGCTCACCCTGCGGTTGCCGAGGGGCGAGTACCTGGCGCAGAACAGCCAGTACGTCGAGAAGCCGAACGGCGACGGCGCCGAGTACGACCTGGTGCAGCCGTCGGTCGAGCTCACCAAGGACACCACCGTGGTGTTCGACGCCCGGACGGCGAAGCTGGTGAAGGTGACCGTGCCGCAGGCCGGCGCGCAGCCCGCGCTCGCCGACATCGGGTACGACCGGACCTCGGCAGACGGCCGGTACAGCTCCGGCTACTCGGGACTGCAGTTCGGATTCGGGGAGACCTACACCGCACAGGTAGGGTCCGCCGTACTGCCCGCGACGCAGCTGACGAGTCATGTGGCATCGCAGTGGGCGAAGCCGAACGCGGACGGGAGCTTCAGCAACTCGCCGTACCTCGTCGGGCAGCTGAACACCTTCCCGGGTGTGTACCCGACCGGGTTCGTCCGGGCGGTCAAGCCGAGCGAACAGGCCACGCTGGTACAGACGATCAACGCCACCGGCGATCGCGGCCACGAGCGGGTCGTGCTGGGCCGCGGGGCGGGTACGAGCGGCGGCTGGGCGATTTCGCTGGAGTACGGCAAGGCGCCGCTGACCACGACGGTGTACGCCGACGGCGGTCCGGTGACCTGGTCGACCGAGGTCAGCGAGGTCGTGCCGAGTACCGATCCGAACGACCCGTTCCCGCAGCCGGTCAGCCAGCTGAGCTCCCAGGCGAAGCCGTACCGGGCTGGCCGGACGTACCGCGAGCGGTTCAACGCGGCGGCGTTCTCGACCGGGCCGGACCAGGCGACGCGGACCGGGAGCAACCTGTACGTGTCCATGTACGGCCTCGTCGACGCGGACGGGAACGGCGGCGGCGTCCTGTCCGACACGGGATCCACCAAGCTGCTCCGGAACGGGAAGGTCGTCGCGGAGTCGCCGTACTTCGGGTATCTCGAAGCGGCCGACCTGCCGGCGGGCAAGTCGACGTACACGCTGGAGTCGTCGCAGACCCAGTCGATCATGCCGTTCGCGACCCGGACCGAGCTGAAGTGGACGTTCGGCTCGGCGGCGACCGCGGCGGAGACCCCGCTGCCGTTGCTGGGGATCCGGTACCAGCCGAAGGTCGACGACCACAACGTCACCGACCGCAAGCCGGTCACGGTGCTGCCGGTCGTCGTGGATCCACAACTGGGCATGGCACTGCCGGCGATCCGGAAGGTCACCATCCAGGTGTCCGGTGACGACGGCAAGACCTGGCACGCCGCCGCGATCCTGCCGATCGGGCACGGCCGCTACAAGGCGATCTTCCCGACCCCAGCCGGGCAGTCGGTCTCGTTGCGGTCGCACGTGGTGGACGGATCCGGGAACGCAACGGACGTCACCGTACACAAGGCCTACGTACTGCGTTGAGGACGCAACCTCGGACACCGGTTTGCACGTTTAGGGGGTGCGCCGACAACCGCCTTCTGGGGAGGCCCCTGTGAGTCCGAGATCCATGCGTAGACCAATGCCCGCGATCGCCGTCCTGGCGGTCGCGGGCCTGGTGGCCGGTGTGCTGACACCCGCGGCCGCATCATCCGCCCAACCACCTGTTCGAGTGCCAGGTGTCACTAAGGCAGGTAAGAACGTCAGCGTCACGCTGATCACCGGCGACCGGGTGCTGCTGGCCGGTGGCGATATCACCAAGCTGACCGTCGAGCCGGCCGCCGGCCGACAGAACGTCGGCTTCGTCAAGCAGCAGGTCCGGGGACACGCGTACGTGATCCCGGCCGACGTCAGCAGGGACATCGCCGGCGGCCGGATCGACAGCCGGCTGTTCGACGTCGCCGAGTTGGTGAAGGACGGGTACGACGACACGTCGACCAGCACGATCCCGGTGCTCACGACGTACGGCGGAAGCTCGGTGGCGAAGCATTCCGTGCCGATCGGTGCGAAGGTGATGCGCCGACTGCCGTCGGTCAACGGCGTCGCGATGAAGGTCAGTAAGAGCAGCGCGAAGAACTTCCTCGGATCCGCCGGCTTCAGCAAGTTGTGGCTGGACGGCAAGCGGAAGGTTCTGCTGGACCAGTCGGTGCCGCAGATCGGCGGACCCGACGCCTGGCAGGCCGGGTACACCGGCAAGGATGTGCCGGTCGCGGTCCTCGACACCGGCGTGGACGCAACGCATCCCGATCTCGCGACTCGCATCGCGGGCGAGAAGAACTTCACCACCGAGTCCGCCGACGACCTGGTCGGGCACGGTACGCACGTCGCGTCGACGATCGCCGGCACCGGTGTGGCCTCCGGTGGCCGGTACAAGGGTGTCGCGCCGGACGCGCGGATCTACGACGGCAAGATCTGTGAGGTCTACGGCTGTCAGGAGTCGGCGATGCTGGCCGGCATGGAGTGGGCCGCGACCGACGTCAAGGCGAAGATCGTCAACCTGAGCATCGGTGGTACGGACACTCCGGAGCTCGACCCGATCGAGGAAGCCGTGAACCGGCTGACCGCGCAGACCGGGACCCTGTTTGTGGTTGCTGCCGGCAACAGCGGTCCGGGCGACGGGACCATCGAGTCACCGGGCAGTGCCGACGCCGCGCTCACCGTCGGCGCGGTCGACAAGCAGGACCAGCTCGCCGGCTTCTCGAGTCGCGGCCCGCGGACCGGTGACAGCGCCCTGAAGCCGGACGTGACCGCGCCCGGCGTCGACATCGTGGCAGCGAAGTCCAAGGACTCGTCCATCGGCGAGCCGGTCGGCGACAAGTACCTGCGCCTGTCCGGTACGTCGATGGCGACTCCGCACACTGCCGGCGCCGCCGCGATTCTGCTGCAGGAGCACCCGTCCTGGACGCCGGCCGAGCTGAAGGGCGCGCTGATGGGGTCCGCGAAGGTCGCGGGCAACCAGACGTCGTTCCAGCAGGGCGCCGGGCGGATCAACCTGACCACGGCGATCAAGCAGAGTGTGGTCTCCGAGCCGGGCAGCGTGTCGTTCGGCAAGGCGGCGTACCCGCACACCGACGACCAGCCGGTCACTCGCGACGTCTCGTTCCGGAACCTCGGCGACACGGCGGTCACGCTCTCGCTGTCCTCGGTCCTGAACGGGCCGGGCGGCGCGGCGGCTCCGGCCGGTGCGCTGAGGCTGAGCGCCGACTCGGTGACTGTTCCGGCCGGTGGTACGGCGTCGGTGCAGGCCACGTCGGACACCACGCTCGGTGGGCCGGACGGGCTGTACAGCGGGCGGATCACGGCGACCGGTGGCGGGCAGACCGTCGTCGTACCGGTCGGGGTCGACAAGGAGGTCCCGTCGTACAACCTGACCGTCAAGCCGATCATGCGCGATGGTTCGCCGGCCGTCGTCTTCCCGGTGAGCGTGGTCGGCGTCGACAACGACCTGTTCCAGTTCGTGACGCCGGACGCGAACGGTACCGTGACGCTCCGGGTGCCGCAGGGCGAGTACCTGGTCGGGAACTTCCAGGAGTTCGAGCGCAGTCCCAACGACTACCTGTTCTTCTCGTTGGTCGCGCCGAGCGTCCAGCTCACCGCGGATCGGACCGTCGTCCTGGACGCCCGGTTGGCGCAGGCGGTCACGACCTCGGTGCCGAACGTCGCGGCGAAGCAGGCGAACTCGAGCATCGGGTACCTTCGGACGATCAGGAACGGCACCTACATCTACGATTCGCTCAACTTCAACTCCGGCGAGCTGTACACCTACAGCGCCGGGCCGAAGTTGACGGCGGACGCGATGGTCGGCCATGTCACGTCGCAATGGGGCGTGCCCGGCGGGGACGGGCTGTTCACGAACACGCCGTACCTGTACGGGATCGCGAACTACATCCCCGGCGAGTTCCCCACCGGGTTCGACCGGACGGTGAAGCAGTCCGACCTGGCGACCGTGGACGCGGCGGTCAACTCCACCGACGGCAAGCGGCTGGACAAGATGCTGTACCCGGTCGAGCCGAACGGCGACTTCGGCTGGGCACGGGTTATTCGCCTCGACCCCCCGCGGACGATCCGGTACTACGTCGACCAGACGCCGTACGGCTTCGGTGGCTCGACCGAGGAGGATATCGACGGCAGTCACGCCCCGTTCGGGAAGTGGCTGCTGGAGGGTAGAGCGATGCCGTACCAGGCCGGCCGGTACTACCAGGAGCGGTGGAACGCGGCCGTGTTCGTGCCGTCGGTGAACGCCGCGACGCGATCGGCCGACAAGCTGAGTGTCTGGATCGGCAGCCTCAGCGACGCGGACGGGCACGTCGGATCCATCGAGATGACGCCGACGAGTACGAAGCTCTACCGGGACGGGACCGAGATCGGATCCACCGACCGGTTCGGCTACGTCGAGGTGACGGGCCAGCCGGCCGGTAAGGCGTCGTACAAGCTGGTGACGACCGGCTCGCAGCAGTTGTGGCCGTTCTCGACGAAGGTAGAGCTGGAGGCGACCTTCACGTCGTCCGCGGACCAGCAGGGCGTCCCGATCCACATCGTCGGCTTCCGGCCGCAGGCGGACGGGACCAACGCGATGACACGCAAGCCAGTCACGGTGCTGCCGTTCCAGGTCAAGGGCGGTCCGGTGGCCACGGTGAAGATCGAGTACTCCGACGACGCCGGAACCACCTGGCGCCAGGCGCCGGTCGCGGGTGGGAACGCGATCTTCCCGACGCCCGCCGGCGCGACCATTTCGTTGCGGTCCACCGCGACGGACGCCGCCGGGAACAGCACCACGCAAACCGTGATCGCCGCGTACACCGTGCGGTGAGAACAGCAGCAGGCCCCCGGTTATCCGGGGGCCTGCGGGGCTGTACTGCGGGTTCGGCGGCGGTCAGCCGATCAGGCCGAGGTCCTTGACGGCGGCGCGCTCGTCGGCGAGTTCGGCGGTGGAGGCGTCGATCTTGCCGCGGGAGAACTCGTTGATCTCCAGGCCCTGGACGATCTCCCAGTTGCCGTCCTTCGTGGTCACCG